>CAZRSA010000001.1:0-86450 GCA_964602525.1 uncultured Woeseiaceae bacterium
CGAACCGATACTCGGCGATGCCGGTCACTTCGTCCCAGTTCTCGACGATGAGACCGTCGGAGTGGCAGCTGCCGCAGCTCTGCGTCGACGCGGCCAGGTTCCAGGCGTTGCCGTCCGGAGCCTCTTCGGATTCGACGTGGCAGGTCGTGCAGTAGGTCAGCGACTGCGGATGCGTCACGTCGCCATAGTCGTGCACGGAGCCGCCGTAGCCGTAGATCACGTAAGGCAGCGGATCACCGGCGACGTCCACACGGCCCTCACCCACGTGGATGGAGTGGGTCATGTAGGCCATGTCGAGAGACTCGCCCGTATCCTGGTCGATCGTGCCGGGGTTGTGGCAGGTCACGCAGTATTCCACCGTCTTCCGCGGTCCGCCGTGCAGGGCGAACGAGAAGTGGCAGTCGGCGCAGTTCTCGGTGGCTGCGATGTCCTTGGCTCCGGTACCGACGCCGCCGTCGGGCACGAAGTCGTAGACCGGGTTATCCGGCGCCAGCGGCACCTCGCCCGGACCGCCGAGGCGGATCTCGAGGCCCACGCGGTGGGTCAGGCTCGGCTCCCACGTCACTTCGACGGGATCGGTCACGGCCGTGACGTCCGTGGCGAAGGTATAACGATAGTTGCCGTCGCCCAGTTCTTCCAGCGTTCCCGAATTGTCGGTGCTCGCGTGCAGAGCCTGATCGAGGAAGTCCGGCGGATTCGGGTTGAACCGCTCGGGGCCCGCCTCTTCGATGGTATTGATGTAGCTCTGCCAGTACGCAATACCGCCGTTCACGTCGGAATCGGGGGCGGGCACGAGCTTGGCAAACGTGAACCACACGACGCCTTCCGCGATGCCGAGTGCCGGCTCGCCGTTCTCGGCGGTTACCGTGAACTCGACCACCGGCGGGCTCGCGATGGTTACGTTGGTGATTTCCGCCTGCAGCTGACCGAGAGTCTCGATCTCTTCCGCCGTCAGCGCAGTACCATCACCAACCGTAATTGATCCTACAGTCCCGCCCGGAGCTCCCGGGGGCCCCGGAGGTCCTTCCGACCCGGTCGGTCCCGTCGGGCCCTCCGGCCCCGGCGGTCCTGCCGGACCCTGCGCACCGTCGTCGCCCTCGCAGCCTGCTACACCCAGCAGCAGGAACGAGGCGAAGAGCAATGCCCAGCTTCCTCTAAACATCTTCTGGAAACGGTTCATGGCGCAACCCTCTGCTTCTTCGAAATACCCGGATGCCGGCTCGGCCTTTAGATCGGCCACAGCCGGTTACCCGGCGTCACGTGCAAGGTTAGGTTTGCGCGTGTCAAGAAACACTGACAATTGTCAGTTACGGGGCGCGGACGGCCAGTGGATAGTACCTATTCCGATTTCTTTTCGGTGCAGCCTCCCGCCGGCGGGAGGCGTCGGCATAGAGGCGTTTCAACTATAAGCACATTTTCGGAGCCCAAACACTGACAATTGGCAGTTTCAAATACGTGAATACCGATGGCCGAACTGGAGTTTTCGCTATCGACGCGACGACAACCGGCGCGTATCAAGTGGTCTGCAAGAACAAGGGGGAGCGAGAGCCCATGCCGTGCGAAAATTGCCTGTGTCTGTTCCGTGGCCTGAATGACGAGCAGAATCCGCTGGGCGAACTGCCCTGCGTGGTTTCCGGGCTCGTTCAGTGCTCCACTTACGACAAGGGCGAGATGCTGTTCCTGCAGGGGGAACCCGGGGGATATCTGTACTCCATCGCGCACGGCGTCGTGAAAATCTGCCACCACAGCCAGGACGGCCGCGAGCAGATCGTCGGCATCGGCCGGCGCGGCAACCTGGTGGTGGGGCTGCAGACCCTGCAGCAGGACCATTACGCCTACTCCGCCGCAGCCGCCACGCCCGTTCAGGCCTGCCGCATCAGCCACAAGGCACTGCTCTCCCGGGTCGCGCACCAGCCGGAGATGGCGATGCGGCTGATCGACGCGCTCAATGCCCAGCTGGTGCAGAGCCGCGCCCTGATCCAGGCCATGGGCCAGAAGTGCGCCAACTCGAAGCTGGCCTCGTTTATTCTGATGATGGCGCCCGAGCCCTGGCCCCGGGACGGCCGCTTCCGCCTGCCGATCACCCGGCTGGAGATCGCCAACCTGCTCGGCCTGAGCGAGGAGACGGTCTGCCGGCTGATGGCGGACATGAAACGGCGCGAGATCCTGCTCGCTCCCCGCGGCCGCATCGAGGTGCTGGACCTCGAGGCACTGCGTCATCTCGCCGAAGGCGAGTCCGGCGACGAGCAGGGGCAGCAGATCGCCTGATGGCCGCCAGCCGCCGCTTCGAAGCCGACGCGGACAGCGTGGCCGCGCTGATGACGGATCCGGACTTCATTGTGGACCGCTGCCTCGCCATCGGCGAGCTGAGTGCCGAATGCCACGCGGACGAGGACGGGGATTCGGTGACCCTGCACACCACCCGCGTCGCCCGCCAGGACCTCCCCGGTTTCCTCACGAGGCTGGTGGGCGAGGAGCAGACCGTTACCGTCCACGAACTATGGCAGAACGTCGCCGACGGCTACCAGGGACGCTACACGGTACGCACGGCAAGAGCTCCCATAGAGATCGAGGGCCGCTTCACCCTGCAACCGGACGGTGCCGGCTCACTCTATAAGGTGGAACATCGCTTCCACGTGCCGATTCCCCTGATCGCCGGTCGCATCGAGAAGGTGCTGCAGCGCCAGATCACGGCCACCGTCGAGGCCGAGCTGGCCTACGCCTCCGAGCGGCTCGCCGAATCCGCTCAGTAGCCCCGGTCTATATCCACCACGGAGAGCAGCGGCTCGCCGGCGACGTAGCGCCGCAGGTTCTCCCGTACCAGCAGCCAGCGCCGCTCGGACGACCCCTCGGTGCGCGCCGAGATGTGGGGCGTGATGATCACCCGGGGCATGCGCCACAGGGGGTGGCCCTCCGGCAGCGGCTCCGGGTCGGTCACGTCGAGGCCGGCGCCGGCGATCCTGCCCGACTCCAGCGCCGCCATCAGGTCCGCGGTGACCACGCTGCCCCCGCGCCCGATGTTGATGAAGTAGGAGCCGGTTTTTGCCGCCGCGAAGAATTCGGCATCGAACAGGTCCTCGGTGACGGGCACCAGCGGGGTGGCGTTGACCACGATGTCGGCGCGGCCGGCCAGTTCGTGGAGTTCGTCGGCCAGGCCCACGTAGCTCACGAACGGAGGCCCCTGCCGGGAGCTCGCCCGGGTGGCGATCACCTCCATCCCCAGGGCGCTGGCGCGCCGCGCGATCTCTGTGCCGATGCCGCCGAGCCCGACCACCAGCAGGGTGCGGTCCGCCAGCTCCCAGGTGGTATCGGCATGGTCTGCCAGCCCGCGCTCCCAGCGGCCCTCCGCCTGGCGCAGGTGATAGACGTCCAGGCCGCGGGCCAGCATGAACATCATGCCCATGACGTGTTCGGCGATGGCGGGGCCGTACAGGCGCTGCGCATTGGTCAGGATCATATCCCCATCCGCCAGCGCGGGCGTTTCCACGCAGCGGTCCACGCCCGCGCTGTAGCTCTGCACCCAGTGCAGGGAGTCACCGGCCTCGATCAGCGCGGCGCTGCATACCCCGAGCAGCGCGGCGGCGCCCGGCATGGCCGCCTCGGCCTCGGCGAGAGACTGCACGGCCACGAGTTCGACGTCGCCGGCCACCTCCTGCAGCCAGGCCAGCCGGTCCGGGCCGTCCACCCAAACCACGACAGGCCCGTCCGGTTGCCAGCGGGGATGTTCGCTCACGGGAGTCGCGGCTTCGCTCAGGCCGAGTTCGGCGATCATGCGCCCGGTGTCGGCATCGGGACCGCCCGGCCGGGCCAGCGCAACCGGCGCCGTGGCGAGCAGCGCCATCGTCACGAAGGCGGTGCAGCAGGCCATCACCGCCCGCCCGCGGAAGGTATCGGTCAGTTTCATCTTCCATTCCCGTAAACCGTACGGGACGCAGGATACCGAAAAGCGGCGCTCGCCGGGGCACGGCGGCGCGGGTCAGCGGCAGCGCGCGGAGTCCAGGTGCTCCCCGCAGCGGGGGCAGTAGCGGAAGCCGTGGCCCGTCCTGCCCTGAAGCTCCACCAGCCGGCTCAGGGTCTCCTGCGAGAGGCCGAGCTCCGCACGCAACTCGGCGAGCTCGGCCTGTTCGCCGGCGTCCAGCACGCCGTCGCTGAGCGCCTCTGCCACCTCGAAGCGCAGCTTCTCGCGCCGCTCCTGCAACTCCTCGGAGAATCGCGCAGCCAGGATGCCGGCCGGCAGGGCGAAGGTCGCCACGCCCATGAGCATGATGCCCATGGCCAGGATCTTGCCACCTGCCGTCACCGGCGTCACGTCTCCGTAGCCCACCGTGGTCAGGGTCACGACGGCCCACCAGATGGCGTCCACGACGCTGCCGAACACCCGGGGCTGGGCCTCGCTCTCCAGCGAGAACATCAGACAGGCGGAGATGATGACCAGCACGAACATGGTGAGCAGCGCCGCGGAGATGGCGCCGATCTCCGCCCTGATCACCTTCAGAAAGATCTGTAAGCCATCGAAATACCGGGATAACTTCAGCAGGCGCAGCAGGCGGAACGCGCGCAGGTACCGGAGATCGATGGGAGCCAGCAGCGCCAGGTAGAACGGCGCGATGGCGAGCAGGTCCACCACCGCCAGCGGCGTGGCGGCGTGGGCGAGGCGCGCCCGCCAGGGCTTCAGCGCCCGGTAGCGCGGGTCGACGGGCGCCGCCCACAGCCTGGCCAGGTACTCCAGCGTGAAGATCACCACGGAGGCGATCTCGAAGCCGTGGAAGAATGCCGGCGTCACCAGTTCGCGGGACAACTGGGACTCCAGGATGACGGCGGCCACGTTCGCCAGGATGAGCGCGACCAGGGCCCGGTTCAGGAAAAGCCCGGCCGGTGTCGCGGCCCGCTCGCCCTCGAGCAGGTCGTAGAGCGCCTGGCGCAGGCCGCCCTCGCCGCCATGACCGTCCCGCTCGTCTACCGGCCCGTCGGCTTGCTGCTCCTGTACGCGGAAGGTCTTCATGGGCGCTCGTCCCCGGCGCCATTACGGCGCGTCTCTGCCGGGTTAGCGGCGACCGGCGGGAGAACTTGAGGCGGTACCCGGCCCTTCAGCGATGGAGCAGGTGTATCAGCGTCAACCGGAAACGGGACATACGCAACAAGATTTCGAGATAAGCTCTATATCTCATTGTTATTGCTAACCTCTTCCTCTCCCGGCTCGGGCAACTGATCCAGTGCCCTCAGGAACAGGCGGCGCACGGCCCGCACGTGCTGCTCGATGGTCTCGGGGCTCCAGTCGTCGGTGGGTATCGGCGGCAGCACCTCCACCTTGATCGTGGCCGGCCGGACGAAGACGCCGCTTTTCGGCAGCGCGTCGGTGGCGTTGTGGATGACGATGGGCACCATCGGCACGCCGGCCTGCATGGCCAGGTGGAAGGCGCCCTTCTTGAACGGCCCCAGGCGGTCGCCCAGGCTGCGCGTGCCCTCCGGCGCCAGCACGATGGACAGCCCGCCGTTCAGCGCCTCCACCGCCGGGCGCATGGCCTCGATGGCCCTCTCGGTATTGGCGCGGTCCACGAAGACGGTCTCGGTGGCCCACATCAGCGGGCCGAGTATCGGATTGCTGCGGAGTTCCTTCTTGGCGATACCGGTGAAATCCTGCCGCAGCAGCTTCGCCAGGATGACCATGTCCGCCCCGCTCTGGTGGTTGAACACGAACACCGCCGGCCGATGCGACCAGAGGTGCTGGGCGCCCGTCACCTGCAGGTCGAGTCCCGCGAGCGCACTCGCGAAATCGCCGAAGGTGGCGATGGCCAGGTTGGCGGCGTCGCGCCGGGAGCGGTTGAGCGCGAGCACCGGGACGCTCGCCAGCGCCGAGGAGACGAGTGCGCCCCAGGCGAGGCCGGTGCCGAGCAGCTCGCGCACCCCGGGCAGCCCCCGGCTGCGGAAGCGCCGGATGGGCCAGCCCTGCTCCCTGGCGATCTCCTCCAGGTCGCCGTCCGGGTTCAGCGGCCGCGGGTACCCGACGTGCTCCAGCAGGGGCACGTCCTCCGCCCCGTCCGTGTAGAAGAAGCTGTTCGCGAGCCTGAGGTCCCGCTCCTCCAGGAACGCCCGTGCAGCATCGAGCTTGCCCGCGCCGTAGGTGATGGGCTCGACCAGCCGACCGGTGAACCGGCCCTCCTCCACCTCGAAGCGGGTACACAGCACGTGCTCGATCTCGAGCTCCTCGGCCACCGGATTCACCTGGTAGGGCGTGGCCGAGGACAGTACGACCACCGTATGACCCTTGCGCTGGTGGGCTCGCACCAGCGCCCGGGATTCCGGGTAGATGGCGCCGCTCACGTACTTGCGGAAGGTCTCCCGGCCCAGGCGCACGAAGGACGCCTCCTCCACGCCCTCCAGCGTGCGCGTGGCCGCCTTGAGCATGGCGGGAAATTCGCGGCTGCGGAATCCCTGACCGATGAACGAGACGAACTGCACCAGGGCCTGGCGGGGCTTCAGCTCGCCGGAGACGAGGCGCTCGCGCATCATCGAGGTCACGGAGAAGCCCGACAGCAGCGTTCCGTCCAGGTCGAAGAAAGCGACGACTTCCGGGCCCTCCGGCATTTCGTCGACTTCTCGGGTGACATCGGCGTAGAGCTTCATCGCGGGTGTCCGTGTTGGGCCAGGCGGGCACCGCCTATCATCAGGCGGGCGCCGCCTATCATGCAGTGAATGCCGGCAAAAATCAGCCCGGCGCCGAACGGCCGGCGCCGGGCTCAGCGGGACGGCAGCGCCACCCTGCGCCGCGGCAGGCCGAACTGTCCGATCCAGCGGCCGAACACCCGCCGGCTCTGCGCCTGCAGGGCGTCGATGAGCGAAGGCGTCTGCCGGCGGACGGCCTCCGGGTCCACCCGGCCTTGCAGGCGCTCAAGCAGCCGGCGATTGACGGGGACCGTGAGCCAGCGCTCGATGAGCGGCTGATCCACCTCCAAGTGGAACTGCAGCCCCAGCGCCAGATCGCCGTGACGGAAGGCCTGATTGCCACACAGGTCGGACTCGGCGAGATGACTCGCGCCCGGCGGCAGCTCGAAGCGGTCGCCATGCCAGTGGAACAGGGGCGACGGCGCATCGAGGGCCGAAAGGACCGGGTCAGCCGCGCCGTCGGCGGTAACCCGCACCTCGTGCCAGCCGATCTCGTGCTCTCCGTTGGCAACGACCCCGCCGCCCAGCGCCTTCGCCAGCAGCTGGGCGCCGAGGCAGATGCCGAGCACGTGACGGCCCCGGTCCAGCGCCTCGCGGATCAGCTCGACCTCTGTAGCCAGGTTGGGGTAGGCCTCCGTCTCGTCCACGTTCATCGGCCCGCCCAGGACGATGAGCGCGTCGTAGCCGTCCAGCCGCGGCCGCTGTGCCGGATCGCGGCTGAAGTTCACGTAGCGGATGCGGAACCCGTGCTCTTTCAGCAGCGGGTCGAGGGTGCCCAGCGGTTCGAAGGGCACGTGCTGGAAGACGAGGACCTTTGGGCGCGCCATCGATGACTCCTGTGACTCCTGATCCGATCAGCGGCTGTCGGCGAATAAACTGACGCGGGTCGCGAGACTCATGTGCACTATCCTTGTCGTCACGACCGTCCACCAGAACCGGGGTTCCGGGAGGAGACCGGCATGCAAAAGCTCGCCATTGTAATACTGCTTGTCATCGTCGTCCTGATCGCGCTGCTGGCCTGGGCCATCCGCAGCGCCGATGTGGATTCGGCGGCCGATCAGGTGGCGGCCTACGAGGAGGCGCTGGCCCGCACGGAGGGGCTCGGCCCGGCACCGGGCAGTGAGGCGGAGGCCGCGGCCATCGAACGGGTGCGCGAATTCTTCGCCGACGTCACCCCGGAGCGGGTGCGGCGCATGGCGCCGGAGGTCTATGCCCCGGACGCCTTCTTCAACGACACGCTGAAGACCCTGCGCGGCGCCGACGCCATCGGCGACTATTTCCTGGACACGGCCCGGAACGCCGGCTCCGTGCAGGTGGAGTTCCACGATATCAGCCGCAGCGGCGACGATTTCTACTTCCGCTGGCGCATGACCATGCGCATCGGCGCGCTGGCCGGCGGCGAGCCGCTGGTCTCCTGGGGCGTCACCCACTTCCGTTTCGACGACCAGGGCCGCGTGCTGGTCCACCAGGACTTCTGGGACTCCGCCGGCGGCTTCTACGAGCACCTGCCGGTGATAGGCGGCCTGCTGCGGGCCATCCGTGCGCGGCTGTGACGCTGCCGGGCCGGTCGTCCCCGGGGTCTGCTTGCATGACGGCGGGACTGCGTCTAGAGTCGAAGCGTGTGTCATTCGCGCCGGCCAGGTTGAAACTTCGGGCGGCCGCGCGAGTCCACAATCGAATCATGGTACCCGACCCTACGGGATTCTCCGGCCCATTCGGCCGTTGGAGTATTGCTTGACCGGGAGACTCTCTGCCACCGTCGCAGTCGTCCTGGCGGCCCTTGCGTTAGCGGGCTGTTCGAATCAGGTCGCGCTCAGAAAACCCACCCTGCCCGATCCCCTGCTGAACCAGCTGCCGCTGAAGGTGGCCGTGCGCTACTCGCCGGAGATGTCGAACTACGTCCACGAGGAGGAGGTTCTGGGGCGGCAGAAATGGACCATCAACCTGGGCGAGGCCAACAAGCTCGCGTTCCGGCACCTGTTCGGCTCGATGTTCAGCGAGGTCGTGGAGGTCGATGCGGACACGGACGTCGAGGCCGTGGGCGCGGACGCCCTCATCGAGGCGAGCATCGAGGCATTCGAATTCGCCCTGCCCGCCCAGAGCCGGTCGGATGCCTACACCATCTGGATTCGCTACCGCCTGCGGATCTTCGACGCCGAGGGTAGCGAGGTCTCCAACTGGCCCATCGCCGCCTACGGCAAGGCGGGCTCCGAGGGCATTTTCAGCGCCGACGAGGCACTGGCCCGAGCGGCCGTCCTGGCCATGCGGGACGCCGCCGCCATGATCGGCCTGCGCTTCGCCCGTGAGACCGGACTCGGCGACCCGGGCGGAAGCGCCGTCCCCGCCAGCGGCGGCGAAGATGCGAAGGAGCGCCTGAATGCGCGTACGGACGAAGAGCCGGCGGCCGCGGAGCCGGCGGACGTGGCAGCCAATACGGGCAATACGGCCCGGGGGAATTTCACCGATGACCGAGGCTAGGAGAAAGGCGCCCGCACGCACGGGCCCGGGCCGCATGCTGGTGCTGGGGATTGCGGGGACGGCAGTCCTGCTGGGCGGATGCGTGACGGCCCGGTTTGAACAGGAAAAGAGCGCTGCCACCGGCATCATGGACGGCGAGGCGGTGGTTGTCATGGCGCGCAGTTATCACCTGGGCAACGAGACCGAACGCGGCTTCACCGACTGCGTGGGCGACGCGCTGGGCAACGGCCGCGAGGGCCTGGCCGTGATGCCGGACGAGCAGTTCGTGGACGCGCTGTTCCCCTGGCTCGAGCCCCGTACGGCCCCGGCCGAGACCAAGGCGCTGCAGCGCTTCATGCAACGTCCCGGCGTCCGCGACCGCATCCGCGACAGCGGCGTGCGCTACATCGTCTGGCTGGACGGCGACACCGAGCGCACCGGCGGTGGCGGCAGCCTGTCCTGCGCGGCGGGCCCGGGCGGCGGCGGCTGCTTCGGCTTCGCCTGGTGGGAGAACGAGGCCAACTACGAGGCCTCCATCTGGGACCTGAAGGAGCTGAAGTCCGCGGGCTCCGTCAGGGCGGACGTCTCGGGCACCTCCTATCTGCCTGCCATCGTCATCCCGGTACCGCTCATCGCGCGCACCAAGACCGCGGCCTGCAAGAATCTCGCGGACCGGCTGCGGACCTTCATCGCCGACACGGGAACCACCGGCTGAGCCTGTCGACCGCATCCGGAAGACCGCCTGCGCCGAACAGCAGTGCGGTCGATGGATAAAGCCGGAAGCGCCCTCGTGCTGATCAATTTCCTCTTTTTCAACGCGTGCTGGTTCGCGCTGGTGCTGGGTGCCGCCAACGGCATCGTCTGGCCCGGCATCCTGCTCGCCGCCGCGTTTCTCGCCTGGGAGTTCTACCGCCAGTCCTCCCGGGGGCGCCTGCTGGCGCTGTGCCTCGCCGCCCTGTCTGCGGGTCTGGTGGTCGACGGCGCCTTCGTCGCGCTGGGAGTACTGGACTACGCCACTCCCTGGGGTCCGCTGGCGCCGGCCTGGATTCTGACGCTGTGGGTGGTGTTCGCACTGACCCTGCGCGGCTGCCTGGCGTGGCTGCGGGGACGCTACCGGCTGGCCGCGCTGTTCGGCGCCATCGGCCAGCCGCTGTCGTTCACCGCAGGCACGAAGCTGGGCGCAGCCTCCTTCCCGGGCGAGACCAGCCTCCTCATCCTGGGCGCGGTCTGGGCCCTGGTGACGCCGCTGCTGGTCTGGTTCGCCCACGCCGCACCGCTGCCCGCGGTGCTGCGCAGCGCCGACGAGGCCGCCTGATGGCGGGGCCGATCGAGTGGGCCGAGCGCGGCCTGGTGCCCGATTCGCTCATCCGAGTGGGCATTCGTCAGCGGCTGGCGAGGCAGCTGGCCAGGGAGCGGCTGACGGACGCCGACGCCCAGGATGCGCGCTTTCGGCTGCGTATCGAGGAACTCTCGGAGGGTCCGGTGGCGGTACACACCGACGCCGCCAACGAGCAGCACTACGAGGTGCCGCCCGAGTTTTTCCGGCTCTGCCTGGGCCGGCACCGCAAGTACAGCTGCGGCTACTGGGACGAGACGACGACCACGCTGGACGACTCCGAGGCGCGCATGCTCGCCCTCACCGTCGAGCGCGCCCGCCTGGAGGACGGCCAGCGCATCCTGGAACTCGGCTGCGGCTGGGGCTCACTGTCGCTGTGGATGGCGGAACACCTGCCGAAGGCGGAAATCCTCTGCGCCTCCAACTCGGCTCCGCAGCGCGAGACCATACTGGCACTGGCCCGCGAACGCGGCCTCGCCAACCTCGACGTGGTCACCGCCGACATGCGCGAGTTCGACGCCGGCGAGACCTTCGACCGCATCGTCTCCGTGGAGATGTTCGAGCACATGAGCAACTACCGGGAACTGATGCGGCGGGTCGCCGGCTGGCTGCGTCCCGGTGGGCAGCTGTTCGTCCATCACTTCTGTCATCGCGAGTTGCTCTACCCCTTCGAGGCCGAGGACGAGTCCAACTGGATGGCGCGGCATTTCTTCACCGGCGGTATCATGCCCTCGGCGGATACCCTGCTGCATTTTCAGGAGGAGCTGCGCCTGGACGAGCGCTGGCTGGTGGGCGGCCGCCATTACGAGCGCACCTGCAACACGTGGCTGGCGAAGCTCGACGCACACCGGGACGAGGCTCTCGCCATCCTGGGCGAGAACCTCGACGAGCGCGAGTCCCGCATCTGGCTGCAGCGCTGGCGCATCTTCTACATGGCCTGCGCCGAGCTGTTCGGCTACGGCGACGGCCGCCAGTGGCTGGTGGGTCATTACCGCTTCCGCCGCCCGGAATGAAAAACGGGCCCCGCAGGGCCCGTGGGAATACCCGGTGACAGGCGCTCAGCCGAGCGGTATGCGGATGCGCTGACCGGGATAGATCTTGTCCGGGTCCTCGATCACCTCCCGGTTCGCCTCGAAGATGCGCGGATATTGCATCGCATCCCCGTAGTACTGTCGGGCGATCTTGCCGAGCGTGTCGCCGGAACGGATGGTGTAGAACTCCACCGGCTCCTCGGCAGGCTCCGCCTTTTCCCCGCCACTGCCTTCCGGCGGCCGGATCGTCATCTTGTTGGCATAGACGTCGATAACGCCCTCGACGTTGCCCGCGAGCAGCACGCACTTCTGCATGGCGGCGCCGGACTCGCACTCGCCGGCCAGGCCCACGACGCCCTGATCGAACTCCACCTCGAGATCACGGACGCCCGGATTGTTCTGCAGGATCAGCTCCTTGATCTTCTCCGCGGCCTCCTCGTCCTTGTTGAAGATGCGCCGTCCGATGTCCTTGGCGAAACCCAATAGATCCATTTTCTTTCTCCTTGTTGCGCCGGGCCCGGTAAACGGAGCCGGCGGCCATGGGTCGACTGTCCGTACTCAGCCCTTCAGGACGAAGGTGACCTTCATGTTGACGCGGTATTCCCTGATCTTGCCCTTATCGCAGACCACCTTCATGTCCTGGATCCAGGCGCCCTCGACGTTGTCCAGGGTCTCGTTAGCCCGTGCTATGCCCTTCTCGATCGCATCCTCGAAGTTCTTGTCCGATGCAGCCGTGATCTCGGTAACTCTTGCTACGCTCATTTTTTTCTCCTTCTGGCGAAACGGCGGCCCCGGCCCCGGCGGGATTACCGGGCCGCGGCGGCGGGGCGCGGCCCCGCCGGCTGCCCTGTGCGCTACCACCGTTTAGCGCATAATACGCAGAATGCGCCGCACCTGCCTCACACTGCTCGCCTGCCTTGCGCTGGGCGCCTGCCGGGTCGCCGGCGAGGCGGCCGCCGCCCCGGCCCCGGAGGAACTCACCTATCGGCTGCACTACGAGCTGGCCCTCGAGCCATTACGGGGGGTGGCGGTCGCCTCCGTCACCCTCGAGCAATCGCGTCACCTGCTCCGCGAGGCTCGCTTCAGCCTCTCGGGGCAGCGCTGGACGGGATTCACGGGCGAGGGTGAGATAGAGCGGCGCGACGGCAAGCTCGTCTGGCGCCCGCCGGAGAGCGGCGGGACCCTGCGCTGGCGGGTCGCCCTGGTCCACGCCCGCGGCGATGCCTACGATGCCCGGCTCGGGGCGGACTGGGCCGTCTTCCGCGGCGAGGACGCGTTCCCGGCCGCCGCGACCCGGACGCTGACAGGCGCCGTCTCGCGGAGCACGCTCGGCATCGATGCGCCCCGCGGCTGGTCCGTGGTCACACCCTATGACGAGGAGGACGGACGCTTCATCGTGCTGAATCCGGAGCGGCGCTTCGACCGGCCCACCGGCTGGATGGTGGCCGGCGACCTCGGCGTGCGCAGAGACACTATCGCGGGGGTGAGCGTGGCGGTGGCGGGACCCGTAGACCAGGGCATCCGCCGCATCGACGCACTGGCATTACTCAACTGGACGCTGCCGGAGGTGGTGCGTCTGGTTCCCGACTTTCCCGGACGCCTTACGGTGGTTTCCGCCGGCGACCCCATGTGGCGCGGGGCCCTGTCCGCGCCGGACTCGCTCTATGTCCACGCCGACCGGCCGCTCATCAGCGGGAACGGCACGAGCACCCTGCTGCACGAACTCATGCACATCGCCCTGGGCCGCGACACGGCACACGGCGACGACTGGATACTGGAGGGGCTGGCCGAGTATTACAGCGTGGAGATCCTGCGCCGCACGGGCACGGTGACGCCGAAGCGCAACCGCGCGACCCTGGCTGACCTGGCCCGCTGGGGCGAGGAATCCGACGGCCTGCGCCGTCGCCATTCCACCGGCGCAACCACCGCGCGGGCGGCCGGCGTCTTCCGGGAACTCGACCGGGAGATCCGTGAGCGGACCGGCGGAGACGGCAGCCTGGACGAGGTGCTCCGGCGCCTCGCGGGGGGCGACGGCCCGCTGGATCTCGACGAGCTGCGCACGGCGGCCGGGGCGGTCATTGGCGCGCCGTCCCGCGTGCTCGTGTCGAAGGAGTTCCGGGAGGCACTGGGGGACCCGGCCGGATGATTCGCCGGAGCGGTGTAGTACCGGACAGCAGCCGCCGGGGAGACCGAGCTCACCCCGACGCCGCGTCCGCGGAACCGGCGACGGACTAGCGCTCGCCGCCCCGTCGGTCGCCGCCGAACCCCTCGCCCGCGCCCAGGTGGCGCTCGAACCAGTCGAGGATGAGCCGCAGGCGCTCCACCCGCTTCGACGGCGCCCCGTCCCTGGACAGCCCGTGGCTTTCCCCCGGCATGACCACCAGCTCCGCCGGCTTGCCGAGCTGCTTCAAGGCGGTGTAGTACTGCAGACCCTGCTCAAGCGGTGTGCGGAAGTCGTCGTCGCTGTGGATGATCTGCACCGGCGTCGTGACCCGATCCACCAGCATCAGCGGCGAGCGCGCCAGGTAGTCGTCCGGCTCGCGCCAGGGGTAGTCCCGGAACCAGCGCGCAGTGACGTAGCGGTTGATGTCGCTGGTGCCGACGAAGCTCAGCCAGTTGGTCACCGAACGATGGGCCGAGGCAGCCCGGAAGCGCTCCGTCTGCCCCACCACCCAGGCGGTCAGCAGGCCGCCGCCGCTGCCGCCGGCGACGCCGAGGCGCCCGGCATCGATGTATTCGCGCTCCGCCACCGCGTCCACCACGGCCATCAGGTCGCGAAAGTCGTCGCCCGGGTAGCGGTACTGGATGACGTTGCCGAAGACCTCGCCGTAGCCCGTGCTGCCCCGGGGGTTGGCGATCAGCACGAAGTAGCCCGCCGAGGCCAGCACCTGGAACTCGTGGAAGAAATTGGTCCCGTACATGGAGTGCGGACCGCCGTGGATGTAGAGGACCAGCGGGTGGCGTTCTCGCATGTCGAAGCGCGGCGGTTTGATCAGCCAGGCCTGGATGGGCGTGCCGTCGAAGGAGCCGACCCTGAGTTCCTCGTACTCCGCGAAGCGGGGGTACTCGAGGAAGGCAGCGTTCAGCGAGGTGCGTTGGCGCCAGCCGCCGCGCAGCGCCCGCTCCGGGGGGAAGGTCACGATCTGCGGCGGGAAGTCCGGCCGGCTGTACACGGCGGCGATGCGGCCGTCGGCCGCCACGTCGAACTCGCGGATGTCGCCCTCGTCGAAGTCGGTGACCGGCGTGACGATGGCATCCTCGAGCGCCACCCGCATGAGCTGTACGCGGCCCTCCACTGCGGACGTGAAGTAGAGGCTGCCGCTGTCGGCCGACCAGGCGAGCCGCCGCGCAGGGCCGAACGGCGGGTTGACGTCGCCGGCCATCGCATCGGCGACCCCGGCCGGCCACTCCGCGGTGAGGTTGCGCCGGTCGCTGCCGTCCGGGCGCATCACCCAGAGCTCGTCCGGGCGGTAACTGACCGGCGGCTTCTCGTCGTCGAAACCGGTCCAGGCGATCCAGCTGCCGTCCGGCGACGGCAGCGGGTCGTCGTCCGGGCCGTAGCGCTCGGTAACGGCCCGGACCGTGCCGCTGCCGTCGGCGGCCACCGCGTACACTTCCGTGTCGCCCAGCGCCAGCGCCTGCTCCGAATCCAGGGCGGCGCTGAAGTAGATCGTGCTGCCGTCGCCGCTCCAGGCCGGCACCCCGGCGCCGAACTCGTGCCCGGTGAGCCACAACGGTTCCGCGCGCGGCCGCTCCGCGGATACCACAGCCAGCTGTGCGGCCCCCGGCCGCCGGTAGCCCTCCCGGCCGTCCCGGCGAGTGAGCAGGCGGTCGGTGACGTAGGCCGCATCCCGGTCGGGCTCGGCGGCCGGCCGTGCCAGAATCGCGATGCGGCGGCTGTCCGGCGCCCAGGCGAAGGCCCGCACGCCGCCTTCCACGGCGGTCACCTGCAAGGCATCGCCGCCCCCCGCACGCAGTACATGGACCTGCGGGTTTCCATCCCGCCCGGACAGGAACGCCAGCATGCCGCCGTCCGGCGACCAGGCCGGCGCATAATCGGCCGCGGCGTCCGCGGTCAGACGGCGCTCTCCCGCATCCCCGACCAGCCAGAGGTCCGCCTCGTAAGTATCGGACCCGGCGTCGGTGGCGAACCGGGTGTAGACCAGTCCGTCTCCTTCGGGCGCGTAGCGGGGACTGCCCGCGTATTCCCATTCCAGCAGGGATTCCTCGGTGAGCGGCGCCGCCGCCAGCGGCGGGCAGGCGGCCAGCAGGAGAGCGACCGGCAACAGGGTCTTCATGGGGGGCACGGGAAGGCAGGTCATCACGGTCCGGATTCTAGCAGCAGGCGGCGGAATGCTGTGACGTGACCTGGCGCAAGCCCCGCCGGCGCCGGATCGTCTAGGATGTGGCCGCAACTGGTGGCGACCAAGCGGGCAGCGGCCGAAGATGGACGAACGCAAGGATCTCAGGCTGATACTCAACTCCCGGGTACCGATCATCGTGGTGGAAACCCACGAGGAGAACCGGGTGCTCGACCTGCTGCGCGACGTGAACCTCACCGGCGGTGACTACCGGCCGCTCTACCGCTGGACGATTACCGACGGACTGCAGCGTCTCGACATCGAGCTCGAGCCCCAGCTGCACAACAGCCAGCCGTCGGACGTGCTGCGCCACATCCGCGCGGTGGACAAGCCGGGCCTGTATGTGCTGCTGGACTTTCATCCCTACCTGGAGGACCCGGTCAACGTCCGGCTGATCAAGGACATCTGCATCGGCTTCCGCAACGCCCACCGGCACCTGGTCCTCATCAGCCACCGCATCAGCCTGCCGGCGGAGATCGAGCGCTTCTCCGCGCGGCTGGAACTGAGCATGCCGTCCCCGGAGCGGCGGGAGGAGATCGTGCGCGCGGTCGCCCGGGAGTGGGCCCGGGGCAACGCCGGTCGGCCCGTGCGGACGGACCGGCAGGCCTTCGAACTCCTGATCCGCAATCTCGGCGGGCTCACGGCCGCCGATACGGAGCGCCTGGCGCGCAACGCCATCTTCCACGACGGCGCCATCTCGGCCGCCGACATCCCTGAGGTGATGCGGGCGAAATACGAGCTCCTGAACCGGGGCGGACCCCTGTCCTACGAATACGAGACGGCGGACTTCGCCGAGGTGGGCGGGCTCGCCCGGCTGAAGAGCTGGCTGGAGCGGCGCCGCGGCGCATTTCTGAAACCGGGCGAGAGCCGCCACCTGGACCTCCCCCGGGGACTGCTGCTGATCGGCGTGCAGGGCTGCGGCAAGAGCCTGGCCGCCAAGGCCACCGCCGGCGTCTACGGTATCCCGTTGCTTCGCCTCGACTTCGGCGCGCTGTACAACAAGTACCACGGCGAAACCGAACGCAACCTTCGCGAGGCGCTTCGCACCGCCGAGGTCATGTCACCGTGCGTGCTTTGGATCGATGAACTGGAGAAGGGACTCGCCGGCGGCAACGACAACACCGGGACCAGCCGGCGCGTACTCGCCACGTTCCTGACCTGGATGGCGGAAAAGCGCGAGCAGGTATTCGTGGTGGCCACCGCGAACGAGATCGAGGAGCTGCCGCCGGAACTGGTACGCAAGGGTCGCTTCGACGAGATTTTCTTCGTCGACCTGCCCGGCCCGGAGGTGCGGCGGGAGATCTTCGCCCTGCACCTCGCGGCCCGGGATCTCGATGCGGACAGTTTCGACCTCGCGGCGCTGGCCGACGCCAGCCACGGTTTCTCCGGCGCCGAGATCGAGCAGGCCGTGGTCGCCGCCCTCTACACGGTGCACGGCTCCGACCGCACGCTGGACACCGCTGCCGTGCTCGCCGAGATCGAGGCGACCCGACCGCTCTCGGTGGTAATGGCGGAACGCATCGACCGCCTCCGACGGTGGGCGGAGGACCGCACCGTACCCGCCGACTGAACGCCGGTCCGGGCCGTCCGAGCGCACGGAATCACACTGTCCGCGCCGTTTCCCTGGGAGCGTGCTACACTTTTTCCATGGCATCGGAGAGCAAAAACAAGATCGATGCTCTGGTGGACGACGACCCTACCGACGAGCTTCGTATACTGGGCTCCGGCGCCGATGAAGGCACCGCGGAGCTGCAGGGTCTCGACGACGGCACGATCAGTCGGGAAGAGAAGATTCTGTCCCTTCAATCCGACCTGGAGGAGCGCGGCGAACGCATCCGGTCGCTCGAGGATCGTCTCGGGCAGATGCAGGCGCGCTGGGACGAGGTCGAGCAGGAGCTGGCCGGGCGCGAGAGTGCTGCGACGGCACTTCGCCAGGAGCTGGATGCCGCTCGGGAACGCATTGCCCTCCAGCAGGAGCAGCTGAATGACGCTACCGAGCGCAGCGCCGCGCTGAACGAGGCCTTCGCTGCGGGCGAACGGCATCTGGCCGAGTCCGAGGACGAACGCAGGCGGCTCGAGGCCGAGGTGAACCATGCCAGGCAGGAAACCGGGCGGCTGCAGCAGGCGCTGGCCGACGCCGAGGAGGAGGACTCGCGATTACGATCCGGCCTCTCGCTACTGGTCCGTAGTCGGCGCGATGCGAGCCGGGCACGCCGGGAATCGAAGCGCCTTGAGCGGCGGCTCGCCCGCCGGGAAGCGTCGGCGCGCGCGCTGGAACGCGAACTGTGCCGCGTCCAGCGCGACAACCATGGGCTGCGCCAGCGCTTCGAACACCAGGACGCGCGCCAACGCGGGCTGGAGTCCACGGTCGCCGACCTGGAGGCCCGGCTGGCAGAGAACGCCGATTGGCGCGAGCGCGCCGAAGAACTCCGCAAGACCCTCGCCGAGGTGCGCGAGGCCGCCACCGAACTCGATCGATGTATTGACGAGCGTGACGGCACCATCGCTCGGCTGGAGGCGGAAAACGAAAAGCGCCGCCGCGAAGCGACGGAACTGGGCACGGCACTGGAGCAGGCACGGGCCTCCGCCGGAGAGGCCGAACGGCTGCGGACCAGGGCCGCCGCAGAGCTGGAGGAGCGCGCGAGCGAGCTCCATCAGGTCTGGCAGGAATTGTGTGAACGTGACCAGGAGCTGGACAAGGCCCGGTCACGAATGGAGGAGATGGAGAGCCGCGTCAACGAGCTGAAGAGCCGGTTGGCCGAGCGTGAATCGCGCGACGAAACGGATTCGCAGACGATCGAATCGCTGCGTCGGGAGCTGCACGAAACTCGTGCGGAGTTGACTGCTGCTCTCGGCCGCAACAGTGAGCTGTCCGGCGAACTCGCGGAGCTGCGTTCTCAGGTCACGCGGCTGGGCGATATCGAGACATCGATGGAGAATCTCGATGCGCGCATGGCGAAGAGCATGGTTGGGGAAGACGGGGCGGACACCGAACAGACACGCATCGGCCGTTCGCTGGTGGCCGAGATCAATGGTCGGGAAATTCGCTATCCCCTGTTCCGGGAGCGCATCACGATCGGACGCACCGCGGGTAACGACATCCAGCTGAAAACGCCATTCGTGAGCCGCTTCCATGCCGCGATCATCAATGAGCCCGGCCGGGTGCATGTCGTCGACCTCAGCAGCAAGAACGGCATCTACGTGAACGGCGAGCGCACGCCCGGCGCGGACCTGAGCCCCGGCGACACGTTGGTCATCGGCGACAACCAGTTCCGTTATCAGGAGACCACGCGTGAAACCTCACGGGAGGCCGGCCGCGAGTCGGGCTGCGACTCCTGATTGTGAGCACAGTCACGGACCATCCTGCCGCGCTGCGTTAATGTCCCGTGCATTGCGCGGCCGCGCAGGGGCGGACAGATACGCGACTGATGGGCAGCAGGGAAGCACGGGCAACGGAGTCGGCAGCATTGCGCGAACGCGGTCGCGCGCTGGCTGCGCGCCGTATCTGGCTGCCCACACTGCTGTATGAGGCGCTGCCCTATTTCTACATAACGGCTGGGTTCCTGGCCCTTTTCACCACGCTCTATATCAGTGACTGGTACTGGGTCGTACCCTACTACCTGCTGTTCGCCGGCTGCTGCCTGCATCTGGGCGTCCGCATCTGGCGAAGGCGCCAGCGCGAGCGCCTAAGACCCTGAGGGGGCGCGCGGGTGCGGCGCCGCCGCGCGCAGCAACTCCTCCAGGGCAAAGACCTCCTCTTCGGCGGGCGCCGCCAGCGCGCGCAGTGCCTCGGCGAGGCGGAGCACGTATTCCGTATTGGGCCCGCTGGGACCCGAACTCGCGCGGATCTGCTCTGCCATCTCGACGAGCGGCGCGGGGCCCAGGAAATGCTCCCCGGCCGGATCGGCTAAGTAGGTGACGGCCGTGCACCCGCGACCGTCGTCGAGTTCCACGGCCAGTGTCCGTTTCAGATAGCCGTTCTTCTCGCGGTGATCGAGATAATCGATGACACCGCTCCCCGAGTCGGCGCCGATGCGGTAGGCGACGCCCCGGCAGCGAGCCCCCGCCTCCGGTGCAAGGGTCGCGACCCGGCCCGGCCGTGCGGGGGTGCCGCGGTGGTCGGTGGAGGCCTGCCAGAAACGCCGGACCTGTCCATGGCTCACGGCCGGCACCGCCTCGGCATGGGGAAAGTCAGGCCGCCATACCAGTGAGCCGTAGCCGAAGATCCACAGTTCGTCTTTGTCCCCTCCGGTTGCGGACATCCGGGATACCTGGTTGCTGCATGCCGACGCAGGGCTTGATTCCGCCCGGCAAGTCGCCGAGCATCCCCGCTCTCCGGCCGGATTCTCGCAATGCCAGACAAAAAAAACGATATCGGACCCATCCTGAAACGCGAGTTGCTGCTCGCCGTTGGACTGCTGCTGGCCGGCATACTGTTGCTGCCGGCGGCCGTCTACGGCGTGGGTTTCCTGATTTTCGGGGAATACCCCAACGGCCTGGCCGCCTTCTACCGCGAGATCTGGGGCGCGCTCGCCGGTGGCAACGGGGGCACCTGGTTTCTCGTGCTCAGTCCCTGGCTGGTGGTCACGGCGGCCCGTCTCACCTGGCGCGGTATACGCCGCCCGCGCAACCGCAGCCCCGCGTGAGGCTCGCCCCACAGGACGTCGAAACTGTGAAGCGGTTCACAGAACTTCCACGAAATCATGAATTTGACGGATACTTTGACAAAATTCTGTAAAGTCTCGGGTGCATCCTGCGGACCGGATAGCATAATAACGGCATCGTCCGACCGGTCGTCGGCGGCGCATCGAGAACAAGGACAGAATGACGTCGTACCTGAAGAAACTGCTGGAAGAACGGCTGCTCGGCCGGTTCCGGTCGAACCAGGCACCGGCGCCCGGACGCGGCGCCACGCCGATACTGAACCGAATGTTGTCGGAGCAGCGTGCCCGCGAGCGCCGGCAGCCGCCCCGGCAGGAGGAGGCGCCGCCGCCTCCGCGGGTCGATCACCTGCCCGCGGGCACCCGCATCGTCTCCAACGGTAACGGCAAGAACGTCTACCTCGGCGAGATAGCCGGGGACGGGCGCGACGAAGTGCTGAAGCTGCTGGACGACCCCTCGCTGTCGATCGACGAGGACCACGCGTTCGACCCCTACGACCACTCCGATTCCTGGCGCCGCGACGACCACCGCTGAACGTCCGCCGGGCGCGCACCCCTCGCCCTTGACATAACCCCTTGATTTTAATGCGGCTTGTGACCTGGTTCCTCGTTACCGGCCGGGCGCCGGTGGCAGACTGTTCTCCGCTGTCCCTGTTGACCACGGAGGGTGCGGCCGATGAAGACGCCACTGACTCGCCCCGCGGCCTGGATGCTGGCGATGCTGCTGGCCGGCGGGGCGCTGGCCGAAGAGGCGGCCGGTCCGCCGGCCCCCACGCCGCCTGCCGCCGCCGCGACTCCGTCGGCCGCAGGAGAGATCATCGCCCGCCCGGGCAGCAGCGCGGCCACCCTCGGCTTCACCCTGCTGCCGCCCCGCTTCCGCCACACCGCGCTGCCTGCGATGCGCTCCGCCGGGGCGGGCGACGGCGACGCGAGCCCGGCCATCGGCGCCATGGACTACCGGGACCGGGCGCCGCTCATTACCCGGCTGAAGGAACTGGACGGCCTGAGGCTGCTCACCTTCTGGGAGACCCGCGCATTCTCGGTGTTCTTCGGCGTCTCACGTGAGGGCATCGCCGGCCTGAACATCGCTCAGAAGAAGGACGACCCGGCGGAACGGGACGACGAGGAAGCCGGGCCGGAGGATCCGGCCCCCGAGCCTGCCTACCTGGCCGCTTCCGTCTACCGCCGCTAGCCCCCCTCAGCCGTCTTCCCGGGCCGCGGCGGAGGCGTCCCGCGTTGCGCGAAACTCGTTGCCCTCGGCCCAGTTCGGCCAGTCCCGCGTTCCCGCCAGCGCTCGGCCCACCGAGAACAGCAACTCGATGTCTTCGACCACGCCACGCAGGTCCCAGTCCTCGCTGTATTCGTCGCTCACCTTGTGGTAGCGCTCGCTGACCCAGGCGCTGTTGTAAGCGAGGCCGTATTCCCTGCCCTTTTCGCGGTGGTCCACGCCGCCGCGCAGATACAGTGCGGGCACGCCGCGCTTGGCGAAACTGAAGTGGTCCGACCGATAGAAGAAGCCCTTCTCCGGCGTGGGCTCGCGCTCCAGGTGGCGCCCCTGGGCCTCGGCTGCCCGCGCCGCGTAGTCGTCCAGCTCGGAATTGCCGTAACCGATCACCGTAATGTCGTGGCTCGGCCCCACCAGCGACATGGCGTCCAGGTTGATGTTGGCCACGGTGCGTTCCAGCGGAAACAGGGGGTGACTGGCGTACCAGGCGGAACCGAGCAGCCCCGACTCCTCCGCCGTCACGGCCAGGAACACCACGCTGCGCGCCGGTCCGGGCTCCAGGGCGGCGAACCCCTCGGCGATCTCCAGCATGCCGGCCACGCCGCTCGCGTTGTCCACGGCGCCGTTGTAGATGCGATCCTCCAGCACCGAGCGGGCCACGCCCAGATGGTCCCAGTGGGCCGTGTACACGATGTACTCGTCAGGATGCTCGGTGCCCGGCAGCATGCCGACGACATTGGCCGATTCCATGCTGGCGAGGCTGTTCTCGACCGCAACGCTCGCCTGCAGGCCCAGCGGCCGCGCCTCGAAGTCCCGGGCCGCGGCCGCGCTCACCGCCTCGTCGAAATCCACGCCCGCCGCTGAGAAGACGGAGCGTGCTGCCTCGCCGGTCAGCCAGCCCTCGATGGCCACCCGCGGCGGCGCCGCATCGCCGAGGTCCAGGTCGAACTGCTCGCCGCTCCAGCTGCCGCTCACCACCAGCCAGGGATAGCCGGCCGCCTCGGTCTCGTGGACGATCAGCGCGCCGGCGGCACCCTGCCGCGCCGCCTCCTCGTACTTGTAGGTCCAGCGGCCGTAGTAAGTCATTGCGCGCCCGTTGAAGAGCTCCGGATCGCCGGTGGCGAAGCCGGGATCGTTTACCAGCATCACCACCGTCTTGCCCTCGACGTCGAGACCCTCGTAGTCGTTCCAGTCGTATTCCGGCGCAACGATGCCGTAACCGACGAACACCATCTCGCTGTCGCTCAGCGATTCGGCTTCCTCGTAGCGCTTGGTCCACACCATCATGTCCTGCTGGTAGCGGAACGACAGCGTCTCGTCGCCGCCCCCGATCTCCAGCGACGTGATCTCCTCGGCCGTCACGGAGACCAGCGGAACGGACTGCAGGTAGCTGTCGCCGTTGGCCGGCTGCAAGCCGGCCGCGCGAAATTCGGCGGTGAGGTAGTCGACCGTGTTGCGCTCGCCTTCGCCCCCTGGCGCCCTGCCCTGGAACTCGTCCGATGCGAGCACCTTGACGTGTTCGGCGAAATCCGCGGCGTCGATGGCGGCAATGGCATTGCCGGCGGCTGCATCCGCGGCGGCTGCATCCGCGCCGGCTGCGTCCCCGGCCGCGGCTGCCGGCGGCTCGCCCGCCGGCGGGCCCTCGTCCGGCGCTTGCCCGCCGCAGGCCGCAGTGAAAGTGCCAATAAGCGCTGCCATCGCGGCCGCAGCCGCCCGAAGTGATAACCGGCGCACAACGATGTCCATGCTGACTCCTGTTTCGTTGCCGGCCGCCGGCGGGCGGCCGTGAATCCGAGCCGCACGGTATACCAGAAACGGCGAGCGTGTACACGCCCGCGGAATTGACCCCGTTATGCCCGCCGCGTACGCTCGCCGCTACCTGCCGCGGAGAAAAAACCATGACGCTGCGCATCAGCATCGAGCTCGAGGATTCCGATCTCGACCACTTCCGCCTGATCATGAAGGAGGCGCGCCAGGCCGCAGGCCGGGCCACCGAGGAGGAGATCATCGTCGCGGCCGAGAACCTGCTCGGCCAGGTCCGCGGGGGCAAGGTGCCCGCCTACATCCAGGAGCGGCTCGAGAAGCTCCGTGTGCTCACGGACATGCTGCGCGACGACGAGTGGAAGCTCCCGGACGAGGAGAAGAGCCGGGTGATCAACGCCCTGGCCTACTTCGCGGAGCCCGAGGATCTCATCCCCGATCACATACCCGGGCTCGGTTTCCTGGACGACGCCATCATGGTAGAGCTGGTCGTGCGCGAGTTGCGCCACGAGATCGAGGCGTACCAGGATTTCTGCGACTTCCGCGTGCGCGAGGAAGCGCGCCGCGGCCGGAAGAACGAAGACCCGGTCACCCGGGAGGAATGGCTGCGAAGCCGACGCCGCGAACTGCACTCGCGAATGCGCCGGCGCCGGCGCACCGAACGCAAGCGCGGCGGCTCGCGCCGCTCCCCCCTGTCGCTGTTCTGAGCGTGAGCGAGGCCGAAGGAGATCTCCCCCGGGACTACCGGGCGGCGGTCGCGGCGCTGGAACGCACGGTGGCCGGACAGCTGCGCGACGAGCTGGCCGAGGCGGGCGCCGACCGGGGAGAACTCGCAGTGGAACTCCAGCGCCGTCGTGACGACTACCGTACCTGGCACCGCATGGCAGAAGTACCCCGGCGGGTGGCCGGCGTCGCGGAACGCCTGATCCGGGGCGAGCCGGCTCCCGCGGCACGCCGCGAACTGGAACTGGCGGTGCTGGCCGCGATGGTCAGGGCCCACGAACGGGCACTGGGGCAGACGCCGGGTGCCGGCCGCCCGGGCGTCAGGGCCAGTAAAACCAGCCGGTGAACACCACGTCCGCCCACATCAGACCCTGGGCGGGCCAGCGCCACCAGAGCCCTTTCAGCTGCGCGTAGAAACTTGCCCCCGCCACGACTGTCATAGCCAGGAACAGTCCGAGACTGCCCACCAGCGGACGAAACTCCGCGGCGAGCCGCGGATATTCGTCGCCGAGGATGACGAAGATCAGCATCACCACGGCGAGGCCGAGACTGATCGAGGCGGCCGAGCCGAGGACGATGCCGGTGATTATGGTGAGTGGCTGCATAGGGCGTGTCGAGCGTTGCGAAGGCGTGTCGTTTGCCCTTGATCGGCGGGTCGGGGCATTCTAGCCTTGCCTCGGCGGGGTGCAAGTGCCGCCGCTGCGTCGGAATCGAGGACGGATCTGGAATGATGAAGAGAATCAGAGCTGGTTTATTCGCGACGGCGATCGTGCTGGCCGGTGCCTGGGCAGGCGGCCTCGCATCCGTCGCCGCGGACGCCGTCCCGCCGGAGAGCAATCCGACGCTGGCACCCACCGACCGTCACGAGCAGATCGCGACGCTGGTCACGGATTTCATCGAGCGCTCCCACTACCGCCGTACCGAGGTCGACGACGAGGTGTCGGGACGCATCCTGGACGCCTACATCGAGGCCCTGGACGGCAACCGTTCCTACTTTCTCCGATCCGATATCGAAGCGTTCGAGCAGTACCGGGACCAGCTCGACGACGCCGTCTCGCGTGACGAGACCCTGGAGCCCGCCTTCGAGATCTTCCGCGTGTACAGGGAGCGCGCCGAGCGCCAGATCAGCCATGCGCTGGCCCTGCTCGAGGAAGAACCGGATTTCTCCGTGGAGGAGGCCTTCCGCTTCGATCGCGACGAAGCGCCCTGGGCGGCAGACCAGGCGGAGCTGGACGAACTCTGGCGCAAGCGGGTGAAGAACGACGCGCTCAGCCTCGTGCTGACCGAGAAGCCCTGGGAGGAAGTGCGCGACATCCTGGAAAAGCGCTACAAGCGTTTCCAGAAGCGTTTCGAGCAGATCAACAGCGACGACGTGTTCGAGACCTTCATGAACTCGTACGCTCGCACCATGGATCCGCACTCGAGCTACCTCTCGCCGCGCAACTCCGAGGAATACCAGATCCAGATGAGCCTCTCCTACTTCGGCATCGGCGCATCTTTGCAGATGGAGGACGAGTACGTCACGGTGATGAATATCATCCCGGGTGGCCCCGCGGCCATCGACGGCCAGCTCGAGCCCACCGACCGTATTACCGCCGTAGGCCAGGGCGACGACGGCGAGATGGTGGACGTCATCGGCTGGCGTCTCGACGACGTCGTGCAGCTCATCCGCGGGCCGGCGGGCACCACCGTGCGGTTGCAGATACTGCCGGGCAACTCTCTGCCCGGCGCCGAGGAGGAAATGCTCTCGCTGGTCCGCGACCAGGTGAAGCTGGAGGAGCAGGCCGCGAAGAGCGACATCGTCACCATCCCCCGCGACGGCCGCGACTGGCGGGTTGGCGTGATCACCGTACCCAGCTTCTACCGGGACTACGAGGCCCAGCGCGACGGCGAGAAGGACTTCACCAGCACCACCCGTGACGTCGAGCGTCTCATCGGTGAACTGGAGGAGGAAGGCATCGACGGCCTCATCGTGGACCTGCGCAACAACGGCGGCGGCCATCTCACCGAGGCTACCGCGCTATCCGGCCTGTTCATCGACCGCGGTCCGGTGGTGCAGCTGCGCGACTCCACGGGCCGCATCAGCGTCATCGACGACCAGTGGAAGAACGGGGTCGCCTACGACGGCCCGCTGGCCGTGCTGGTCAACCGTTTCAGCGCCTCGGCGTCCGAGATCTTCGCTGCGGCCGTGCAGGACTACGAGCGAGGCGTGGTAATCGGTCAGCGCACCTTCGGCAAGGGTTCGGTGCAGAACCTCTACGCCCTGGACCGCTTCCAGCGCGACAGGAGCGGCGATGGTCTGGGGCAGCTTACGCTCACTATCGGGAAGTACTACCGGGTCACCGGCGACAGCACCCAGCACCGGGGCGTGGACCCGGATATCGCCCTGCCCTCCATGATCGATGCCGAGGAGGTGGGCGAGAGCACCCGTGAGACCGCCCTGCCGTGGGACCGGATACGGGCTACCCGCTATGACGCGCGGGAACCGCTGGATCCCACCATCGACCTGCTTTCCACGAGCTTCCGCGAGCGGCTGAAGAGCGACCCGGACTACGACTATCTCCTGAAGGACATCGAGGCCGCGCAGAGCATGCGCGAGCGCACGACGGTGTCACTGTCCCTGGACGAGCGCAAGTCGGAGCGCGAGCGCCTGCAGGCGGAGCGCCTGACCCGGGAGAACGAGCGCCGCGAGGCTCTGGGTCTCGAGCCGGTGGAATCCGTCGAGGCGCTGGAGGAGGAGGAGGAACCGGACATCCTGCTCAAGGAGGCGGCCTCCATCGTCGCCGATATGGCCCAGTTCCTGGCCCTGCCCCGCCCGCCGGCCACCGAGAGAGCCGCCCGTAACGACCTCTGAGCCGCCCCGCCCTGCGGGCCCGCAGGCCCCTTGCCAACGTCAATTCAGGTGTTATACTTAACTACAACACTAGTTAACCATGGAACTAGCACGGGACATCCGGCTCCCTGCCATGCGGCCGGCGCGCCTTACGCCCGGATCCGGTACCGGCGCGGCATCTGACAGACTGCGAGGAACAATGAAGGCAATGGACACACGGGATGCAATACGCCGGGGGCGGCTCCCGGCCGGAGTGCTCACCGCCCTGCTGCTGGTCGGTTGCGGCGGTTCCGGAGGGTCGGCGCCTGCGGACACGGCGGACGCCGGCGACACCGACACGGAGGAAAGCACGGAGGCCGCGATACCGGTGGAGGTGGCCGCCGTGGCTCGGGACGACATCTACGCCGTCTACTCGGGCACCGCCGCCCTGGA
This sequence comes from uncultured Woeseiaceae bacterium, assembly GCA_964602525.1. Lineage (GTDB taxonomy): Bacteria > Pseudomonadota > Gammaproteobacteria > Steroidobacterales > Woeseiaceae > Lentisalinibacter. Next base: position 27,484 of record CAZRSA010000001.1, read on the forward strand.
GGCCTTCGCCGAGGCGGAAGTGGTGGCGAAGGTGGGCGGGGAGATCCGCGAGATCCTCGCCGAGGAAGGCGAGATCGTGCAGCGGGGCGAGGTGCTCGCCCGGCTGGACGGCGACCGGCTGCGCCTCGAGCTGGAGCAGGCGCGTGCCAATCTGGAGAAGGCGCAGCAGGAATACCGGCGCAACACCGAACTGCACGAGAAGGGTCTGCTGGCGGCGGGCGCCTTCGAGAACCTCAAGTATGAACTGGACGCACTGCGGGCCGCCTTCGAGCTGGCGCGGCTCGAGTACAGCTACACCGAGATCCGCGCACCCATCGACGGCGTCGTCTCCGAACGCCTGGTCAAGGTGGGCAACACCATTGCCGTGAACACGCCGATGTTCCGGGTGACCGACCTCGATCCCATCGTCTCCTACCTGCACGTGCCCGAGAAGGAATTCGGCAAGATCGAGCAGGGCCAGCCCGTGTTCATCACCATCGACGCCCTGCCCGGCGAACGCTTCCGCGGCGTGGTCGAGCGCATCAGCCCGGTGGTGGACGCCGGTACCGGCACGTTCAAGGTGACCGTGGAGGTGGACGAGGAAGACACGGCGCTGAAGCCGGGTATGTTCGGCCGCCTCGACATCGTCTACGACTCGCGGCCGGCGCGGCTGCTGGTGCCGCGGCCGGCGGTGGTGGAGACGGAATCCGGCCCGGCGGTGTACGTGGTACGCGACGGCGTGGTCGAGCGCCGCGACGTCGAGACCGGCATCGCCTGGCGGAACCGGCTGGAGATCGTGTCCGGCGTGGAGGAGAGCGAGCAGGTGGTGGTGGTCGGGCAGTCCGGTCTGCGCGACGGCGCCCGGGTGAACGTGGTCGTGAACGAGGAGACCGCCATGCAGCTGAACGCGGAGCTCACGTCGGGCCGCAACCGGCTGTGAACCCGCGCCGGATACGGGGGAGGAGACTGTCATGTGGCTGGTGAACCGCGCCACGGAACGCCCGGTGACCGTACTGATGTTCTTCGTCGCCGTCGCCCTGTTCGGCACGGTTTCCCTCAGCCGGCTGGACGTGAATCTGCTGCCGGACCTCTCCTACCCCACCCTCACCGTGCGCACCGAACTGGAGGGCGCGGCACCCCAGGAGGTCGAGAATCTCCTCAGCAAGCCCATCGAGGAAGCGGTGGGCATCGTCAAGAACGTACGCAAGGTGCGCTCGCTTTCCCGCTCGGGCCAGTCCGACGTGACCATCGAATTCCTCTGGGGCACGGACATGAACCTGGCCAGCGTCGACGTCCGCGAGAAGCTGGACGTGCTGGAGCTGCCCCTGGAAGCCGACCGGCCCCTTCTGCTGCGTTTCGACCCGGCCAGCGATCCGATCATGCGCTTCGCCCTGCGCCGCGCCGGCGACGAGGCGGAAAGCGCGGTCCTCTCGGCCAGCGAGCTGAAGCGACTGCGCCGGCTCGCCGAAGACGAACTGAAGCCGGCACTGGAGAACGTAGCCGGCGTCGCTGCGGTTAAGGTCAGCGGCGGGCTGGAAGAGGAGATCGAGATCCTGGTGGACCAGGAGCGTCTCGCCCAGCTGGACCTCTCCATCGACGAGGTGGCCGAACGCATCCGGGCCGAGAATACCAACCTGTCCGGCGGCAGCCTCGAACAGGGCAACCAGCGCTTCCTGGTTCGCACGATCAACGAGTACCAGTCCGTGGAGGAATTCGCGAGCACGGTCATCGCCACCCGCGAGCGACGCCCGGTCTATCTCGGCGACATCGCGAAGGTGACACGGGGCTTCAAGGAACGCGAGGCCATCACGCGGGTGGACGGAGCCGAGGCGGTCGAACTCGCGGTGTACAAGGAAGGCGACGGCAATACCGTGCAGATCGCCGGACGCACGGCCGGCCGCATGGAGGAGCTCACGGAAGACCTGCCCGACGGGCTCGAGGTGGTCGGCGTCCAGGACCAGTCCGGGTTCATCCGGGCCGCCATCGATCAGGTGGTGAACGCGGCGCTGCTCGGCGGCCTGCTGGCGGTGCTGGTGCTGTACGGCTTCCTGCGCGACGCGCGGGCCACCGTGATCATCGGTCTCGCCATCCCGGTCTCGGTCATCGGCACCTTCGCGCTGATGTACCTCTCCGGCCTGAGCCTGAACATCATGTCGCTGGGCGGCATCGCGCTCGCCGTGGGCCTGCTGGTGGACAACTCGATCGTGGTGCTCGAGAACATCGTGCGCAAGCGCGAGAGCGGTCTGGGCGTACTTGCTGCGGCCCGTGAGGGCGCCGGCGAGGTGGCCACCGCGGTCACCGCCGCCACACTCACGACGGTGGCCGTGTTCTTCCCCATGGTCTTCGTTACCGGCATCGCGGGTCAGCTGTTCCGTGACCAGTCGCTCACGGTCACCTACGCCCTGCTCTTCTCGCTGCTGCTGGCAGTCGTGCTCATCCCCATGCTCGCTTCCTCCGGCGGACGGCAGGGCTACGCGGAGTCACGGGACGCCCGCCCGCCGGGCCGCATCGGCCGCGGACTCGGCTGGCTCGTCCGCACGGCGGGGCGCCTGTGGCATCTGCTCGCCGGCGGGCTGCGGCTGCTGCTCACGCCGGTCGTGCTGCTCTTCAGCGGCCTCAACCGTGCCGCTGCCGCCGTCTACGAGCGGCTGCTGCCGTGGGCGCTTGGCCACCGGGTGCTCGTGCTGGCGTCCGCCGCCGTGATCTTCTTAGGCTCCGCCGCTCTCGTCCCGCGGCTCGGCACCGAGCTCATCCCCCAGCTCTCCCAGGGCGAGTTCTCCGTCAACCTGCGCCGCGCCCCCGGAACGCCGCTCGGCGCCACGGATCAGGCCCTGCTCACCGCCTGGCATGCCGCAGCGCAGGTCCCCGGCGTGGAGCGCACCTACTCGGTGGCCGGCAGCGGCAACCGGCTCGACGCGAGCCCGGTGGACGCGGGCGAGCACACCGGCAGCCTGACGGTACGCATGGCCGCGGATGCCGGCCGCGACGGCGAGTCTCTGGCCATGGCGCGAATACGCGACGACATCGCAGCCCTGCCGGGCGTGCAGTACGACTTCAGCCGCCCGGAGCTGCTCTCGCTGGCCACACCGCTCGAGATCGTGGTCAGCGGCTTCGACCTGGCCCGGCTGCGCGCGGCCGCCGACCGCATCACCGCCGCGCTGCGCGAGAATGACCGCTACGCCGACGTCCGCTCGAGCATCGAGGGCGGCAATCCGGAGATCCAGATCGCCTTCGACCAGGAGCTTGCCGCGAAGCTCGGCCTGTCCGTGCGCGATATCGCCGACCAGGTGGTGAACAGCGTCCGCGGCAATCTCGCCACCCGCTACAGCTGGCAGGACAAGAAGATCGACGTGATGGTGCGCAGCGTGGAGCGCAGCGCCGCGTCGCTGGAAGACGTGGGCGCACTCATCGTCAATCCGGCCAGCGACCGCCCGGTTACCCTCGACGACGTCGCCACCATAGTCCTGGCCGAAGGGCCAGCGGAGATCCGGCGCCTGGACCAGCAGCGCGCCGCCGTGATCTCGGCCAACATCGCCTACGGCGACCTCGGCGCGGCCGCGGACGCCGCCGGGGACATGCTGCGCTCGCTGCAACTGCCGGCCGGGCTCAGCACCGACATCGTCGGCCAGAGCGAGGAGATGGAGGCCTCGCTAGCCTCCATGCGCTTCACCCTGCTGCTGGCCGTGTTCCTGGTCTACCTGGTCATGGCCTCCCAGTTCGAGTCGCTGCGCCATCCTTTCGTGATCCTGTTCACCATCCCGCTGGCCCTGGTCGGCGCGGTGCTGGCGCTGTATCTCACCGGTACCACCATCAACGTGGTGGCATTCATCGGCGTGATCATGCTGGCCGGCATCGTGGTGAACAACGCCATCGTTCTGATCGACCTCATCAATCAGCTGCGCCGTGCAGGCGTCGCGAAGACGGACGCCATCCTGGAGGCCGGGCGCAGTCGCCTGCGGCCCATCCTCATGACCACGCTCACCACGGCGCTCGGCCTGCTGCCCATGGCGCTGGGCTTCGGCGAGGGCGCCGAGATCCGCGCGCCCATGGCCATCACGGTGATCGGCGGCCTGATGACCTCGACCGTGCTCACCCTGGTAGTGATCCCGGTGGTCTATTCCCTGGTGGAGCGCGGCGAGCGCCCCGCACCCGCCGCCGACGCGTCCTCACCGGCGCCGCAGCGAGCCTGACGAGGGGGGGGCCGGCATGCGCCACACTGAATTCTCACTGCGCCGGCCGGTCACGGTCACCATGATCTTCGCGGCGCTGGCCGGCATCGGCCTGATTTCGTCCCGGCTGCTCCCGCTCGAACAATTCCCGGATATCGAGTGGCCGGGCTTTTTCATCAACATCCCCTACGAGGGTTCCACGCCGGAAGAGGTCGAGCGGCTGATCACCCGGCCTGCCGAGGCGGCACTGTCCACCCTCTCCGGCGTCAAGCGCATGAACTCCACCTCCCGCGCCGACGGCGCGCAGATCTGGATGGAGTACGGCTTCAACTCCAACGCGGCGACGGAGGCAGTGGAGGCCCGGGTGAAGCTGGACGCCATCCGCGACGACCTGCCGCCGGACCTCAAGCGCATCATGGTCTACAGCGGCTCACTGAACGACGAGCCCATCATGACGCTGCGCCTGTCCTCCGACCGGGACCTCTCGCAGGAGTACCTGATGCTCGACCGGGTACTGAAGCGCCGTATCGAGCGCATCGAGGGGGTCTCCAAGGTGGAGCTGCAGGGCGTAGAGCCGCCGGAAGTGCGCATCCTGCTCGACTCCGGCCGCGTCGCCGCCCACGGCATCAACCTCTACGAGCTCTACGAACTCCTGCAGCGCAGCAACTTCTCCGTGAGCGCGGGACGGCTGGAGAGCGGCGAGCAGCGCTGGACGCTGCGCTCCGACGGCGAGCTCCGCAGCCTGGCGGAGATCGGCAACCTGATCGTCGACGGCGGCAACCTGCGCCTGGCGGACATCGCGGAAATCCGGCTGGTGCCCGAGGAGCGTGACTACGGCCGTCACCTCGACGGCCGCGAGGCGGTCGGCCTCAGCGTCACCCGCGCCAGCGGTGCGAACATGGTGCAGGTGGCCGACCGGGTCAACGAGGAGCTGGAACGCATCGCCGAGCTGCCCTCGATGCGGGGCATCCGCATCTTCAATATCGACAACAAGGCGGACAGTGTCCGCTCGTCGCTGGTCAATCTGCTGCAGGCGGGGCTCATCGGCTCCGTGCTGGCGGTGCTGGTGCTCTATCTGTTCCTGCGCCAGATCACCACCACGCTCATCGTCATGCTGGCGGTGCCCATTTCGCTGGTCATCACACTGGGTGTGATGTACTTCAGCGGCCTCACACTGAACATCCTCACCCTGATGGGGCTGATGCTCGCGGTCGGCATGCTGGTGGACAACTCCGTGGTGATCACCGAGAGCATCTTCCGTTACCGCCAGAAATACCCCGGCGAGCCGCAGCGCGCAGCGCTGGCCGGCGTGAATGAGGTGGGACTCGCCGTGATCGCCAGCACCGCCACCTCGGTCTGCGTGTTCCTGCCGATCGTCTTCGGCGAGCAGATCGACATCACCGTGTTCCTCTGGCACGTCGGCGTCACCATCTCGGTGGCCATCGTGCTCTCGCTGCTGGTCTCCCAGACGCTGATCCCGCTGCTGGCCAGCCGGGTCCCGGCGCCGCCCCCGTCGAGAGCGGGCAGCTTCATGGCCGGACTCGCGGAGCGCTACTCCCGGGCGCTGGCCTGGACGCTGGCCCACCCGCGCTGGTCGGCGCTGGCCGCCGTCATCGTGCTCGTCTCGCCCGCCGCGCCCATCGGTCTCGGCATGCTGCAGACGGACATGTTTCCACAGGAGCCGTCGCGGCGGCTGGAACTCATCTATCACATCGACGACGTCTACCCGGTGGAACGGGTGGAGATGGCCGTCGACCGCATGGAGGCATTCCTGTTCGAGAACGCCGAGCGCCTGGACATCGAGTCGGTCTACAGCTACTACGATACGGGCCGGGCCCAGTCCAGCATCCTGCTGACCGAGGGCGACGCCGTCACCGTGGACGCCCGGCAGGTGATGGACACCATCCTCGAGGAGATGCCCGAGCTCGTCATCGGCAAGCCCGACTTCCAGTGGCAGCAACAGGGCGGCGGTCCGGGCTTCGGCGTCACGCTGACGGGCGAGTCCACCGAGCGCCTCGCCGAACTCGCCCGGGAGGCCTGGCGAGTACTCTCCACCGTCGAGGGCCTGGAGGGACTCACCTCCGACCTGGTTGCGGGACCGCGGGAGGTGCAGGTGGTGGTGGACCGGGAACGGGCGGCGCGTATCGGGCTGACCAGCCGGGCCGTCGGCCAGGCCGTCGCGGTGGCGATGCGCGGCCAGCCGCTGCGAGAATTCCGCACGCCGGACGGCGAGATCGGCGTGCGCCTCGCCTTCCGCGAGGACGATCGACAGACCATGGAACAGCTCGCCAACCTCACCATCATGGCGCCCTCGGGCGAGCGCGTGCTGCTGGGCGCGGTCGCCGATCTGCACGAGCGCAGCGGCCCGCGCCAGATCCGGCGCACCGACCGCAGGACCTCGGTGAAGATCTCGGGCTCCATCGACGGCGACAGCTCGATGTCGGAGGTCCGGCCCGTGGTTCAGCAGCTCATGGACCAGATCGACTATCCGCCCGGCTACGCCTGGAGCTTCGGCGAGGGCGTGGACCGCAGCGACGAGACCAGGCAACTCCTCTTGCAGAACATCCTGCTGGGCGTCGCGCTCATCTTCATCGTGATGGCAGCGCTGTTCGAGTCCGTGCTCTACCCCGTCTCCATCATGGTCTCGCTGATCTACTCGATCACGGGCGTAATCTGGTTCCTGGCCCTCACCGGCACCACCATGAGCTTCATGGCCATGATCGGCATCATGATCCTGATCGGCATCGTGGTGAACAACGGTATCGTGCTCGTGGACCACATCAACAACCTGCGCCGTGAGGGCATGCCCCGGGAACAGGCGGTGCTGGAAGGTGCGCGGGACCGGCTGCGTCCCATCCTGATGACGGTGGCGACCACGGTCCTGGGGCTGCTGCCTCTGGCCATCTCAACCACCAAGATCGGCGGCGACGGACCGTCCTATTTCCCGATGGCGCGGGCGATCATCGGCGGCCTCGCCTTCTCCACGGTCACTTCACTGTTGCTGGTACCGCTGGTGTACGTGAGCCTGGACCGGGCGAAGAACTGGGTGACACGGGTACGCCACCACGCCAGGGCGGACGCATCGGCCTCCGCCTGAGGCGGTCCACCGCGCATCGGCGGACGCTCAGGTCAGCAGCACGTCGGTGACGTGCCAGAACTCCTCGGCGAGCACGTTCACGTTCGGCTCGTCGATGTCGGCGGAATCGCCGGCCGCCTCCAGCGACTCCGGCAGCGGCACGGTGTCGCCGCGGCGCTCGTAGCGGGCGCGTCCGCTCAACACCTGGGTGCGCCGGCGAACCTCGACCGCGAATTCGCCGCCGGTCTCCGCCTCTTCCAGCGCCTTCAGCCGCCCGCTCAGCCGGGTGAGCAGCATGTCGCAGTCCCGGTCGCTGCCGTAGTCGATGCTGCCCGGCGTGCGCTCCATGGCCGCGCGGGCCATCTCGGTGAAGCCGAAAGCCGAGAAGTGCCGGTAGAGGTATTCGGCCAGGGCGATCACCATGCAGTTCACGAGCCGCCTGCCCTGCACCGAAAGGCCGGGGTAATCCGGCGGCGTCGCCTTCTGCAGCCGGCCGTACTCCCGCGTCAGCTCTTCTGCCTGCGCCGACACCTCCTCGAGCTCGGTCTCCAGGGGCTCGCGCTCGGCCCGGATCGCCCGGCGACGGAAGAAGTTCCAGAAGCTCCGCAGCGCCGCCAGGCGCTCGTCGCTGTCCTTGAGCGCCGCCTCGAGCTCCCGCCGTCGCGCCCGTGCACGGTCGAGCCGACCGGCCGCCTCGCGCCGCAGCGCGGTCTGCTCCGTTGCCCACGCGGCCAGCAGGCGCTTGCGCTCCCGCTCCGTGACGTGGGTGGTCATCTGGCCGGCGAATTTCTCCAGGCGAGCGTGGCAGCGCTTCCATACCCCGCGGATCTGGTAAAACACCACGGCCCGGTTGGCCGCGGTACGGTCGGCCAGCAGCTCCTCCAGCGCATCGAGCTTCTGCTGCAGGCGCGCGTTGCGGCCCTCCTGAGCCTTGAGCTGATCCAGCAGCTCAAAGCGCTCCTTGCGCAGCCGCGAGTATTCCTTCTTCAGCTCCGCACGGTTCCAGTACAGGTGCAGCAGCTTGTCGTCGTCCTGCTCGACCTGGGCGTCCGGAGAACCGAAGAGTTGTGCCAGTGCTGCCATCGGCGTGCCCTTGACATAATCGGCGCCCGCACCGCCGCGGCCGGCGGGAACCGTTGCTATGGGCGAATGCTGGCAGCTCCGCGCCGGCGGTTCCATGACCCGATCGACACTTTCGGCGGCGGGGTATCGTGCGGAGGCGAAGCGGCGGCTCAGCCCGGCCGGGGGGCCGCCGGGGCGAACGCGTGGCTGCGGTCCAGGCAGTACTCCAGCCACTTGTTCAGCATGACGTTTCGCGCCCAGCGGCTGTCGAGCTCGCTGCGGAACTCGCTGGCGAGGCGGCGGAACAGCTCGTGATGGTGCTGTTCGGTGAGGCGCATCGCTTCCGCGAGGCAGCCGTCGAAATACACCCGCACCGTGAGATCGGGGTCGGACACCGAGCCGCCCGCCTCCTCGAAGCGGTAGGTCATGGCGAGGGTCGAGGTATAGGGCGTGCGTTCCAGTACACTCAGATGCAGATCACAGTCGCCGTCCACCCGGGAGACGTACTCGCCGTGCATGTCACGCAGCCCCGGTGCCATGCGCAGCAGCCGCAGGTAGTTGCTCTCGTACAGCGTCATCAGCCCGGCGAAACTGCGCGGGCGGACGATGGTCTGCGGCAATATGAGGCTGTCGGCGATCATGGGCGGAATATAGCACATGGCCGGCATCGTCCTGCGCGCCCAGAAATCGCCGCCGAAATCAAGGTTTACGTCTTGCCGAGGCCGTGATCTAGGGACGCGTACGACGCTCGAGACCGGTGCTGTCGAGGATGCGGCTGGAGATCTCCTCGATGGAGAATTCCGTGGTGTCGATGTAGGGGATGCTGTAGCGGCGGAACAGCTTTTCCGCCTCGCGCAGCTCGTAGCGCACCTGCTGGGCACTCGCGTAGCGGCCCTTCGAGCGGCGCTCGCGGCGGATCTGCTGCAGCCGCGCCGGCGCGATGGTCAGGCCGAACAGCTTCTGGCGGTGCTTCAGCAGCAGGCCGGGCAGCTCGCTGCTCTCGAATTCCTCCTCGGTGAGCGGGAAATTGGCCGCGTAGACGCCGTACTGCAGCGCGAGATACAGGCAGGTGGGCGTCTTGCCCGAGCGGGAGACGCCGATCAGGATCACGTCAGCCTGCTCGTAATTGCGCACCGTCGCGCCGTCGTCGTTGGCCAGCGCGAAGTTGGTGGCCTCGATGCGCTTCATGTAGGCGTTTGGGTCGGAGACGCCGTGGGCCTTGCCTGCCGAATGCGACGACTCCTGTTCCAGCTCCTCTTCCAGTTCGCCGAGGAAGGCGTCGAAAATATCGAGATAAAGGCCCTTCGAACCCTGTATGATGCGGCGCAGATCATCGTGAACGAGCGTGCTGAAGACGATCGGACGGATGCCTTCGCGGCGCGCCGCGTCGTTGATTTTTTTCAGCGCAGCCAGTGCCTTGTCATCATTGTCGATAAATGGCAAAGTCACCTGCCGGAAATCCTGGCTGTCGAATTGGGTGAGCAGGCTGTGGCCCAGCGTCTCGGCCGTGACGCCGGTCTGGTCGGACAGAAAAAAGACGGTTCTTTGGCCCATGGTTCGATCCGCGACGCGAGACTCAACGCGAGGGTCGTTGGATTGTGCACGTTCGGGTCGATAACACAAGGGAGTCGGCGTTGGAGCCTTACGTAGTTCCGCTCGATGCATTGGGCATGGGCGACGTGGACCGGGTGGGCGGCAAGAACGCGTCCCTCGGCGAGATGATAGCCAAACTCTCCGCCGCCGGCGTCACCGTCCCCGGCGGCTTCGCCACCACCGCAGAGGCCTACCGGGACTTCCTCACGCACGAAGGGCTGGCCGGCCGCATCAACCGGCGCCTCGACACCCTGGACGTGGACGACATCAAGGATCTCACGGCCGCCGGCAGCGAGATTCGCCAGTGGATCATGGATACTCCCCTGCCCCCGCGGCTGCGGGAGGACATCACTGCGGCCTGGCAGGAGATGACCGGCGGCGAGGACATCGCCGTGGCGGTGCGCTCGTCGGCCACCGCCGAAGACCTGCCCGACGCCTCCTTCGCGGGCCAGCAGGAGACCTTCCTGAACGTCAAGGGCCTCGATCGGCTGATCGAGGCCATCCACAAGGTCTTCGCCTCGCTGTTCAACGACCGCGCCATCGCCTACCGGGTGCATCACGGCTTCGATCATTCCCTGGTGGCACTGTCGGCCGGCATCCAGCACATGGTACGCAGCGACGTCGGCACCGCCGGCGTGATGTTCACGCTGGACACCGAGTCGGGCTTTCGCGGTGCGGTCTTCATCACCGCCTCCTACGGGCTCGGCGAGACCGTAGTACAGGGTGCGGTAAATCCGGACGAGTTCTACGTCTACAAGAAGGCGCTGGCCGAAGGCCGAGACCCGATACTGCGGCGCAACCTCGGCAGCAAGGCCATCAAGATGGTCTACAGCGAAAATCCGACGCCCGGCCACACGGTGGAGACGGTGGACGTGGACGACGCGGACTCCCACCGCTTCTGCCTCAGCGACGAAGACGTCATCGAGCTGGCGAAACAGGCGGTCACCATCGAGCAGCATTACGGGCGCCCGATGGACATCGAGTGGGGCAAGGACGGCGAGGACGGCAGAATCTACATCCTGCAGGCGCGGCCTGAGACCGTGCAGAGCCGCAGCGGGCGCACCCTGCAGCGCTTCTCGCTGAAGGGCCGCTCGGACGTGCTCAGCCGGGGCCGCAGCATCGGCCAGAAGATCGGCGTGGGCCCGGCCAAGGTCATCCGCAGCATCGAGGAGATGTCCCGGGTGCAGAACGGCGACGTGCTGATTGCCGACATGACCGACCCGGACTGGGAACCCGTCATGAAACGCGCGGCCGCCATCGTCACCAACCGGGGCGGGCGCACCTGCCACGCCGCCATCATCGCGCGCGAGCTGGGCATACCGGCCGTGGTCGGCTGCGGCGACGCCACCGAGAAGATCGACGACGGCCACGAGGTCACCGTGTCCTGCGCCGAAGGCGACGAGGGCTACGTCTATCAAGGGAAGCTCGAGTTCGAGAAGAAGAAGATCGAACTCGACTCACTGCCGGACATCCCGGTGAAGATCATGATGAATGTGGGCAACCCGGACCGCGCCTTCGACTTCGCCGGCATCCCGAATCACGGCGTCGGCCTCGCGCGGCTGGAGTTCATCATCAACCGCATGATCGGCGTCCACCCCAGGGCCCTGCTCGAATTCGACCGCCTGGACGCGGACACGCGGGAGGCTGTCGAGGAACAGATGGCCGGCTACGGCGAGCCCGTGGAGTTCTTCGTGGAGAAGCTGGCCGAGGGCATCGGCACGATCGCCGCCGCCTTCGACCCGCAGCCGGTCATCGTGCGCCTGTCGGACTTCAAGACCAACGAATACGCCAACCTGATCGGCGGCGAGGCCTACGAGCCCCGCGAGGAGAACCCCATGCTCGGCTTCCGGGGTGCCGCCCGCTACGTGGACCCGGAGTATCAGCCGTGCTTCGAGCTGGAATGCCGCGCGCTGAAGCGCGTTCGCGACGACATGGGCCTGGCCAACGTTCAGATCATGGTGCCGTTCGTGCGCACCGTGGAACAGGGCCGCCAGGTGGTGGAGCTGCTGGCGCAGAACGGGCTGGCCCGCGGCGAGAACGGCCTGAAGATCATCATGATGTCGGAGCTGCCCACCAATGCGGTGCTCGCCGACCGCTACCTCGAGCATTTCGACGGCATGTCCATCGGCTCGAACGACATGACCCAGCTCACCCTGGGCCTGGACCGGGACTCCGCGCTGGTGGCCGACGTCTTCGACGAGCGCGACGACGCCGTGAAGGCGATGCTGGCCATGACCATCGAGGCCTGCCGGCGGCAGGGCAAGTACGTCGGCATCTGCGGACAGGGACCCTCGGATCACCCCGACCTGGCCCACTGGCTGCTCGATCAGGGCATCGAGAGCATGTCCCTGAACCCGGATACGGTGATCGAGACCTGGCTGTTCCTGGCCGGCGAGAAGGTCTGACGCCGGCCGTCCCGTCTCTCAGAAGCTGTCGCTCCAGCGCGAGCGCTTGCGCCAGCGGATCCTGGGCACGATGATGCCCACCAGCACGCCCGCCAGCAGCACGGCGGCACCCGCGATGAACCAGTCCCGGTTGCGTCGGCTCGCGAGTTGACCGTTCTCCTGCTGCAGGGCGGCGATCTGCACTTCCGCCGTGGACAGCTGCTCGCGCAGGGCATTGTTCTCCGCGTTGATGGCGAGCACGTTCGCCGCCGTGCGCCGGATCTCCGCGAGCTCCGCCTCCAGCTGCTTGTTCTCGGCCTCCACCGTGCGGATGCGTGCCTCCGCCTCCTGCTTGGCCCGGGTCAGGTCGTCGAGCTGCGCGCCGAGGTCGCCGCTCTGGTTGCGGATGGTCTCCAGCCGCCCGCGCATGTCGGCGAGCCGATCCCGCGCCGCCGGTTCCGCCATGAGGTATCGGGTGAGCACCCAGCCCTCGGTCCCGCCGAGGGTGCGCACGCGGGTATAGCCGCTGTCCGCGTCTTCCTCCAGCGTCTCCAGCTGCGTGCCGCTCTGCAGCATGCGGACGATCTGGTTGGCGGTGCTCGGCCCCGTCCGCATGGTGATCTCGAACTCGTCGGATACGTAGCGGGTCTCCGCCACGGCCGCCTGACTCAGCACCGCCAGGAGCAGTGCCACCAAATAAGGTGTGATGTGAAGGAGTGTCTTCAAGTTCCTGAAACCCATATTGAATTGCGTCCGTAAGGCCGCATCAGCACCGACTATAATGCAAGGCTCGTCGCGGTACCAGCCACCCCCTGCCCCTCAGTCAGCGCGCCTCCGCTGCCAGACGAGCAGCAGGTTGTTGGCCGGCATCGCATACTCGGCCTCACGCTCCAGGCCGTGACGGGCCGCCGCCCGGTCCATGTCCTCGACATCCCGGATGCCCATGGCCGCATCCCGCCCGCGGAGCTGGCGGTCGAACCGGCGGTTGCTCTCGCTGGTCTGCTCGCCGCCCCGGGAGAAGGGCCCGTAAATCAACAGCAGACCCCCGGGCTCCAGCACCCGGGCGACGCCCTCCAGCATGGCGCAGACCCCGGCCCAGCTCATGATGTGAGCGGTGTTCGCCGAGTAGACCGCATCGAAGCGTCCGGCCGGCCACTGGTCTCGCAACACGTCCAGCACGAGCGGTGCCGGCATCGCCGGCCCGTCGGCTGCCGCGAGCCCGGCCGCGAGTCCGGGCAGATTGGCCTCAACGTCACTCGCCTGCCACTCGATGCCGGGAAGCTCCGTGGCGAAGAAGCGTGCATGCTGGCCGGTGCCGGCACCGATCTCCAGCACCCGCCGGCCGGACCCGAGATGGCGGCGCAGTACTGCCAGGATCGGCCGGCGATTACGCTCGGCCGCGGGCGAGAATGGCGGCTGCGCGGTCACGGTCGCAGTCACCCGGAGTCAGCCGGTCTGCATCGCCGCCACGGAGAACAGATGCTCCCGGTAGTGGCGCAGCTCGGCGATGGAGTCCCGGATATCGTCCAGCGCGCGGTGACTCGACTCCTTGCGGAAGCCCGCGGCCACCGGCGGCGCCCACAGGCCGGCCAGTATCTTCAGCGTGCTCACATCCAGATTGCGGTAGTGGAAGAACGCCTCCAGCCCGGGCATGCAGCGGGCCAGGAAGCGCCGGTCCTGGCAGATGCTGTTGCCGCACATCGGCGAGCTTCCCGGCTCGACGTGCTGGCGCAGGAAGGCGAGCGTCGCCTGCTCCGCCTGGGCCTCGGTCACCCGACTCTCGGCCACCCGCGCCGTGAGGCCGGAGGCGCCGTGCTGGGTGCGGTTCCACTCGTCCATCCGGGCCATCACCTCATCCGGCTGGTGGATGGCCAGCACGGGCCCTTCGGCGATCTCGTTCAGGTCCGCATCGGTGACGATGGTGGCGATCTCGATGATCTGGTCGTTCACCGTATCGAGCCCCGTCATCTCGAGATCGATCCAGATCAGGTGGTCACGGCCTTTCCCTGCCATACTCGCGTCCGTCATAAGGTCCGCCATCCCGGAAATCTGGCGGGCAGTGTAGCAGAGGGCCGCACGCGGCCGAGCCGGGGCGCCTATACTTCGGTCATGACGAGGAAGCGGGACAGGGAGCCGGACGACGGTGAATTGCTCACCGTCACCGCTGCCCGGGGCCACCGACTGGAGCTGGAAGCGGCAGACGGGCGGCGCCTGCCGGCGCGGACCAAGGGCAAGAAGCTGCGGGTCGTCTGCGGCGACCGGGTGGCCGCGGCGCCCATCGCGGGAGAGTCGGACTGGCTCGTCACCGCGGTCGCCGCCCGGGACAACGTGCTGGCCCGCGTCGACAGCCGCGGCCGCCCGGAGATGCTCGCCGCGAACCTCGACCAGCTCCTGGTGGTCGCGGCGGTGCTGCCGGAACCCGACTTCTTCATCGTCGACCGCTACCTCTGCGCCGCCGAACTCATAGACATCCGCGCCGCAGTCGTCCTGAACAAGACCGACCTCGACCCTGCCGGCCCGGCTGAACTCGCCGCCTACGAGTCCCTCGGCTACCCGGTCCTGCGGGTGTCTGCCGAGACCGGGGCCGGCATCGAAGCCCTCGCAGGACTGCTGGCCCGACACGTGAGCATGCTGGTGGGCCAGTCCGGCGTCGGCAAGTCGTCGCTGATCAACGCGCTGGTACCGGACGCCGGACAGCGCATCGCGGCAGTCTCCGCCGCGACGCGGGAAGGCCGTCACACGACGGTGGCAGCGGAGATGATCGCCCTGCCCCGCGGCGGCCGGTTGATCGACTCGCCGGGAGTTCGGGACTTCGCCCCCCATATCGCGGCCGGCGTAGACGTGGGCACGGGGTTTCGGGATATCCGCCAGGCCTCCGTCCGCTGCCGGTTCAACGACTGCCTGCACCGCTCCGAGCCCGGCTGCGCCGTGCGTGAGGCCGTGGAGGCGGGCCAGATCAGCGAGCGGCGCTACACGAGCTACCGGCGGCTGCTGAACCTCACCCGCCAGCTCCGCCGCGACGACTGGTGAGCGGACTCAGCCCGGCGGCCACCCGAGCCGCCGGCCGGCGAGCAGGTGCAGATGGATGTGGAAGACGCTCTGCCCGGCGCCCTCGCCGCAGTTCATGACCACGCGGTAGCCGTCGTCGGCGTGGCCCTCGTCCGCCGCCACGGATCTCGCGGCACCGAAGAGTTCGCCGACCAGGGCGTGATGGGCCGCGTCGATATCGTTGATGGTCGGGATGTGCTCCTTCGGGATGAACAGCACATGGGTCGGCGCCTGGGGATTGATGTCCCGGAAACCGATCACGTGCCCGGATTCGTAGACCCGTTCGGCCGGGATATCCCCGGCGATGATCTTGCAGAACAGGCAGTCCGGGTCTTTCTTCTCGTCGCTCACCTCGACCTCCTGGTGTTCTTGCAGCCGCTCGCCGCTCACGCCCCGATGGAGCGCCGTCCGGCGAAGGCATGGGACAGCGTGCCGCCGTCCACGTACTCGAGCTCCCCGCCGATGGGCACGCCGTGCGCGATCCGGCTCGCGCCGATGCCGCGGCGCGCCGCGAGTTCGGCCAGGTAATGGGCCGTCGCGTCTCCCTCCACCGTCGGGTTGGTCGCGATGATGACCTCCTCCACTTCCCCTTCCTCGAGCAGCGACTCGAGGCGGCCCAGGCCGAGTTCTTCGGGCCCGATGCCGTCCAGGGGAGAGAGGTGGCCCAGCAGCACGAAATACCGCCCCCGGAAGCCGGTGTGGTCCTCGACGGCCATCACGTCGGCCGGCATCTCCACGATACAGAGCTGGCTCGCGTCCCGGGAGGCATCCCGGCAGACCGGGCAGACGGGCTCCTCGGAGAACATGCGGCAGCGCTCGCACTTGCCGATGCCGGCCACCGCCTCGGCGAGGGCGGCGGACAGGCGGCCGGCCCCGTCCGGGTCGCGCTCGAGCAGGTGGAAGGCCATGCGCTGGGCGGACTTCTGCCCGACGCCGGGCAGGCAGCGCAGCGTCTCTATCAGCTGGACGAGCAGCGGCGAGTAGACCATCGCCCGATCAGCCGAAGGGCAGCTTCATCCCCGGCGGCAGGCCCATGCCCGACGTGAGGCCGGACATCTTTTCCCGGGTCGTCTCCTCCACCCGCCGGATGGCATCGTTCATGGCCGCGGCCACGAGATCCTCCAGCATCTCGCGGTCGTCGCCCATGAGATCGTCGTCGATCTCCACCCGGCGTACCTCGTGCCGGCAGTTCATGGTGACCTTCACCATGCCCGCGCCGGATTCGCCGGTCACCTCTATGCTGGCCAGCTCCTCCTGGGCCTGCTGCATCTTCTCCTGCATCTGTTGGGCCTGCTTCATCAGCTGGCCGAGTCCACCCTTCATTGATCGCGCCTCCGCTTGTCCTGTCCGTCAGTCCTGATCTTTCAGCCGCACCGTATCGGGCTGCAGCTCCGCGCCGAACATGTCCTGCAGGATACGCACGTTCGGATCCTCTTCCAGGCCCTTCTTCGCGGCCTCGAGCCGCTCGGCCTCCAGGCGGCGCTTGCGCTGCACGGGCGTTTCCCCGGCGTCGCCTACCCGGATGCTCAATTTCAGGGGCTCGCCGAAATACCCGGCCAGCGCCTGCTCCAGCGTCCGGCGTCGCACTTCGGTGAGCAGAGTCTCACTGCGCTCGTCCAGCTGCAGCTGCACGCCGTTGCCCGTCCGCTCCACGAACGCGCAGTTGGCCGCCAGCAACCGCACCGAGCCGGAGATATCGAGCTGCCCGGCCAGACGATGCCAGTCCGGCGCAGACCAGAATTCCCCGTGCCGCGGGCCTCCCGCCGGCACAACTGCCGGGCTCTCGGCCGGGGCGGTCGCCGCTTCGCCGACAGATTCCGCCGCCTCGCCAACCGTGGCCGGTTCTTCGGTCGCCACCCTCGCCGGCGACAGCGAGCGGGCCCGCGCCGCCGGGCGGGCGGCCCCGCTGCCCGGATCACCGGCACCGGCCGGCCGGAAGGCGAGCATCCGCAGCAGCGTCATCTCGAATCCAGCCCGCGGATCCGGCGCCAGCGGCAGGTCCCGCCGGCCCGTGATGGCGGTCTGATAATACAGCTGCACGTCATCGGGCGTCAGCCTGCCGGCATAGGCCGCCACCATCTCCTCGTCGGCCTCGTCCAGGTCGGTCGCGCCCACCACCTGGTAGACGGCGATACGTTGCAACGCCGCCGCGATCTCGTCCAGCAGTCTGGCGTAGTCCGGAAACTGCTCGTCGATGGCGGCCACGGTGGCAAGCAGACCGGCGCCGTCGGCCGCGGCCAGGGAATCGAGCAGGCCGGTCACGTGCTGGCGGTCCACCGTCCCGAGCATCGCGCGGGTCTCGTCCTCGCGCACGCCGCCGCCGCCGTAGGCGATGGCCTGGTCGAGCAGGCTCAGCGAGTCGCGCACGCTGCCCTCCGCCGCCCGGGCGATGAGGGCGAGCGCCTCCGCTTCCGCCTCCACTTGCTCGGCCGCACAGATCCGGGTCAGATGCTCGCCGATCATATGGGGGGTGAGCCGCTTCAGGTTGAACTGCAGGCAGCGGGACAACACCGTCACCGGGAGCTTCTGCGGGTCGGTGGTGGCCAGCAGAAACTTCACGTGGGGCGGCGGCTCCTCCAGCGTCTTCAGCAGCGCGTTGAACGAGTGCATGGAGAGCATGTGCACCTCGTCGATGAGGTACACCTTGTAGCGGCCCCGCGCCGGCGCGTACTGCACGTTGTCCAGCAGGTCGCGGGTGTCGTCCACTTTCGTGCGGGAGGCGGCGTCCACCTCGATCAGGTCCACGAACCGGCCCTCGTCGATCTCGGCGCAGGCGCTGCATTCGCCACAGGGGTCCGGACCGACGCCCTGCTCGCAGTTAAGCGCTTTCGCGAGGATGCGGGCGATTGTGGTCTTGCCAACGCCCCGCGTTCCGGCGAACAGGTAGGCATGGTGCAGACGGCCGCTCGCGAGCGCGTTCGTCAGCGCCTGCAGCACATGCTGCTGACCGACCATGTCCCCGAAGGTCCGGGGCCGCCACTTGCGTGCTAGTACGAGATAGCTCATCGAAACGGTCGGGTCCGGAGGCCCTCCTGCAAACACAATCACCCGTGCTTGCAGCCGAGTGTAACGGCTCGCCCCGACGAGACAAGCAAGGCAGGAAAAGAGGCCCGCGCCAGCTCGTCCCCGGCACCCGGTGTCACCGCTGCCGCTGCTCCCTTCCGGGCCTGACGGGGTTCACGGCTGACCGTCGCGGGGCAACCGACGCGGACCAGTGCTCATTATCTCAGTGATGCGGCGAGGAATCATCCCCCATCGCCGCGGGCGGTCCGGCTCAGCCGGTGGCGGACACCTTGTCCTTCCAGGCTTTCAGCTGGCGCTCCATGGCGTCGAAGGCGTCGCGCACGGCCACGTAGACGTCCTGGTGGGCACGGCGGTCGCCGGGCTGGTTACTCACCGCCAGCTCCGTGCCCGGGACCCGCACCTCCAGCCGCACCTCGTAGTGATTGCCCTGGCGCTGGTTGCGCTGCACCGCATGCACGTACACATGGCAACTGGTGATGCGATCGTAGAATTTCTCGAGCTTGGCCGCACGTTCCCGGACGGCCTGTTCCACCGCCTCCGAGCGGTCCATGTCGTGAAAATGGATTTCCGGTGGTGTCTGCACTGTCGCACTCCTGGCGTCGTCGAGAGCCCTGGACGCCAGCGTAACAGAGTCCGCGCCAGCCGGCCCGGATTCAGCCGTCCGCCCGGCCGACGTCGCCGGCCCAGCGCATCGCATCCACCTGCAGACCCGCCAGCATGGTGACGTCCAGGCCCTCGCACTCCTGCGTCAGCCGGGTCACCTCGGCGGGGTCGTTCCCCTCGAGCGCCTCCGTGACCGAGAGCAGCAGGCCGAGATCGCCGCTGCGCCAGAGCAGCGCATCGCGCACGTCGTCCTGCAGCGGCAGCGGCGCCAGGATGTCGGCCAGGGGCGCACCGATCAGCGTGTCCAGGAGCGAGAGGATCCCGGTCATGAAAGCCCGGTCGGCGTAGGCCGCGTCCGTGGAGAACTCTCCCGCCATCAGCTCCATGAGACGTCCCCGCGCCGCCGCGAGAGTCAGGAGCGGGCTCGGGAAATCGGCGCTGCCGTCCTGGGCGAACAGCATCACCTGGAGCCAGCGCTGCAGCCGCCGCCGCCCGAGCAACACCAGGGCGTGGGAGAGGCTCTCCACCCGGTGGCGCAGCCCCATGCCGGAAGAGTTCACCAGGCGTATCAGCTTGTAACCGAGTTCCGGCAGGCGCTTCACGCTCTGCTCGATCTCCCCGATCTCCGTATCGCCGAGGATCTGCTGCAGCAGGCGGATCAGGTCCTGGCGGGACGGGTCGGCCGTGCGCCCTTCCAGGAGCACCGGCCGGGCGAAGAAGAAGCCCTGGAACAGGTCGAATCCGAGCCGCTTGCAATGTGCCGCCTGCTCGGGAGAGTCCACCTTCTCGGCGAGCAACTGCACGCCGGGTCGCTGCACCGCGCGCACCACGTCGCCCAGCGCCTCCGGGCGCACCGCATGCAGATCGACCTTGATCACGTCCACCAGCGGCAGGATGTCCTCGTGGGAATCGTCGAGCCCGGTGACGTCGTCCAGCGCGAAACGAAAACCCTGCCGATGCAGCTCGGAGCAGCGCAGGACGAGTTCCGGCGTGATCGTGACGGTCTCCAGGATCTCCAGGCGGATGCGGTCCGGCGGCAGCGCCTCGGGCAGCTCCGAATGCAGACTCTCGGCATCGAAGTTGACATAGCCGCGGCAGGCCCCGAGCACCGCCTCCAGCCCCAGCTCGGAAAACGCATGGGTGATCACGCTGGCGGTTGCCGGGCGGTCGCCGGGGAAAGGCCCGCCGCCCGGCGACCGGAACAGCAGCTCGTAGGCAACCGTATTGCCGCCGCGGTCCAGGATGGGCTGGCGGCCGAGGACGAAGGGGGTGGCTTGAATGGCCGCGGCGGCCTCTGTTGCGGCACTCGCTGACATGGGCCGCAGTCTAGCCACCCGGCAATTCCTCGACCGGACACCGGTCACAGACTGACCACAAATCCGGGCTAGTCGGTGGCCTCGGCGTCCTCCGCAGCCGCCGCCAGCGCCTCGTCGGACCAGCCCCCGCCGAGCGCGCGATACAGCGTCACGAGGCTGAGCAGCCGTGAAAGCCGCGAGCGCGCCAGATTCAGTTCCGCCGAAAAGAGCTGTCGCTCGGCATCCAGCACCTCGAGGTAGCTGATCACGCCGCTGCGAAATCGCAGGCGAGCGAGCCGCAGACTCTCCGACGCGGCGCGGGCGAAGACCTCGTTGGCGACGATGACTTCCGCCGCCTTCTCGTAGCCGACCAGCGCATCTGAAACTTCGCGCGCCGCCTGCAGCACCGTGGCGCGATAGCCCACCAGCGCCTGCCGGGTCTGCGCCCGGGCGATCTCCACCTGCGCCTGATCGCGGCCGAAATTCAGGATCGGTAGATCCGCGACCGGCCCCCACGAGTTCAGGCTGGGGGAGTCCCCGGAGAACAGATCGCCCAATTCCGTCGAAGTCCTGCCAACGAGCGCCGTCACACCGATGGTGGGCACCGGGAACCGGTTGGCCACCGCCACGCCCACTCGCGCCGTCGCGGCACGCAGATTCTGCTCGGCCGCACGCACGTCGGGACGTCGTTCGAGCAATTCGGCCGGCAGCCCCAGGGGCACCGCCGAGGGCTCCGGCAGCAGCATGCCGCCGGCGAGTGGCTGTCGGCTGATCGACGTCGGGTACCGCCCCAGCAGCACGGAGAGGGCATTCTCTGCGGCGATGACCTGCTGCTCGGCCAGTGGCAGCGCCGCCCGGGTTGCCGCCAGCTGGGCGATGGCCTGCTGCTCCTCGGCGCCGGATGCCACACCCTCCCTGCTGAGTGATCTGACCAGCGCCAGCGATTCCTCCTGGCTACGGATGGTGCGCCGAATAATCTCCACTTGCTGATCGAGTTCGCGCAGCGTCAGCCAGGTGGTCGCGACCCGGGCGACGAGCGCCGCCATGACCCCGCGCGCGACGTCCTCGCTGGCAAGCAGCGAAGCCCGGGCCGCTTCGTCGGCGCGACGCAGCTTGCCGAACAGGTCGAGTTCCCAGTTGAGCGCGAGGCCGGCCGTATAGTTCGCGTCGTTACTGCCCGCGCCCGGTGCTGGGGTCGTGTTGAGGACACCGCGGATATCCGGCCCGTAGGCGCCCCGTGCGAAGCGCGCGCCGGCTCGTGCCTCCTCCACCCTGGCCAGCGCCAGGCGAAGATCGAGATTGCGGCCGAGGGCCTCCCGGATGAGCACCTCGAGCTCGGCGTCACGGAATACCTCGAACCAGGGGAGATTGGCGAAGGACTCGGCCTCGCTCGCTGAGATCTCTCCCCGGAAACTCTCCGGCACGGCCAGCCCGGGCCGTTCGTAATCGGGTCCCACGGCGCAGCCTGCCACCGTCAGCAGCGCAACCAGGAAGACCAGCGCGCGCCTCATCCCTCCGGGGCCTCCCCACGTGCGGCACCCGCGGTCGCCGCATCCTCACGGCGACCGCTCAGACGCTCGGCCAGCGTCTGCACCAGCACGTAGAACGCGGGCACCAGCAACGACCCCAGGATGGTCGCCGACAGCATGCCGCTGAAAACGGCGATGCCCACCGACTGCTTCGACGCCGCCCCGGCGCCGGAGGCCAGTACCAGCGGCGTCACGCCCAGGATGAAGGCGAACGAGGTCATCAGAATCGGGCGCAGACGCAGCCGGGCCGCCTCCAGCGCCGCCTCGGCGAGGGCCGTGCCCTTTTCGTAGTTCTGCTTGGCGAACTCCACGATAAGGATCGCGTTCTTGGCCGCGAGCCCCACCAGCGTAACGAGACCGATCTGCCCATAGACGTCGAAATTCATGCCGCCGACGAGCGTCCCGATCATGGCGCCGAGGATGCCGAGCGGTGCCGCCAGCAACACCGCGAACGGTACCGACCAGCTCTCGTACAGCGCCGCCAGGAACAGGAAGACGACCACGACAGACAGCGCGAGCACCAGTGCCGCGATGTTGCCCGTCTCCACTTCCTCCAGGCTCTGCCCCGACCACTCGTAGCCGTAATCGGCCGGCAGCACCTCGGCCGCCACGTCCCGGAGCGCCTGCAGGGCCTGCCCGGAACTGTACCCGGAGGCCGGGGTCCCGGTGATCTCGGCGCTGCGGTAGAGGTTGTAGCGCATGGTGAAGCGCGGGCCGGTGTCCGGTATCGCGGTCACGATGGTATCGAGCGGCACCATCTCGCCGTTGCCATTGCGCACGAACAGCTTCGACAGGGCACTGATGTCACGCCGATAGGCGGCATCGGCCTGCAGCGTGACCCGGTAGTTCTTGCCGAAACGGCTGAAATCGTTGACCTGCACGCCGCCGAGATACGCCTGCAGGGTGCCGAAGACGTCCGAGATGGGTATGCCGAGTTTCTTGACGCGCTCCCGGTCTACACGCAGCCGGTAGCCCGGCGTGGCTGCCGCATAGGTCGTACTGGCCCGACCGATCTCCGGCCGGGCATTGGCCGCGGCCACGAAGTTGCGCGCCATATCGGCCAGTTCCTCCGCGCTCTGTGAACCGCGCGCCTGCAGCATCATCGAGAAGCCCGAGACCGCGCCGAAGCCCGGCAACGCGGGCGGATTGAACGGAAATGCGAGCGCCTCCGGCCTGCGCATACCGATGGCGCCGGCACGCTGCAGCAGGGCGTCGATCTGCTCCTCCGGCGCGCTCCGCTCGGCCCATGGATCCAGCCGGGCGACCACCAGGCCGCCGTTCGGGGCGGCCGTGCCCGAAAGCAGGTCGAAACCGACGATGCTCATCACCGATTCGACACCCGGCAACTCACGGACCTCTGCCCCCAAATCCTCGATGACCGTCTCGGTGCGACTCAGCGCAGCCGCCTCGGGCAGCACGACCTGCATGAAGAAAGCGCCCTGGTCCTCGTCCGGCACGAACCCGGTGGGGGTCACGCGGAACAGGATGTACAAACCCGCGAACAGGACCACGAGCAAAACGACGAGACGCTTCAGTCCGCGGACTCCGACGCCCACCACCTGCGTATAGCGCACGGTCATGGCATCGAAGCCACGGTTGAAAGCCGCGAAGAAGCGCGCCACCGGACCGCGCGGCTCCGCCGGCCGCGGCCGAAGCAGCAAAGCACTCAGCGCGGGCGTCAGGGTCAGCGCAACAAGGGCGGAGAACAGTGTCGACACGGCGATGGTCAGCGCGAACTGCTGGTAGAGCTGCCCCGTGACGCCGGGCACGAATGCCATCGGCACGAATACGGCCGCCAGAACGAGCGCCGTCGCCACCACCGGCCCCGACACCTCCGACATGGCTTCGTAGGTGGCGTCGCGGGCGCGCATGCCCAGATGCGCGATCTTGTGTTCCACCGCCTCCACGACCACGATCGCGTCGTCGACGACGATGCCGATGGCGAGCACCATGCCGAACATCGAAAGCGTATTGATGGAGAACCCGAGCGCCTGGTAGCTGATCAGGGTCGCGATCAGCGAGACCGGTACGGCCAGCATGGGAATCAGGACAGCACGCCAGCTCTGCAGGAACAGGAACACGACTATAAGGACGAGCGCCAGTGCCTCGAAGAAGGTATGGACCACCTCCTCGATGGAGGCATCTACAAACTCCGATGTGTCGTAGGCGACCGCGTAGTCGAGGCCGGCAGGAAAAGCCGCCTTCAGGGTATCCAGCTGCTCGCGGATGAGCTCGGCCGTATTCAGTGCATTGGCGCCCGGC
Source organism: uncultured Woeseiaceae bacterium (assembly GCA_964602525.1). Taxonomy (GTDB): domain Bacteria; phylum Pseudomonadota; class Gammaproteobacteria; order Steroidobacterales; family Woeseiaceae; genus Lentisalinibacter. The sequence goes on from CAZRSA010000001.1 coordinate 51,508, forward strand.
GCCAAGGACACGCCGAACGCGGACGCCTCCCGGCCGTTGTAGCGGGCCGTGGTCGCGTAACCGGCCGCGCCCAGTTCGATCCGGGCGACGTCCCGCAGACGCAGGAACGAGCCGTCCGGCCGGGTCCGCAGCACGATTGCGCCGAACTCCTCTTCCTCGACCAGCCGCCCCTGTAGCCGGAGGGAGTACTGGAAGCCGCTCTCGCTGTCCGCCGGCGGCTGACCCACCTGGCCGGCGACCGCCTGCTTGTTCTGCTCCTGGATCGCGCGCATCACGTCGGTCGTGGTCAGCCGGTAGCTGGCCATCCGGTCCGGCTGCAGCCAGATCCTCATGCCGAACTCGGCGCCGAAGACTTTCACGTCGCCGACACCGGGTACGCGCTTGATCGAGTCGACAATGAAGTTGTAGACGTAGTTATCTATGAACAGCCGGTCGTAGCTATCGTCCGGCGAGTACAGGGTGACGTACATCAGCGTATCCGATGATGCCTTGTTCACCGTGACACCGATCGCATTGACCTCGCCCGGCAGCCGCGGCACCACCTGACTCACCCGGTTCTGCGTCTCCACCGCCGCGATGTCCGGATCCCGACCCAGTTCGAAGGTCACGGAAATGCTGGCGGAGCCGTCGTCACCGGAGACGGCCCTTATGTACTTCATGTCGGTGACGCCGTTGATCTGCGAATCGAGGGGCGCGGTGACTGCCTCTTCCACGACGTCCGCGCCGGCCCCCGGGTACAGCGTGGTCACCTTCACGGTGGGCAGCGCTATGTCGGGGAACTGGGCGACCGGCAGTCCGAGCAGCGACAACGAGCCGGCCAGCACCAGGAAGAGCGAGACGACGACGGCGAAGACCGGGCGATCGATGAAGAACTTCGCCATCGTCCCGAAACCCTAGGCGCCGTCTTCGGTGGCAGGACGCAGCTCCTGCACCTCCAGCGGCGTGCCGGGAGCGGCCTTCTGGATACCTTCTACCACGACGCGATCACCGCGCTCGAGTCCCCGCTCGATCACCCACAGTCCGCCCTGCCTGGGTCCCGTCTCCACGGGCCGCTGCTCGGCTCGTCCGTCGGCGCCGACCACGGTGACGAAATAGCGGCCGAGGAGTTGCACCACGGCCCTGTCCGGGACCGTAATCGCCGCCTCCAGCTCGTCCACCTGCACACGGATGCGCGCGAACAGCCCGGGTATGAGACGGTGATCCGGGTTCGGAAACTCGCCTCGCAGCCGGTAGGTCCCCGTACCGGCATCCAGCGCGCGGTCGGTAAAATTGATGACGCCCGTGTGCTCGTAAGTGCTGCCGTCGCTGAAGATGAGCTGCACCCGCGGCGCCACGCGGCCGGCGCCGGCCTCGCCGGCGTCCCGACGGCGGATGAACTCGAGCAGTTCGTTCTCGCTGAGGCTGAAATAGACCCATGCCGGATCGTCCTCGGAGAGCTCCGCCAGGGCGGTCGTGCCAGCGGTGATGAGATCGCCGACGGCTACCTGCGCGGCTCCGATGCGCCCGCCGAGGGGAGCTCTTATGCTCGCGTATTCGACCCCGAGTGCCGCCTGTTCGACCAGCGCCTCATTGCCCTCCACTTCGGCCCTCGCGGCCTCCAGCGCCGCCACGGCGTTATCGTAGGTCTGTCTGGCGATGGCGTTCTCGGCGAGCAGTGCCTCGTAGCGATCCACGTCCTCCTGCGCGCGGGCGAGATTGGCCCGCGCGGCGCCCAGTGCGGCCTCGGCGCCGCTCAGGCGTGCCTTCAGATCCCGGGAATCGATGGTGAAAAGAAGTTGACCCTCCTTCACCAGTGCGCCATCACGGAAATGCTTCTCCAGCAGTACGCCGCCGACCCGGGAACGCACGACCACGTCACGGGAGCCGGAGACCTCGCCGACGTATTCCCGGAACAGCTGCAACGGAGCCGGCTCGACGCGCATGGCCTTTACCCCCACCGCCGGGGGCGGCGGCGGTTCGGGTGGCGGGGAGCAGCCGGTGAGAAGGAGAAGCCCGAGCAGCCAAACGGCGATCCGGGCGCGCGGGGCAGCAACCCTGCTCATGTCGGGGCTCCTCAGGTGTTATCGAGGCTCGCGGACGCGGCGGCAGGAGACTGCAGGCGACCTCTCGTTTTCTAGACCGCCTGCATTCTAGCGGGTGATGTACCGGCCGGAAAGGGCCGTGGCCGGTCGGCGATGATTACTCTAATATGCCGGGCGGAAGCAAGAGAGGCAGCCGATGTCACTGAAGACGGCAATCGTCTCGCGCCTGACCGGAGTCTATCTCGGGGAGGCGCGCCTGCGGGGGGGCCGGAACAGGGCGGAGCAACGCCGGCGCAAGGCAGGCCGGCCCCACGTCGTCGAGTACTTCCACCAGCCGGACGACCCCTATTCACGCCTGCTGGCGAAGGCGTTACCCGCTTTCCTCCAGCGCTACGATGTGGACCTTAGGGTCTGGCTAGTCGGCCCGCCGCCCGACTGGGCGGCACCGGAGCGTGAGCGGCTGGTCGAGTGGTCCCGCGTGGATGCGGCCCGCCTCGCGGTCCGCGCCGGGCTGGATCCGGATGCGCAAGACCCGGCGGTGCTGGAACTGATCGCCGACGCGCGCACCGGCGGCGACGCGCGGCGCGAACAACTCGGCCACTATCTCGGCGCGATGCTGCACTACGAAAGCGAATGGTACTGGGGCCTGGACAGGCTGCACTACCTCGAGTCGCGGCTCGCCGCCCTCGGAGCGCGCCGCGCGGCCGCGCCGGCTGAACCGCTGTTCGCGCCGCCGGCCGTGCCCTCTCTCGCGGCAGCCCCGCCCGCCCCCGGCCAACCGCCGGATATCCACTGGTTCCTGTCGTTCCGCAGCCCGTATAGCTACATCGCGTCAGAACGCGTCAGGGCCCTCGCCGACGCCTGCGGCGCCCGGCTGCAGCTGCGTCACGTGCTGCCGATGCGCATGCGCGGACTGCCGGTGCCGAAGATGAAGAGCCGCTACATCGTCACCGACGTCGCCCGGGAGGCCCGGCGCCTGGGTGTATCGTTCGGCCGCATTGCAGACCCCCTGGGCGAACCGGTGGAGCGCGGTTACTCCCTGCTGCCCTGGGCCATCGGCGAGGGGCGCGGCTACGAGTACTGCCACGCCTTCATGCGCGGCGTTTGGTCCCGCGGCATCGACGCGGGCAGCGACCGGGGCCTCGCGCGGATCGTCGCGGACGCCGGCCTGGACTGGCAGACGGCGCACCGGCACCTCGGCAGCGACGACTGGCGCACGAGCGCCGAGGCCAACCGGGAGGAGTTGCTCGGGCTCGGTCTGTGGGGCGTGCCCGGCTTCCGCGCGGGCGATGCCGCCGTCTGGGGCCAGGACCGCCTGTGGGCCGTGGAGGACGAAGTGCTGCGGCAGTCGAACGACCGCACTCCGGCAGTCTGACGAGTCCCGGTTATGTCGAACGGGCGTGGCTCCTGCGCTTCGCTGTCAACCCGGAGCGACCCGGAGCGTTGGATTCCCTCCTGCCAACCACTCGAGGGAGACTCACGATGAAAGGACGCACGACGACACACGCAACGATGGCCGCAACCCTGGCTGCGGCCGCCCTGACCGCGGCGACGCTGCTTGCGGCCGGGCCCGCCCTCGCCGATCCGGGCGACCGGGTGGACGACCGGCTCGATCGCAAGGGTGACCGCATCGAAGAACGGCTCGACCGTAAGGGCGACCGCATCGACAGACGGCTCGACAACCGGGGCGACCGGTCGGACCGGCGGCTGGACCGCGCATCGGAGCGCGCGGAGGCCAACGGACGCGAAGGCGCGGCCCGCCACCTCGACCGCAAGGGTGACCGGGTCGAGCGACGGTTCGACCGCAAGGGCGACCGGGTCGACCGGCGGCTGGACCGTAATGGCGACCGCATCGACCGGGGCCTGGACCGCAAGGGCGACCGGCTGGAGCGGCGGTCGGACCGGCGCAGCTAGATCGAGCGCTCGCGCTCGGTATCCAGCGAGAGGGCCATTGCGGCCCTCTTCTACCGGTCTCTGGCGGATTCCGTACCGTATCTGAACGGCTCGCCTTCCGCGTCCTGCAGCTGCTGGTCGTAGGCCGCCTGCAGGCCGGTGTCCTGCTCCTCGGCGTCGTCGTCCGGCTCGGGCTCGATGTGGCCCGGGTAGAACGGCGACAGGATGGCCACGGTTATACCGATTGCCGCCAGCACGGCAAACGCATCGGCATAGCCGATATCGGCCACCAGCGCGCCGACCACGGGTGAGCCGGACGCCTGCCCGAGTGCGACTGCGATGAACGGCAGCACCGGCCCCATGGCCAGGCGACCCGGCAACACGCGGATGCCGGTCATCAGGTACAGGCCCGTCAGACTCATGTAGGCCAGGCCGAAGACCAGCGCCGAGAACGTCGCGAGCAGCACGCTACCGGGACTGGCGGCGAGCAGCGCGAGGCTCGCCGACAGCATCATCAGCATCAATGCGTGGGTGATCGGGGGATTGTTGCGGTCTGCCAGATCGGCGACCGCCGCGCCGCCCAGGCCCGCTATGCCGACCGCGAGCCACAGCCATCCGGCTGCGCCGGGCGGCAGCGCGCCGAGGGTGACCACCAGGTCGGGCGCGAAGATCCAGTACGCCGACGCGATGAATCCCATGACGAATGCGAACACGGAGAGCTCGAACAGGCGTGACCACTGCAGCTTGCTGATGGGGGGAGGCGGTGCCGCGTTGGACGGCACGATGGGCGACGCCGCAGGGATGAAGCGCCATGCGGCCACGACGCCTGCGGCGGCGAGGACGGCGAAGGAGGCGTAGGCAAAACGCCACGCCCCGGCCATGAACAGCACCGCCGGCACGGCCACCGCCACGCCCACACTGGTCCCGGCGTTCATGACCGCGCTGACGCGCCCGTGCTGCCTGCGCCTGACCACTGCCCGCATGGCAGCGGTGAGCGCCGGCATCATCAGCCCGGTGCAGATACCGCAGGCGAACACACCGCCGCCGAGCGAGACCGGCCCGGACGCCAGGCTGATCAGCGTCAGCCCGCCGACGCCGAAAAGGCCCGACAGCACCGCGGTATGGCGGGCCCCCAGACGGTTGGCGATGAAAGGCGCGGCGAGCGTGGCCAGCAGGAAGCTGATCAGCGGCAGCGCACCGATGATGCCGATCATATAGGGCGTGAGCGACAGTTCGGCGCGGATCGGAGGAACGAACAGCCCGAAAGCGAAGCGCGCCAGGCCGTAGCTGATCGCGACCAGCGCCGCGCCCAGAAGCGCGAACGCGGTACTCGATCGCGGACTCACCCCACCCCCGTGGGGCTGGCGGCGAGGACTCCCGTCGGCTCCGGTTGACGGCGCAGCTCGTTCCGTGCGCGCTTGTTCGGGGTCTCCATAGCCGGCACGACCTCATCGGCGGGGTCGGGTGCCACGATAACAGAGTCCGCGTTTCCGGATTGGGGGAGCGATCAACACAACGGAGAGGGAGGGATTGATTCGCCTGCCGCGCAGGCTCACCCTGCGGGCGGCTCGCTGTGCTCGCCGTCTGTCGGCCGGCTGCGCCGGCCTCGGGTCGAACCCGATTGCCCGATATCGAGGGTTCGAACCCCGTCTGATCAAACATCAAAAAAAGGGCCTCGAAGGCCCTTTTCTTGATGTTGGCGGAGAGGGAGGGATTCGAACCCTCGATAGGGGGTTACCCTATACATGAATTCCAATCATGCGCCTTCGACCACTCGGCCACCTCTCCGAATTTCTCGTGCCGCGTCGAAGCGGGCGCGCAGATTACTCCAGCGCTCCCGCCAGTTCAATCTTCCTCTTCGTCGCCACGGACCTCGGCCATGCGGCGGGAGAACGGGGGTGGCTCCTCCAGGCAGCGGCCCTCCGCGGCGCCCGGCGGGGTCGAGGCCACCGGCACCTCCAGGTCCCGGCCCTCGTCCAGACCGCTCATGCCGGCAGGCACCCGCACCGGCTCCGTGAGCCGGCTCTCCTGGTACGGCTTGGCCTCCGTGCAGCTGCCGCCGCCGAGCCCGAAACCGAAGCAGCCGCTCAGCAGCAGTGCAGCCGCGGGCCAGAGGAAGAGATGTCTCATGCAGGGTTCTCCGTGCTCAATACGATACCGGCGCCAGCCAGTGCCGCGTCCACGTCGCCCCGGAAGCGGGCGTCCAGCGGCGTCAGCGGCAGCCTGATGCCCTTGCCCAGGAGGCCCATACGGTGCAGGGCCCATTTCACCGGGATAGGATTCGACTCCAGGAACATGGCCTTGTTCACCGGCTGCAGACCGGCGTCGATGTCCCGCACCTTCGACGCGTCGCCCGCCGCCGCGGCCCGGCACATCTGCGCCATCAGCGCCGGAACCACGTTGGCCGTCACGGACACCACGCCGTGGCCGCCGGCGAGCAGGAATTCGGCGCTGGTGAAATCGTCACCGCTGAAGTAGCGGAAGTTCGCCGGACAGACCGCCTGCATCGCCTCCAGCCGGCGTACGTCGCCGGTGGCGTCCTTGATGCCGAAGATGCGCTCGTGGGCCGCCAGCCTGGCCACCGTCTCCGGCAGCAGGTCCGACGCGGTCCGGCCCGGCACGTTGTAGAGCATCACCGGCTTGCTCACCGCATCCGCCACCGTGGTGAAGTGGCGGTACATGCCCTCCTGGGTAGGCTTGTTGTAATACGGGGCGACCATCAGGAAGCCGTCGATGCCCGCGCCGTCGACCGCCTGCGACAGAGCGAGGGTCTGCCGGGTGGAGTTGGAGCCGGTACCCGCCAGGATCCGGATGCGTCCGTCCGCGAGTTCCACGGCGCGGCGCACCAGTGCGGCATGCTCCTCTTTAAGCAGCGTGGCCGACTCGCCCGTGGTGCCGGCGATCACCAGGCCGTCCGTCCCCGCCTCGCAGTGAAAGTCGATCAGGCGCGCAAGCGCCTCGTAGTCGACCTCGTCGGCATCGGTGAACGGGGTCGCGAGAGCGACCAGGCTACCCTGGATCATGAATTACTCCGGGTGAACAAGCCGGCGATGGTACTGGCCGGGCCCGTCCTGCGGCAAGAGTCCGCGGCAAATCAATTGCTTGCACGCCGCTGCAATCACAGTACACTGCGGCCACCGGCAACCCCCGCCAGACATATAATCTGCTCACAAAACATGTCTCAACTTATTGTTATTTCAGCTATCGGTAACGACCGGACCGGCGTGGTCCAGGATCTGACCGAGACCATCCTGGAGTGCGGCGGCAACATCGTCGAGAGCCGCATGAGCACGCTGGGTCAGGAGTTCGCGATGCTGCTGCTGGTGTCGGGCAACTGGCACACGGTGAACCGGCTGGAGACCGAACTCGGCAAGCTGGAGAAACAGCACGGCATCACCGCGACGCTGTGCCAGACCCGGGAACGGCTGGAGAAACGCGACAGCCTGCCGTACGCAGTGGACGTGGTCTGCCTCGACCAACAGGGGGTGGTTTTCAACATCGCCCGCTTCTTCTCGAGCCGGGGCATCGACATCGCCGAGCTCAGCACCCGCAGCTACGCGGCCGCCCATACCGGCGCGCCCATGTACTCGGTGCAGATGAACGTGAGCGTGCCGGAACGCATCCACATCGCGCAGCTCCGCGAAGAGTTCATGGAAATGTGCGACCAGTACAACCTGGACGCCATACTGGAACCGGTGAAAGCCTGACGCCGGCCGCCTGCGGCGCGGCCCTGCCCAGAGGAGACCCACACGATGAGCGCACCCGAGACAGGCAAGGTGGTAAAGGACTTCAAGCTGCCGGCGACCGGCGACAAGACGGTCAGGCTGAAGGACCTGCGCGGCAGCAACGTCGTGCTGTACTTCTACCCGAAGGACGCGACACCGGGCTGCACCACTGAAGGTCAGGACTTCCGCGACCTGCACGGCAGGTTCAAGCGCGCCAACACGGTGATCCTGGGCGTCTCCCGCGACTCGATCGCCTCTCACGAGAAATTTCGCGCCAAGCACGAATTTCCGTTCGACCTGCTCTCCGATGAGGACGAGACCGTCTGCCGCCAGTTCGACGTCATCAAGGAGAAGAACATGTACGGGCGCAAGGTGATGGGGGTCGAGCGCAGCACCTTCCTGATCGACGACAAGGGCAAGCTGCGCCGGGAATGGCGCAAGGTGAAGGTGAAAGGTCATGCCGCGGAAGTGCTGGAAGCCGCGAGGGAGCTGGGCTGAGGCCGCGGCGCCGGTACAGACGCCCGGCTGATGCTCCCTGGCGGTGCGAGCGGGAAGGCGGCGTATAATGGGAACGCACCATGCCGCCCATTGTCCTACATTCCATCATGACTGACCTCCGCTCCCTGGCCGTCCGGACCCTGCTGCTGGTGCTGCCCGTCGCGGCGATGCTCGCGAGCGGCGGCCCTTTGCTGGCGGCCGGCGAACTGCCGGACATCGGCAGCCCTGCCAATGCCATGCTGCCGAAGTCCGAGGAGGCGCGCATCGGCCGCGCGATCATGCGCGAGCTCAGGAACCGGGGCACGGTGGTCGAGGACCCCCTGATCAACGAGTACATCGAGGCCGTGGGGCACCGGCTGGTGGCCCACGCCAACGACGGCGAGCAGAATTTCGAGTTCTTCGTCGTCGAGGACCAGAGCATCAACGCATTCGCGCTGCCCGGCGGATTCATCGGCGTACACACCGGACTGATCGAGGCGACCGAGAACGAGAGCGAGCTCGCCGGTGTGCTGGCCCACGAGATCGCCCATGTGACCCAGCGCCATATCGCGCGCTCTATCTACAACAACTCCCGCGCCAGCATCATTACGCTGGCGACGATGCTCGGCGCCATCCTGGTCGGAATGGCGGCCGACGGCGGCAGCGACGCCACCCAGGGCGCCATCATGGGCGCCCAGGGCATGCTGGCGCAGAACCGCATCAACTTCACCCGCCGCAACGAGTACGAGGCGGACCGGGTCGGGGTTTCGACGATGGCCGCCGCCGGCTTCGACCCCCAGGGCATGCCGGATTTCTTCGCCACCATCGGCAGGCGGGCGGGACCTTTCGCGAGCAGCGTGCCGGAGTTCCTGCGGACCCACCCCGTGTCCAGCAACCGGATTGCGGAGACCCGTTCACGGGCGGCGAGCCTGCCCATCGCCGAGGTAGAGGAGATGACCGGCTACGGCCTCACGAAGGCCCGGATCATCGCCCAGGCACGCACCTCGCCCGCGAGCGCCCTGACCTACTTCCGGGAATCGGCGCCGCCGGGGGATGCCGCCCTTTACGGCGAGGCTCTGGTGCTGCTGCGCATGGACCGCCCGGCCGAGGCCCAGCGCATCTTCGAGCAGCTGATCGATACCAACCAGGATGTCATCGCCTACCATATCGGACTGGCGGAGGCCCAGCTGGCGAACGACAACGAGATGGCCGCGCTGTCCACCTACGCCAACGCCCGCGAACTGTTCCCCCGCAACGTGCCGCTGATCATCAGCTACGCGGAGACGCTCCTGCAGCTCGACCGGGGCACCATGGCTCACGACATGCTGCTGGACCTGCTGAACAACACGCCGCCCACGCCGGAACAGGTACGGCTCATCGCCCGGGCCGCCGTAGCCGCCGGCGAGACCGCCGAGGCCCACTACTATCTGTCCGAGTACAACATCATGATCGGGGACCTGGTGCGGGCCATCGGTTTCCTGTCGAGGGGCCTCGAGCTGCCGGAAACCGAGCCGATCCAGCGTGCGCGCTTCGAGGCCCGGATCGACTTCATCAAGGAATACCTGAGCGAGGAGCAGCTCAGGGAAGTGGCGCGGAACGACCCCGGCCCGGAGCCCGGGGCCGGCTGAGGCAAGACGCCTCAGGACGGACCCGCGCCCTCCTCGCCGCCGCGGTCCTCGATGAATCCCACCCACCGCTCGCCAACGCTCAGGAGATCTTCCACGTCGCTGGTCTGGGCAATGTTGGTGATCTTCTCCGGAACGTTGCGGAAGTGGATCTCGCGCACAGTGTGATTGGCCCAGGTGATCCACTCCAGCAGCAGTGCCAGACCGGCACTGTCGGTCCTGGTGACCCCGCCCAGGTCGACCTCGAGCAGGGTGTGGTCGGCGAAGCGCTCCGTGGCCTCGCGCAGTATCGCCGCCACGGTATCGAAGCTCATCTCGCCCGCGACGGCGAAGCGGCCCTCACCCAGGTCACGGAACTCCCAGCGCTCGCTCACGTTCGAGAGGATCCTTCCGCGTCGTCGGCGGAGCCGATGTCGTTGCCGTCGGCCTCGCGCATCCCGGCCTCCCGCTCCAGGCGCCGGATGACCGCCTCCAGCCCCTTGTCGGCGATCTCGGCGTTGAGCTCCGTGCGGAAGTTGCGCACGTAGGAGATCCCCTCCACCGTAACGTCATAGACCTTCCAGCCTTCCTCGCGCCTGACCAGGCCGTAGTTCACCGGCACCTCGGTGCCGTCGTCCAGCTTCACCTCGGTGCGCACCGTGGTGCGCCGCTCCTCCGGGTCGCCCCGGAAGGGCAGCACCATGACGCGGTCCTGGTCGAACTCCAGCACGCCGTCGGCGTAGCGCTCCAGCAGTGCCTGGTAGAACGCCTTAATGAAGCGCTGCTGCTGCTCCTCGCTGGCGGAGCGCCAGTAGCGGCCCAGCACGAGCTGGGCGGCATAGCGCCGGTCGAAGCGGGGCAGCAGGATCCGGTCGATCAGCCGGTACAGCTCCTCGCGATCCTCTTCGAGTTCGAGCTTTCGCCCCTCCAGCGCGCCGGCGAGTTCCTCCACGGCGGAATCGATCACGCTCGTGGGGTCTTCGGTACGGGCGACGCCCGGCACGCTCAGCAATATCCCCAGCATCGCCAGGGCCGTCATCCATGTTCTCATTCGTCGCCTCCCGAACCCATGTTCACCAGGAATTTGCCGATCAGGTTTTCCAGCACCACCGCGGACTGGGTGAACAGCACCTCGCTGCCGTCCTCCAGATGCATCTCGGAACCGCCGGGCTGCAGTCCGACGTACTGGCTGCCAAGCAGCCCCGCCGTGAGGATGCTGGCGTCGGAGTCCTCCGGAATCCGGTCGTATTCGTTCTCTATGCGCATGGTCACGACCGCGTCGAGACGCTGCGGGTCGAACTCGATGGCGCTCACCCGGCCGATGGTCACGCCGGCCATGCTCACCGGGGCGCGCACCTTCAGGCTGCCCACGTTCTGGAAGCGGGCCGTCACCTCGTAGGTGTCGTCCTGCACGTAGCCGCCGATGGTGGTCGTCTGCGTGATCAGGAAGAACAGCGCGGCGAAACCCAGGAACACGAACAACCCGGTGCTTATCTCTACTGCTCTGGTCTGCTGCATAAGCCCTGTACCTTCACATCAACGCGGCGGTAATCATGAAATCGAGCACCAGCACGGCGATGGAGGAGATGACCACCGTGCGCGTCGTAGCCCTGCCGACCCCCTCCGCCGTCGGCAACGCATTGTAACCCTCGAACACCGCGAGCAGGCTCGCCGCCACGCCGAACACCACGCTCTTGACCACACCCTCCATGATGTCGGCCAGCTCCACACTCTCTCTCATCTGCGCCCAGAAGGCGCCGATATCAACCCCCATCAGCACCACGCCCACCATGTAGGCCCCGAAGATGCCCACGGCGCTGAAGATGCCCGCGAGCAGCGGCATGGCAATGACGCCGCCCAGGAATCGGGGCATGACGACCCGCCGGACGGGGTCCACCGCCATCATCTCCATGGCCGACAGCTGGTCCGTGGCCCGCATCAGGCCGATCTCCGAGGCGAGTGCGGTGCCCGCCCGCCCCGCGAACAGGAGCGCGGTCACCACGGGCCCGAGCTCCTTCACCAGCGACAGGGCCACGAACACCCCCAGCGCATCCTCGGAGCCGAACCGGGACAGGTTGTCGTGGCCCTGCAGGCCCAGGACGCCGCCCACGAAGAAGGCGGACGTGACGATGATGGGAAGGGACAGCGCGCCCGCGTTGTGCACCTGCTGCACGACGAGCGGGAAACGCCGCCAGAACGCACGGGGCGTGGCAGCGACCAGGCGCAGGAAGAACAGCTGCAGCTGTCCGAACGTCTGCAGGAAACCGGCCAGCGCATAGGCGAGGTCACGGAACACGGCCTCACTCGCCCTCGCGGCCCAGGAGCTGCTCCGCGTAGTCCGGTGCCGGGTAATGGAACGGCACGGGCCCGTCCGCCATGCCGTGCATGAACTGCTTGACGAGCTCCGAGGGCGCGCCGCTCAGCTCCTCGGGGCTGCCCGATGCCACCACCTTGCCGTCGGAGATGAGGTAGCTGACGTCTGCCACGGCGCTGATCTCCTCCACGTCGTGGCTGACGACGATGCTGGAGATGCCGAGGATGTCGTTCATGCGCCGCACGAGCCGGACGATCACCCCCATCGAGATGGGGTCCAGACCCACGAAGGGCTCGTCGTAGATGAGGATCTGCGGATCCATGACCATGGCGCGGGCCAGGGCCACCCGCCTTGCCATGCCGCCCGAGAGTTCCGCGGGCATCAGGGTGGCTGCGCCGCGCAGACCCACCGCGTGCAGCTTTGTGAGGACGATATGCCGGATCAGGCGGTCCGGCAGGTCGGTGTGCTCGCGCAGCGGGAAGGCCACGTTCTCGAACACCGAGTAGTCGGTGAGCAGCGCGCCGTTCTGGAACAGCATGCCGATCTTCTTGCGCAGCCGGTAAAGGCCGTCGCGGTTCAGTTGCGAGATGCCCTCTCCGTCGACGAGGATCGTTCCCCGGTCGGGCACGAGCTGACCGGTGATCAGTCTGAGCAGGGTCGTCTTGCCCGTGCCGCTGGGGCCCATGATGGCCGTGACCTTGCCCCGCCGGATGTCGATGTCCAGGTGGTCGAATATCTGCCGCTGGCCGCGTGCATAGCACAGCCCGCGGATCTCCACCACGTTTTCCGTCTTCTCGGCCATACCTGTCCCCGTGCCGGCGGGCGGCGCACCCGCCGTCGGGGCGCCGCGCAAGCGGCAGAGCATAGCAAAATCCCCTCGACCGGACCCCGGGCAATGCCGCTCCGATCTGGCATCGCCGCCCAATTAGTACTAAAATGGTCCTGTATTAAGCGGAAAGGCAATCCGGGACTACCGGCAGGAAGGGCTGCAGCCCCGATCCGCGACCCCGAGTTGCCGCATCGATTATCCATCCGGAGCGCAACCGGCATGCTGAGAATCTCGAAACTCACCGACTATGGCACCGTGGTGCTCGCGCAGCTCGCGGACGCCGAGGAGCGGCTGCAGAGCGCGAGCGAGATCGCGGGCGCTACCGGGCTCGGCGGACCGACCGTCAGCAAGCTGCTGAAGCAGCTTGCCCGCGCCGGCCTCGTCGCCTCGGAGCGCGGCGCCAACGGCGGCTATCGCCTGGCGAAGGCGCCCGCCGATATCAGCGCCGCGGCCATCATCGACGCCCTCGAGGGGCCGCTGGCCATCACCGAGTGCAGCGGTCAGGAGTCCACCTGCGAGCTGGAAGAGGTCTGCAGCGTCGGCAGCTCCTGGCAGCAGATCAACCTCCGGATCCGACGGGCGCTGGCCGACATCAGCCTGACAGAGCTGCAGCGGCCGCGGCCGGCCATCCCCACATTCACCCTCGTGCCGATGCAACCGACCGTCGGCCGGGAAGACAACACGGACCCACACTGAGCGAACCATGGCTACCAAGAGCACCGACGTAGAGACACTGGTCAAGAGCAAGTACCGCCACGGCTTCTATACGGACATCGAGGCGGACACGGTCCCGCCCGGCCTGTCCGAGGAGGTCATCGCGATGATCTCGGCGAAGAAGGACGAGCCGGAGTGGATGCTGGAGTGGCGCCTGCAGGCGTATCGGCACTGGCTGAAGATGACCTCGCCGAGCTGGGCCCACGTGCACCATCCGCCGATCGACTTCCAGGCCATCTCCTATTTCTCGGCACCGAAGTCCGACGCGGATCGCCCGAAGAGCCTGGATGAGGTGGATCCGAAGCTGCTCGAGACCTACGACAAGCTGGGTATCCCCCTGCACGAGCGCGCGCGGCTGGCCGGCGTGGCGGTGGACGCCGTCTTCGACAGCGTCTCGGTCACCACGACATTCAAGGAGAAGCTCTCCGAGGCGGGCGTTATCTTCTGCTCGTTCTCCGAGGCCATCCAGGAGCATCCGGAGCTGGTGCGCCGATACCTCGGCAGCGTGGTGCCCCGGCGCGACAACTTCTTCGCTGCGCTGAACTCCGCGGTGTTCACCGACGGCAGCTTCGTCTACGTGCCCAAGGGCGTGCGCTGCCCCATGGAGCTGTCCACCTATTTCCGCATCAACGCGGCCAACACCGGGCAGTTCGAGCGCACGCTGATCGTCGCCGAGGAAGGCAGCCACGTGAGTTACCTCGAGGGCTGCACGGCGCCCATGCGGGACGAGAACCAGCTGCACGCGGCCGTGGTGGAGCTGGTCGCGATGAAGGATGCCGAGATCAAGTACTCGACCGTGCAGAACTGGTATCCCGGCGACGAAAACGGCAAGGGCGGCATCTACAACTTCGTCACCAAGCGGGGCGACTGCCGCGGCGACGACTCCAAGATCTCCTGGACGCAGGTGGAGACGGGCTCGGCAATCACCTGGAAGTATCCGAGCTGCATCCTGCGCGGCGACCGCTCGGTGGGCGAGTTCTACTCCGTGGCGGTCACCAACAACCTGCAGCAGGCCGATACCGGCACCAAGATGATCCACATCGGCAAGGACACTTCCAGCACCATCGTTTCCAAGGGTATCTCGGCCGGCCGGGCCCAGCAGGCCTACCGGGGTCTGGTGCGGGTGATGCCGGGCGCCGGGAAGGCGCGTAACTACACCCAGTGCGACTCACTGCTGATCGGCAAGGAGTGCGGCGCGCACACCTTCCCCTACGTGGAGGTGAAGAACCCCTCGGCCCGGGTGGAACACGAGGCGACCACGTCGAAGATCGGCGAGGAGCAGCTCTTCTACTGCCGCCAGCGGGGTATCTCCGAGGAGGACGCCGTGAATCTCATCGTAAACGGCTTCTGCAAGGAAGTCTTCAAGGAACTGCCCATGGAGTTCGCCGTCGAGGCCCAGGCGCTGTTGAACGTCAGCCTGGAAGGCGCCGTGGGCTGAAGAGGACGACAGATGAAACCACTACTCGAGATCAGTAACCTGCATGCCACGGTGGACGGCACCGAGATCCTGCGCGGCCTCGACCTCACGGTGAACGCCGGCGAGGTGCACGCCATCATGGGCCCGAACGGCTCGGGCAAGAGCACGCTGGCACACGTTCTGGCCGGACGCGAGGACTACGAGGTAACCGACGGCGAGGTGCTGTACCGGGGCCGGGATCTGCTGGACATGGAGCCGGAGGAGCGTGCCCGCGAAGGCGTCTTCCTCGCCTTCCAGTACCCGGTGGAGATCCCGGGGGTGAACAACGCCTACCTGCTGAAGGCCGCGCTGAATGCCGTGCGCGCCGCGCGCGGCGAGCCGGAGATCGACGCCATCGACTTCCTGAAGCTGGTGCGCTCGAAGATGAGCCTGATGCAGATGGACCAGAGCTTTCTGAACCGGGGCGTGAACGAGGGCTTCTCCGGCGGCGAGAAGAAGCGCAACGAGATCCTGCAGATGGCCGTGCTGGAGCCGGCGCTCTGCCTGCTGGATGAGACCGACTCGGGGCTGGACATCGACGCACTGAAGGTCGTGGCCGGCGGCGTGAACTCACTGCGCACGCCGGACCGGGCTATCGTCATGGTGACCCACTACCAGCGTCTGCTCGACTATATCGAGCCAGATGCGGTGCATGTATTGTCCCGCGGCCGCATCGTTCGCTCCGGCGACAAGAACCTGGCACTGGAACTGGAGGAGCGCGGCTACGACTGGCTGCGCGAGGCGGCGAACGCATGAAGGCACCTTCCCTCGACGAGAAGCGGCTGCGGCAGGCGGTCGAGGCCCGGCCGGGGCCCGACTGGCTGGCCCGGTTTCGCGAAACGAACCTGCAGCGCTTTCTGGAGGCGGGGTTCCCCCACGTCCGCCAGGAGGACTGGAAGTACACCAGCCTGGCGCCGCTCGCCGATCTCAGCGACGACTGGCTGGCCGGCACCGCCGGGGCGCCGGGCGAGACGGCGGAGCGCCGCGCTGCCACGCTGGCGCGGCAGGTGCTCGGCGAGTTCGACGCGCACTCCGTCGTGTTCGTGGACGGCCGCCTGGATACCGACTCCCTGCCGGACGCTCTGCCCGACGGCGTCTCGCTCGCTCCCCTGCTGAAGACCGGTCTGCCGCCGAGCAGCGCCGCCGGCGCATCCGCCGATGCGATGACGGCGCTGAACGGCGCCCTGCTGACCGACGGTCTGCGCCTCACCCTGGCCGACACAGCGGTGCTGGACAAGCCGCTCTACCTCGTCTTCGTGGTCACCGGCGAAGCCACGGCCGTGGCCTCTCCGCGCATCGTGATCGAGGCCGGCGCGCATGCTCGGGCCACCGTCGTGGAGCATTATGCGGGCGAGACCGAGGCCCGCCGCTTCACCAACGTCGTGACGGACATCGTCCAGGACGAGGCCTCGCGCATCACGCATTACCGCCTGCAGCAGCAGCCGTCGCGGAGCTTCCAGGTGAGCCGGCTGCACGCGGCGCTGGCGGCCCGGGCCCGGCTGGACTGCCACAGCCTCGACCTGGGCGGCCGGCTGGTGCGCCACGACACCATGGTGCGGCTCACGGACCGGGAGGCGGCCGTCGCCCTGAACGGCATCTACATCACCGGCGGTGACCAGCACGTGGACAACCATACGCGCATCGATCACGAGGCCCCGGACACGCTCAGCAACGAGGACTACCGGGGCGTGCTGCGCGACCGCAGCCGGGCCGTGTTCAACGGCAAGGTGATGGTGCACAAGGGCGCCGACGGTACGGATGCGGCGCAGTCGAACCGCAACCTGCTGCTGTCGGACAAGGCGGAGGTCGACACCAAGCCGGAGCTGGAGATCTACGCCGACGACGTCAAGTGCAGCCACGGCGCCACGGTGGGCCAGCTGGACGAGACCGCCCTGTTCTATCTGCGCTCCCGGGGCATCGACACCGAGGGCGCGCGGCACCTGCTGATCTTCGCCTTCCTGCGCGAGCTGCTCGGGCGCGCCGATACGCCGGCGCTGGCGCGGCGGATGGAGCGCATGCTGATCGGCGGCCTGCCGGAATTCGACGAACTGGAGGCCCTGCTGTGAGTATCCAGGCCGACCAGAGCAACCAGATTGCCGGCGATCTCGCCACCGCGGCCGTGGAGGCCCGGCGCTCGGATTTCCCGATCCTGTTCCAGGAGGTCAACGGGCAGCCGCTCACTTACCTGGACAGCGCCGCCTCCTCCCATCGTCCCCTGCCCGTCATCGAGGCCGTGGACCACTACGAGAAGCACGATCACTCCAACGTGCATCGCGGCGTGCACACGCTGAGCCACCGCGCCACCGAGGCGTTCGAGGGCGCCCGGGAGAAGGTGCGCGGCTTCGTGAATGCGGCGTCCGCCGCGGAGATCGTGTTCACACGCGGCACCACCGAGGCTATCAATCTGGTGGCAAACAGCTGGGGCACGCAGAACCTGGGCGAAGGCGACGAGATCCTGATCACCTGGCTGGAGCATCACGCGAACATCGTGCCCTGGCAGCTGCTGTGCGAGCGCACGGGGGCGGTGCTGCGCGTGGCCCCCATCGACGATGCCGGCGCGGTGGACATGCAGGCGCTGGAGAGGCTGATCACGGACCGTACCAAGGTCATTGCCTTCTCCCATACCTCGAATGCGCTCGGCACCATTACGCCGGCGCGGGAGATCATCGCGCTGGCCCGCGAGCGGGGTATCGTGACGCTGTTGGACGGCGCCCAGGCCGTGCCCCACGGCCCGGTGGACGTGCGGGAACTCGGCTGCGACTTCTTCGCGTTCTCCGGGCACAAGATGTACGGGCCCACCGGTATCGGCGTGCTGTACGGTCGGGAGGCGCTGCTGGAGCGCATGCCCCCGTGGCAGGGCGGCGGCGACATGATTCTCACCGTCTCCTTCGAGGGCAGCACCTGGAACGAGCTGCCGTACAAGTTCGAGGCCGGCACGCCCAACATCTCGGGTGCGGTGGGCCTCGGGGCCGCGGTGGACTATCTTGCCAGCATCGGCCCGGCGGAGGTGGCCCGCTACGAGACCGAGCTGCTGGCCTATCTGAACCAGGAGCTCGCCACGGTGGACGGGTTGCGCATCATCGGTACGGCGCCGCACAAGGTGGGCGTGGTCTCGTTCATGCTGGACGACATCCATCCCCACGACCTCGGCACCATCCTAGACCAGCTCGGGGTTGCCATCCGCACGGGTCATCACTGCGCCATGCCGGTGATGGAGCGCTACGGCCTGCCCGGTACGGCGCGGGCGTCGCTCGGTCTGTACAACAACCGGGAGGACGTGGACCGGCTCGTGACGGCTTTGGGGCGCGCGAAAGAGATCTTCGGGGGCTGAACGTGGAGGAGCGCTCCACGGAGCAGCTGCGGGAACTCTACCGGGAGCTGATCATGGATCATGCCCGCCACCCGCGGCACTTCGGTCGGCCCCAGCGCTACACCCACGAGGCGGAAGGCATCAATCCGCTGTGCGGCGACAAGCTGCACCTGTACTTGCGCGTCGAGGAAGGCGAGGTCCGCGACGCCGGATTCGAGGGCAGCGGCTGCGCCATCTCGATGGCGTCGGCGTCACTGCTGACGGAGACGGTAACCGGCCACTCCGAGACCGAGGCGCTGGAAGCGGCGGCAGACATGACAGCGATGCTGCGCGGCGAGAAAGCCCGTGCGGGGCTGGGCAAACTGGAAGCACTGGCGGGGGTGCGGGATTTCCCGTCCCGGGTAAAATGCGCGAGCCTGGCGTGGCACGCCATGCGCGCGGCACTGACGAGACACGAAGGAAAGGTGAGCACGGAGTAATGATGTTCGGCCATAACAGCGAACCGGTCACCCTCACCCGCGACGTGCGGGCGGTGATAATCCCCATGGGCGAGGAGGTGACGCTGCGCGAAGGCGCCTCCGCCTACATCACCCAGGCACTGGGCGGCAGTTTCACCATCTTCCTGGAAGGCAGCTTGTTCCGCATCGCCGGCGCCGATGCCGATGCGCTGGGCAAAGAGTCGGTGCCGCCGCCGCAAGTGCCGGAGGACGCCACCGACGAGGAGCTGGAAGCGGTGATCTGGTCGCAGCTGAAGACCTGCTACGACCCCGAGATCCCGGTGAATATCGCCGACCTCGGGCTGATTTATCGTTGCGACATCAGCAATCTCGGCAACGGCGAGCGCCGCGTCGACATCGACATGACACTCACGGCGCCGGGCTGCGGCATGGGCGACATTCTGGTCGAGGACGTGCGCGAGAAGGTGTCCGTCGTTCCCACCGTGGCGGACGTGCGCGTGGAGCTGGTCTTCGATCCGCCCTGGAACCAGTCGATGATGAGCGACGAGGCGCGGCTGCAGACGGGCATGATGTGAGCGAGCAGCGCACTCATCCTTCCCAGCCGCCGGAAGACCGGGAGAAGACGCTGACGCTCCTCAGGCACGCGAAGTCGAGCTGGAAGGACGACTCCCTGTCCGATTTCGATCGGCCGCTGAACAGCCGCGGCCGTCAGGACGCACCCGGCATGGGCCGGCGGCTGCAGGCCGCCGGCGTGCGACCGTCGCTGATCGTCAGCAGTCCCGCGAAACGCGCGTGGAGCACGGCGAAGGAGGTCGCGCGGGTCATCGGTTATCCCCGCGAGTTCCTGCAGCGCGACGCCGATTTGTACCTGGCCAGCGCCGGCACGCTGGTGGAGGTGGCAAGCCGCCAGGACGCGGATTTCAATCACCTGCTCATCTGCGCCCACAACCCGGGACTCACCGACCTGGTGAACAGCCTGCTGCCGGGCCTCACGGATAACCTGGTGACCGGCGGTTTCGTCACGGTGGGCGCGGAGGCCAGGGACTGGCCCGAGTTCTTCACCGCCGAATTCCGGCTTGTCGCCTACGACTACCCGAAGAGAATCCACGACCGCACCGATTAGCGATTAGGGCGATTAGGTGCCGGACCGAACTTTCGCAACTTTTGTAACTTATTGAGCCTCCACCGGACGGCTTACCCGGCCTTGTGAAAGTTGAATAAGTTGCAAAAGTTCGGTCCGGCACCTAGTCCTAGTCGGCGGCGAGGGACAGGAGGGTGGCGTTGCCGCCAACGGCCGCGGTGTTGTTGCTGAGGCTGGTTTCGGTGGCGAAGCGCAGCAGGTAGTGCGGCCCGCCGGCCTTCGGGCCGGTGCCGGAGAGCCCCTGGCCGCCGAACGGCTGGGCGCCTACCACGGCACCGATCATGTTCCGGTTGACGTACAGATTGCCCACCCGGGCCCATGCAGCGACGTCCCGCGCCCGCCGGTCGATGCGGCTGTGCACGCCCATGGTAAGTCCGTAGCCCGTGGCGTTCACGGCCTCCACCGTCTTGCGCAGGTCCCGCGCCCGATAGCGGTAGACGTGCACCACCGGCCCGAAGACCTCCCGGCCCAGCTGATCGATGCCGTCTATCTCGATGGCCGTCGGCGCCACGAAAGTGCCGGCGCCGGTGCCCTCGCCGAGCTGCGTGCGGTGCACGAGGGACGACTTCGCTCCCAGCTCGGCCACATGGCGCTCCAGCGTCTCCCGTGCCTCGGCATCGATCACCGGCCCCACGTCCGTGCTCAGCAGCCCGGGGTCGCCCACGCTCAGCTCGTCCATGTGCCCGGTGAGCAGCTCGATCACCCGCGGCGCGATGTCGCGCTGGACGCAAAGGATGCGCAGGGCCGAACAGCGCTGACCGGCGCTGTTATAGCCCGAATACACGGCGTCCTTCACCACCTGCTCCGGCAGCGCCGAGCTGTCGACCAGCATCGCGTTCTGCCCGCCGGTCTCGGCGATGAACGCCGCGATGGGGCCGGCCCGCTCGGCCAAAGTACGGTTGATCAGCCGCGCCGTCTCCGTGGAACCGGTGAATGCCACTCCCGCCACCCGCGGGTCGGCCACGGCCCGGGCGCCCACTTCCCGGCCCTCGCCCGGCAGGAAATTCAGCACCTCCCCGGGGACGCCGGCGCGGTGCAGGATGTCGACGGCACGCGCCGCGATCAGCGAGGTCTGCTCCGCCGGTTTCGCGAGCACCGTATTGCCGGCGGCCAGCGCCGCCGCCACCTGGCCGGTGAAGATCGCCAGCGGGAAGTTCCAAGGGCTGATGCACACGAACGCGCCCCTGCCCTGCAGCCTAAGCTCGTTGCGCTCACCCGTCGGCCCCGCCATCGGCAGCGGCGCCCCGAACAGCTCCTCGGCGCGTGCGGCATAGTAGCGCAGGAAATCCACCGCCTCGCGGACCTCGCCCAGGGCATCGCCAATGCTCTTGCCCGCCTCGGCAACGCACAGCGCCATCAGCGCCGGTGCCTCCTCCTCGTAGAGATCGGCGGCGCGGCGGAGGCTGTCGGCCCGCACCCGGGCCTCCGTCGCATTCCAGTCGTACCAGGCGTCCGCGGCGACCCCCAGTGCACGGTCCACCGCCTCCCCGTCGGCATATTCGACGACCCCCACCGCCTCGCCGGTGCGCGCCGGATTACGCGACTCCACCGGCCGCCCTGCCAGGCTCCTGCCGCCCACCCGCGGACGCGCGTGATGGCTGCCGTCGAGGACCTGCTGCATCCGCGCGAGCCAGTCGCCCGTCAGGGCCCTGTCGGCGAGGTTGAGGCCGCGGGAATTGCGCCGCTCCTCGCCGTAGATAGCGGCGGGCAGCGGGATTCGCGGGTGGGGATACGACTCCAGCGCCCGGGCCGACTCCACAGGGTCCGCCACGATCTCCTCCACCGGCGCCTCCTCGTCGACGATGCGATTGACAAAGGAGGTGTTCGCACCGTTCTCCAGCAGCCGACGCACCAGGTAGGGCAACAGGTCCTCGTGGCTGCCCACCGGCGCGTAAACCCGGCACGGCCGGTCGTAGCGTTCCGGGTCCACCACCGGGTCGTAGAGCTCCTCGCCCATGCCGTGGAGCCGCTGGAACTCGTAGTCCCGCCGCTCGCCGGCCAGGTGCAGGATGCTGGCCAGCGTATGGGCGTTGTGGGTGGCGAACTGGGGATACAGCCGCTCACCGGCGTCCAGCAGTTCCCGCGCGCAGGCGAGATAGGACACGTCCGTGTTCACTTTGCGGGTGAACACCGGATAACCGTCCAGTCCCTGCTCCTGCGCCCGCTTGATCTCCGTATCCCAGTAGGCGCCCTTCACCAGCCGCACCGGGATGCGCCGGTCGGTGCGCGCGGCCAGCGCCGCCAGCCAGCGGATCACCGGCAGCGCGCGTTTCTGGTACGCCTGCACCGCGAGGCCCAGGCCGTCGTAGCCGGCCGCCTGGGTGCTCTCGGCAACCGCAGCGAAGACCTCCAGCGAGATCTCCAGCCGGTCGGCCTCCTCGGCATCCACCGTCAGCGGGATGCCCGCCTCCCGGGCCATCGCCGTCAGCCGCGCGAGTCGCGGCACGAGTTCGTCCAGCACCCGGGCCCGGTGGGTGAACTCGTAGCGCGGATGCAGCGCGGAGAGCTTCACCGAGATGCCCGGCGCGGCGATGACGTCGTCGCCCGCGGCACCGCCGATGGCCTCGATGGCGCCCGCATAAGCGTCGAAGTAGCGCCCGGCGTCCTCCGCCGTCAGGGCGGCCTCGCCCAGCATGTCGTAGGAGTAGCGATAGCGCCGGTTTTCGCCCTTGTCGGCCCGCTCCAGCGCCTCTTCGATGTCCCTACCCATCACGAACTGGTAGCCCATGATCTTCATCGCCTGACGCATGGCCTGGCGCACCACGGGCTCGCCCGCCTTGCCCGTCAGCTTGCCGAGGAACTTCGCCGGGTTACGCAGGGTCGCCTCGTCGAGCCGCATCAGCCGGCCGGTCAGCATGAGACCCCAGGTGGAAGCGTTCACGAACAGCGACTCGCTGCTGCCGACGTGCTCCTCCCAGCGTCCGGAAGTGAGCTTGTCCGCGATGAGCCGGTCGGCCGTGTCGGCATCCGGAATGCGCAGCAGCGCCTCGGCGATGCACATCAGCACCACGCCCTCCTGGGACGAGAGATCGTACTTGTGCAGGAAGGCGTCCAGCCCGCCGTGCCGGCGTTCGGTCTCGCGCACCCGCGCGACCAGCTCGACGGCCGTCTTCCGCACGCGCGCGCGCAGCGCCTCGCCGGCGTCGGCCCGCTGCAGGAGTTCGCGCATCACGGCGGATTCGTCGCCGAGATAGCGCTCGTTGATGGCCCGGTCCAGCGGCGGCGCGGCGGCCGGCTGCTCCGGAAGACGCGGGCTCGGGCCCGCTGCGGTATCCCTGTTCAAGATGATGCCCTTCGCTTGCGTGGGCCCGGGCCGGTCGCCGGTCAGGCCTTGCGATTCAGTCGCCGCAGCTCGCGCCGCGTGTGCTTGTCGGGTCGGCCGTCCGTCCGCGGCATCGCGCGGCGGTCCTCGCGCAGCGCCTCGACCAGCGCCTCGCGTTCCCGGCGGCTTCCCTCTTCCTCATGGTAGCAGGCCTCCGCCTCCCGAGCGGGTCCGCGGCGCGGCGGCAGTCTGGCCACCGTCAGCCGCCAGGTGAGACGGTCCCGGGTGATCTCCAGGCGGTCGCCCGCCTTCAAGGCGCGGGAGGACTTCACGCGCTCGCCGTTGACGCGCACGTGGCCGCCGGAGACGGCCTTCGCCGCCAGCCCGCGGGTCTTGAAGAAGCGGGTATGCCAGAGCCACTTGTCGATGCGCAGCCTCTGCTCGCTCATGCCGGTATTCTCGCTTGTCCGGGGCCCGCACTCCAGAGGCCGGGCCGGTATCACTGATATACTCCGGGCCAGCGTAACGAGGAGTATCGACGTGAGAAAAGCGTTTCTGGCGTCGCTGGCGGAAGCGACCGAGGAACTGAAGGAGCAGGGCCTGTACAAGGAGGAGCGGGTCATAGCCGGACCCCAGCAGGCCGAGATCGACGTGCGCGAGGACGGCGACACCCGACACGTCATCAACTTCTGCGCCAATAATTATCTCGGTCTGGCCAATCACGCCCGCATCGTCGACGCGGCACGGCGCGCCATCGAAGAGCACGGCTACGGGATGGCCTCCGTGCGCTTCATCTGCGGTACCCAGACGGTACACAAGGAACTCGAAGACCGTATCAGCACGTACCTGGGCACCGAGGACACGATCCTCTACCCCTCCTGCTTCGACGCCAACGGCGGCCTGTTCGAGACGCTGCTGGGCCCGGAGGACGCGGTGATCAGCGACGAGCTGAACCACGCGAGCATCATCGACGGCATCCGCCTGTGCAAGGCGCAGCGCCACCGCTACCGCCACGACGACATGGCGGACCTCGAGAAGCAGCTGCAGGCGGCGAAAGACGCGCGGGTGCGGCTCGTCGCCACCGACGGCGTCTTCTCCATGGACGGCACCATCGCCGATCTGGGGCGCATCTGCGACCTGGCCGACGAGTACGAGGCGCTGGTGATGATCGACGACTGCCATGCCACCGGCTTCCTCGGCGAGGAGGGCCGCGGCACCCACGAGTACCGCGACGTCATGGGACGGGTGGACATCATCACCAGCACCCTGGGCAAGGCGCTGGGCGGGGCCTCGGGCGGATTCACGGCCGGGCGCCGCGAGATCGTCGCCTGGCTGCGGCAGCGCTCCCGGCCCTATCTGTTCTCCAACACGCTGGCGCCGGTCATCGCCGCCGCATCCATCGAGGTGGTGAACCTGCTCGAGACCGACAGCGGACTGCGGGACAAGCTGACCGCGAACGCGGAGTACTTCCGCAACCGCATGGAGGCGCTGGGCTTCGACCTGCTGCCGGGAGAGCATCCCATCATTCCCGTCATGCTGGGCGATGCCCGCCTGGCCGGACAGATGGCCGACCGGCTGCTCGCGCACGGCATTTACGTGATCGGTTTCTCCTATCCCGTGGTGCCCCACGGCAAGGCGCGCATCCGCACCCAGATGTCCGCCGGCCACGACCGCGAACACCTCGACCGCGCCATCGACGCCTTCGCGGCCGTGGGCCGGGAACTCGGCGTCATCGGCTAGGCAGCAAGGACGGACGCTATGAGGGCACTGGTGAAAAAGCTGGCGGAACCCGGAATCTGGCTCGAGGACATCCCGGAGCCCGAGGTGGGCCACAACGACGTCCTCATCGAGGTCGCGAAAACCGCCATCTGCGGCACCGACATCCATATCTACCAGTGGGACGACTGGGCGAAGAAGACCATCCCGGTACCCATGGCCGTAGGTCACGAGTTCAGCGGCCGCATTGTCGAGGTGGGCAGCGAGGTGCGGGGTCTCGAGCCAGGCCACCGGGTATCCGCCGAAGGCCACATCACCTGCGGCGTGTGCCGCAACTGCCGCGCCGGCCGCCGTCACCTGTGCATCAACACCGTGGGCGTGGGCGTAAACCGCCCGGGCGCCTTCGCCGAATACATCGCGGTGCCCGCCTTCAACGTCTTCAAGCTGCCCGACGCCATTACCGACGACATGGCGGCAATCCTCGACCCGCTCGGCAATGCCACCCACACCGCGCTGTCCTTCGACCTGGTGGGCGAGGACGTCATCATCACCGGCGCCGGCCCGATCGGCATCATGGCGGTGGCCATCTGCCGCTACGCCGGCGCCCGCCACGTGGTCATCACCGACGTGAACGACTATCGCCTGAATCTCGCAAGGCAGATGGGTGCATCCGCGACCCTCAACGTCACCCGGGATTCCGTCGACGACGCCATGGAGTCACTGGACATGACCGAGGGCTTCGACGTGGGCATGGAGATGTCCGGGCAGCCCTCCGCGCTGCGCGAGCTGCTCCGGGTCATGCATCACGGCGGCAGCGTGGCGCTGCTCGGCATTCCGCCGGAGGAGACCGCTGTCGACTGGAACCAGATCATCTTCAAAGGCCTGGTGGTGAAGGGCATCTACGGCCGCGAGATGTTCGAGACCTGGTACAAGATGTCCAGCATGCTGCAGAGCGGTCTCGACGTGCGCCCGATCATCACCCACCACTTCGCGCTCGCCGATTACGGCGAGGCGTTCGAGACCATGTCCTCCGGGCGCTCCGGCAAGGTCGTGCTCGACTGGCACGCCTGAGGCCGGCACCCGAGGCCCGGGCCACTCCTTCCCGTGTGCCGCTGGTGGAGCGCCGCCGGCGGAGCGGCCCCGACTCCTAGCGCAGCACGTCGCAGAAGCAGTCCGCGTACACGCCGCGGCGGTCGTTGAAGCGGGCGATGCCCTGCCAGGCCTCCTCCAGCGCCGTCACCAGCGGGGCCAGCGGTGAACCGCCGGCGGCGAAACCGAATTCCGCCACAGTGGGCCCGATGCGCGAGTTCAGCAGCTGCAGCAGGAATTCCTGACCCGGCGTAAGCGGCCGATCGACGTATTTTACACCGTACTCGTCCTCGGCCAGGCCGGCCCGCTCGGCCGCGGCGGCGATGGCATCGTCCAGGCCGCCGAAGCGGTCGATCAGGCCGAACTCCAGCGCGTCACGGCCGGTCCAGACCCGGCCCTCCGCGACACGGGCAACCTCCTCGCGCTCCATGCCCCGCTGCTCGGCGATGCCGGCAACGAAATCCCGGTAGGTCGAATCCACGGTGATTTCGAACACCTCCCGCGCCTTGCCGTCCAGCGCCCGGTCCGGGCGCAGCGCGCCCGCCAGCGCGGTGGTGCCGACGCCGTCGGTGTTGATGCCGATCTTCTCCAGCGTGCGCTGGAAGGTGGGGAACATGCCGATTACGCCGATGGACCCCGTGATGGTGGTGGGTCGGGCCAGGATCTCGTCGCCCGCCGCGGAGATCCAGTAGCCGGCGGAAGCCGCCACGCTGCCCATGGAGACGATCACCGGCCGGTCGGTCGCCTTGAAGGCCTGGATCTCGTCGAACACCAGCTCCGAGGCGAAGGTGCTGCCGCCGCCGCTGTCCACCCGCAGCACGAGCGCCTCCACCGACTCGTCTCCGATGGCCCGGCGGATCAGGTTCCCGGTGGACTCGCCGCCGATGCTGCCGGCGGGCGCATCGCCCTCCACCACCGGCCCCGATGCGACGATCACGGCCACGTTGCGCTCGCCCGCCGTGTCGCCGCGCAGCAGGCGCCGGGCGTCCACGTAATCGTCCAGGCCGATGGACCGGTAGCTGTCCTCCTGAACCCCGTTGGCGCCGGCGATGCCGATCATGTGCTCACGGAACTCGGACCGGGTGGCCACCCGGTCCGCCAGGCCGACCCGCACGGCCATGTCGGCGAAGCGTCCCTCGCTCGCCTCCAGTTCCTCGGGCAGGTTGTCCACGGCGGACTGCAGACGGGCGGCATCCAGGCCGCGGGCCGCGGAGACGCCGCCGAGCCAGGCCTGCCAGAGCTGGTCCAGCAGCTCCCGGTTGGCCGCCTTGGCGGGCTCCGACATGTCGTTGCGGGTGAAGGGCTCGGCCGCGGACTTGTAGGTGCCGGCGGTGAATACGTTCCAGTCGATGCCGAGCTCGTCGATGGCGTCGCGGAAATAGTTGCGATAGATGCCGTAGCCCTGCAGGAACAGGATGCCGCGATCCTGCAGCCACACCTCGTCGGCGTGGGCGGCGATGTAGTAGGCAGCCTGGGTGTAGACATTGCCCATGGCGATCACGGGCTTGCCGGAGGCCCTGAAGGTCTCGACGGAGTCGGCGACGGTCTGCAGCTTGGTCAGCCCGCCGCCGAGCAGGCCGTCCAGCTCCAGCACCACGGCCGGGATACGCTCGTCCTCAGCGGCCCATTCGAGCGCATCCCGGATGTCGCGCAGCCGGGTCTGGCCGACGCCGTCGCCCATGGCCTCTGCCAGGGCGCGGTCCACGGGATCACCCTCGTACTCCTCCACGAGATACCCCTCCGGCGCGATCACCAGCGCCGCCTGACTGGGCAGTTCGGGCACCGGCGGCGACAGGGCCGTCACCAGCAGGGCGAACAGGAACAGCAGCACGAGCAGATGCAGGATCTTGCGGATGCCGTCCAGTCCCCGCCACAGCGCGCGCAGGACCTTCATCAGGGTTCTTCCCAGTGCCATGTTCTCACTCCTCGTCCGGCGCGGCTGCGCCGTGGTATCGAATGCGGCAGGCTGCGCCGGCGTGGCCGCCGCCCGCCGGCTGCGCTCAGGTGCCCGGCAGCAGCCACAAAGACAGCGCGGGCACGTACGTGATGATGATTACCGAAATCAGCAGAATCAACAGGAAAGGCAGCGTGGCCAGGTAGACGCGGACGATCGGCTCCTCGAACCGGTAACTGGCGATGAACAGGTTCAGGCCCACCGGCGGGGTGAGATAGCCGAGCTGCATCGCCGCCAGGAAGATGATGCCGAGGTGGATCGGATGGATGTCGTACTGGGCGGCCACCGGCAGGATCAGCGGCACCACCAGCACCAGCGCGGAGAAGATGTCGAGTATGGCACCGAGGATCAGCAGGAAGACGAGCAGAAGCAACAGGAATGTCAGCGGCCCGCTGACGAACTGCTCCACGACGGCCAGCAGCTTCTGCGGCACCCCGGCGTCGATCATGATGTTCGTCGACGCGAGCGAGACGCCGAGGATCACCAGGATGCCCCCCACCAGCAGCATGGACTCACGCATGATGCGGGGCAGCTCGCGCAGGGGGATCTCCCGCAGCACCACGACCTCGACGAACACCACGTACAGCGCCGTCACCGCGGCCGCCTCCGAGACGCCGATGAGGCCGGAGTAGATACCGCCGAGCACCACCACGGGCAGCGGTATCTCCCAGGCCGACTCGCGCACGGCACCCGCCACTTCCCGCCAGGAGAACTCCGACAGCGGCTGGCGTTCGCGGCGGTTCACCCACAGGCTCCAGCCCGAGAGCATGATCAGCATCAGCAGGCCGGGCAGCACGCCGGCGCGGAACAGCTCGTCGATGGACTGCTGGGCGACGACGCCGTAGAGGATCAGCGGCAGCGAGGGCGCGAACAGCAGGCCCAGGCTGCCCGCGCTGGTCACCAGCCCCAGGTTGAAGCGCTCGGGATAGCCGGCCTGGGTCAGCGCCGGATACAGGATGGCGCCCAGGGCGATGATGGTGACGCCCGAAGCACCCGTGAAGGCGGTGAAGAAAGCGCAGGCGGCCAGCGAGACTATTGCCAGACCGCCGGGCATCCAGCCGAGCAGGGCCCGGGTAATACGCACCAGGCGGCGGGGCGCGCCGCTCTCGCTCAGGACGAAACCGGCGAAGGTGAACAGGGGTATCGCCAGCAGGAAGGGCATGGTGCCGACGCTGAAGAACTCGATGGTCACGGCGGAGAGATCGATGTCCGCCCGGTAGTAGCCCCACATGGCGCTCGCGGCGATCACGGCGAACAGCGGCGCCCCGAGCAGCGCCAGCACGAGCAGGATGATGCCGACCAGGATCATCACGGCTCCCGGTAGCGCCAGCGGTTGGCAAGACGCAGCGCACTCGCGCCGGTGAACAGCAGATAGCGCCAGGCCATCAGGCCGAAGGCGATGGGCATCACGATCTGGAACCACCAGGCCGGCAGACCCCCGACGAGGCGGTCGCCGAACTCCCAGGCGCTGTAGACGAAGCGTCCGGAGTGCCAGGCCAGCAGGGCGCAGACGGCTGCGGTGAAGGCGTTGACCAGGACCTCGGAGGCGACCCGCAGTCCCGGCGACAGGAAGCGGGAGACCACGTCGATGCTGATGTGCTTGTTCGCCCGGCTGGCCGCGACGGCGCCGAACAGGGCCACCCACAGCACCATCAGTTTCAGTACCTCGTCCGCCCAGATGAAACTGAAGTCGAAGGCGTTGCGGAGGATGATCTGGGTCGTGGCCAGCACGATCATGGCCGACAGCAGCACGATGAGGACCAGGTCCTCCAGCCCCCGGCCGATGCGCTCGAGGCGCTCGCTCAGGCGCCCGCTGAGACGCCCGGGCGCCTCGGTCACGGGCTGTCGCCGTCCGCCTGCGCCGTCGGAGCGGCCTGCGCGCGGTATTCGGCGAGCAGCGCCAACACCTCGTCGAGCAGCTCCGGCGAGAGATAACCCTCTTCCGCCAGGCTGCGGTTGGCGGCCATCACCGGCTCGCGCCAGCGATCGATGGCGCCTGCCGCCGGCTCGACGAAATCCACGCCGGTGTTGGCCAGCGCCGCCAGGGCGTCCTCGTTGTCGGCCTGGTTAACGCGGTCGAAATTCTCGTAGACGCGGTTCATGACCTCGTCGACGACAGCCTGATCCGCCTCCGACAGGCGGGAGAACGCACGCTTGTCGATGGCCAGATAACCCAGCGTGTAGAGCAGCGGCAATTCGGTGAGATAGTCCACCTTTGTATGCCACTGCAGCACCAGCACCGCCACCGGCGGCGAGGCGACGATGTCGATCAGCCCGGTCTGGAGACCGGTCAGCACGTCGGTCACCGGCAGGGTTACCGGCGAGAGGTCCAGCGCTTCCATTGCACGGTAGCTGATCTGGTCGCCCTCGGGCACCCACACCTTCTTGCCCTTGAGGTCGTCCACGGAGCGCACGGGCGTACCCGACAGGAAGCGGGCGAAGCCGCCTCCTGCGAAGCCGAAGCTGACGAAGCCGGCCTCCTCGAGGCCCTCCTCGAGTTTCGGGTCGATGCGTTCGCGGACGTAGTCCACCTCGGCAGGAGTCTCGAACAGCAGCGGCAGGCCGTAGATGTTCAGGTCCGGGTAGTACTGCTCCATGCTGTTGGCGGTGAACACGCCGCCGTGCAGCTGGCCGATGCGGATCTTGCGCAGCACTTTCTTGTCGTCGCCCATGACGCCGCCGCCGTAGAGCTTGATATTCACCCTGCCGTCGGTGCGTTCGGCGATCTCCGCGGCCGCGCGCCGCATGTCCTTCATCCAGGTGGAACCCTCGGGCGCGATGGTGGCGATCTTCAGGTCCACCGCCGCCGCCGGGCCGGCGAGGATCAGCAGCGCCAGCGTCTTCAGCGCGATGAGGGTGACGAGTCTCGAATTCATGGCTGATGCACTCCCTGTGAGTGGCCCTTGCGTCCTCGGCAGGACTCAGAAATACGTATCGGCGCTCTCGAGCAGCGCCTCGGCGTCGCGCTGGGCCAGTGTGTTCGTCAGCGTGTAACCGGGCACGACCGGATCGGCCTCGAGCACCTCGGTGAGCAGCCGGTCGTGCAGGTCCCGTTCGTAGAGCAACCGCGCATAACCGCGGGCATACTCGACCTTCACCGACAGGTCCCTGCCCTCCGTGAGTTCGATGGCTTTCTCGAAATAGTTTCGCGCGAGCTCCGGTTCGCCGCCGAGCGAGGGCGGCCGCAGCGTCGCCAGGATGGCGAGATAGGTGTAGGCCTGCGCGTCGTACTCGCCCTCGTCGAGGGCGAGCAGGCGCTCGAGCACGGCCTCCATACGCGGCAGCTCCGCCAGCGAGTTCCAGTCGTCACTGTGGGCGCGGATATAGGCCAGCGAGGACAGGGCATAGCTGTAGAGCGCGTCGGCATCGCGGGGTCCGAGCCCGTCCAGGGTATCCCTGAAAGCCGAGTAGTCCTGCTCGTCCCAGAGGCAGGCGGGACGGTATTCGATGCACAGGGAGCGGGCGCCGTAACGGCGGGCCCGTTCGGTGAGGCGCTTAGCCCGCGCGGGGTCGTCGGCGAACACGGCGCCGTAAGAGGCATAGAGTTCGGCGGCGGCCTGCAGCACGGCCGGATCGTCCGGGTTGCCCTCCACCAGGCTGTCCAGCAGGAGCAGGTAGGCCGGCGCACCGTCACGCACCGTCTCCGGATCCGTCTGGTTCAGGACGGCCGAACTCACGTTATCCGCGAACCCGGAAGCGGCGGAGGAAACCAGGGAGGCGCAGCCCGTGGAGCCGAGCGCCACGGCCGCGAGGGCGATGATGCCCGCACGGGTGTATTTGGGGCAGCGTTCCGTCATGGATGCTGTGACTCCGGCCGGCAGGCTTCGTTCCTCCCGTCCGATGCCAGCGCGTCGCCGTCAGATCTTCTCGCGAATCCTGGCGGCCTTGCCGGTACGCCCGCGCAGGTAATACAGCTTGGCGCGGCGCACGTCGCCCTTGCGCTTGACGATGATGTCGCCGATGGAAGGACTGTAGGTCTGGAACACCCGTTCCACCCCCTCGCCGTGCGACATCTTGCGCACGGTGAAAGACGAGTTCAGGCCGCGGTTGCGCTTGGCGATCACCACGCCCTCGTAGGACTGGAGGCGCTCGCGCTCACCCTCCTTGACGCGCACCTGCACGGCGACCGTATCGCCCGGGGCGAAGTCGGGCAATTCGCGCTGCATCTGTTCCTGCTCCAAAGCGTCGATGACCTTGCTCATGGCTTGTTCCTGCTGTCTCGCTAGAGTGTTGCAAATAATGTACGTCGTCGTTGTCCGGCCGGAAACGCTTACCGCAGCCCGGCCTCGGCCTTGTATTCCTCGAGCAGCTCGCGCTCCTCGTCCGTCAGCGGCCTGCCTTCCAGCAGATCCGGCCGCCGCGACCATGTGCGCCCCAGCGACTGGCGCAGCCGCCAGCGGGCGATGGCCCGGTGGTCTCCCGAGGTCAGTACTGCCGGCACCCGCCGGCCGGCCACCACCTCGGGCCGGGTGTAATGCGGGCAGTCGAGCAGTCCCGCCTCGTAGGACTCCTGCACGGCCGACTCCGCGTCGCCCAGCACTCCCGGCAGTAACCTCACCGTCGCGTCGATCACCGCCATGGCGGCGATCTCGCCGCCGCTCAATACGAAATCTCCCAGGGAGACCTCCTCGTCCACCCGGGCATCGACGAGGCGCTCGTCGACGCCCTCGTAGCGTCCGGCCACCAGCACCAGTGCGGGCAGCGCGGCATACTCGCGCGCCAGCGCCTGGTCGAAGCGCCTGCCCTGCGGGCTCAGGTGCACCACCCGGGCGCCTTCTCCGGTGCGCCGCCGCGCCGCGTCGATGGCGGCCGCGAGCGGAGCGAACTTCATCACCATACCCGGTCCGCCGCCGTAGGGCCGGTCGTCCACCGTCCGGTGCACGTCGGCGGTGAAATCCCGCGGATTCACCGCGCCCAGCGACACCAGTCCGCCGTCCACGGCCCGCCCGACGACGCCGAAACGCCCGACCGCCAGGACGTCGTCCGGGAACAGACTGACCACTTCGATCCGCATGCGGTCAGCTCCACTCCCAGTCCACGTCCCAGTCCACGACGATGCGGCCCTCCTTCAGGCACACCGCCTGCACGATCTCTTGCAGCACGAAGGGGATCAGCAGATCCTCTCCCTGCTCGCGGCCGACCACCATCACGTCGTGCGCGCCGGTCTCCAGCATCCGTTCGACCCTGCCGAGCCGCTCGCCGCGCCCGTCGCGCACTTCGAGGCCGACGAGGTCGGCCCAGTAATACCGCCCCTCTCCCGGATCCGGCAGGCTCGAGCGCTCGACGGCGATCTCGGCCCCGATCCACGCTTCCGCCGCATCACGGTCCTCCATGGACTCCAGCGCGGCGACGATCGTCCTGCCGGAGCGCCCGTCCCGCACCCGGAACAGCCGGCGCTCGCGGCCCCTGGTCAGCCACCACTCCGGGTAGCGCAGTACGTTTTCCCGGGGATCGGTATAGGAGAACACCTTCACCCAGCCCCGGATGCCGTGGACCCCGCTGATCCGGCCCACGGCGACGAGGGCGGCCGAATCGCCGGTGCCCGCCGGATCGCGACCTTCCACGGCCCCGCCGGGCCTGCGCTCAGGCGCTGGCGGCAGCCTTGCGGGCCTGCTTCAGCAGTGAGGCCACCCGCTCCGACGGCCGGGCGCCCTGGCCGATCCAGTGCTCGACACGGGCCACGTCCAGGCGCAGGCCTTCCTCGCCTTCCCTGGCCTGGGGATGGAAGAAGCCCAGCCGCTCGATGTAGCGGCCGTCGCGACGGTTCCGGCTGTCGGTCACGATGACGTGATAGAAGGGCTTCTTCTTCGCCCCTCCCCGGGTTAAGCGGATGCTGACCATGAACTGATGGACCTCGCCATTCTCGAAACTGAAATCATTGGACGCAGGCACGGGACAACGCTCGGCCCGGCGCCCGAGTAAACACGCCATTTTACTGCAATGCTCGAAAAAGTGAAGGACTAAAGTGAAGAACTTCCGGACGGCTCCCGCCCGGTCAGCGACGCTCGTCAGCGGCCCGTGTCACCGACCGGGGGGCAGCATCCCGCCGCCGGGCATGCCCCGCATCATCTTCTTCATGCCACCCTTGGAGAAGCGCTTCATCATCTTCTCCATCTGGGTGTACTGCTTCAGCAGCCGGTTAACGTCCTGCACCTGCACGCCGCTGCCGGCTGCGATGCGCCGCTTGCGCGAGCCGTTGATGGTCTTCGGGAACCGCCGCTCGCCCGGCGTCATGGAATTGATGATGGCGATCTGGCGCCGCAGCTGGCCGTCGTCGGCCTGGCCCTTCAACGCCGCCGGATTGATGTTGCCCATGCCGGGCAGCTTGTCGAGCAGGGACTCGAGCCCGCCCATCTCCAGCATCTGCTGGAACTGGTCGCGCATGTCCGCGAGCGTGAAGCCCTTGCCCTTGGCGATCTTGCCGGCCAGCTTCTCGGCCTTCCTGCGGTCGACCTTCTGCTCGACCTCCTCCACCAGCGAGAGCACGTCGCCCATGCCGAGGATGCGGGTCGCCATGCGGCCCGGGTGGAAGACCTCGAGCGCGTCCGTCTTCTCGCCGACGCCCATGAAACGGATGGGCCTGCCGGTGATTTCGCGCACCGACAGGGCCACGCCGCCGCGGGCGTCACCGTCTGCCTTGGTGAGGATGGCTCCGGTCAGCGGCAGCGCCTCGGAGAAGGCCCGGGCCGCGTTCACGGCATCCTGACCCGCCATGGCGTCGATGACGAACAGGGTCTCGTGGGGCGATGCCACCTCGTGCACGGCGCGGACCTCGCCCATCATCTCGTCGTCGACGTGCAGGCGGCCCGCCGTGTCCACGATGAGCACGTCGGCGAAACCACGGCGCGCCGTCTCCAGCGCCCGCTCCATGATGGCCGTTGGCGACTCGGAAGCCTCCGACGGGACCCACGTGGCTCCTACCTCGCCGGCCAGGCGCTGGAGCTGCAGGATGGCGGCCGGCCGATGCACGTCCACGCTGA
>CAZRSA010000002.1:0-73048 GCA_964602525.1 uncultured Woeseiaceae bacterium
TCATCATCCGTTCGGCGGCGTCGCTGCCGGCCTACGGCCGCGAGTTCACCTACGCGCACTATATCCGGGTGGGGTCGCTGCCGAAGCTGGTCGCGCTGTCCTCGGGCATCGCCGCGGTCACCGGCCTGGCCCAGATCGGCCCCGTGCGCCGCTGGCTCGGCGGGCTGAAACCACCGGGTTCCGGCCCGGACGAGGAGACCCGCGCCAGCGGTTCCTTCCGGGTCACCTTCGTCGCCCACGGCGACGGGCGGCGTCTCGTCGGCGAGGTCTCCGGCGGCGAGCCGGGTTACGCAGAGACCTCCCGCATGCTGGCCGAGGCCGCGCTCTGCCTGTCGCTGGACGCAGAGTCCCTGCCCGAGCGTTACGGCGTGCTGACCCCGGCGGAGGCGATGGGCGACGCGCTGCTGGGGAGGCTGCGGGCCATCGGCATCCGCTTCGAGATTCTCTCCGACGAGCCCGAATAGCCGGCCGCGGTCCCCGGCGGCAGGCTCAGCCCGGTAAAGCTGGCACTGCGCGATAGCAGGTGCTCGAGTGCCTGCGCCACGGCCGTCTCGTCCGGTCCGCAGACGTAGTAGACGGTGGCCCGGGGGCTGCGCGGCTGGCCGTAGACGAACGCGCCGACGCGCTCGGCCAGTCCCGCCATCAGCTCCAGCAGGTGCTCGTCGGCGAAGCCGCTCAGCCGCGGCAGGTCGGCGGCCCGCACCAGCACGATGCCGGAGAGTTCCGGGTAGCGGCTGAGCGCCGTCGCCGGCAGCCCCGGTTCCCGGGTGACGTGGGTGAACAGCGAGAAGGTGGTCAGCGCCGTGGCCGGCCGCCGGGCCAGTTCGGCAAGGTCGGGGTCGGTGGCAACCACGGCAGAGGAGACCAGCTGCAGTGCCAGGTCGTCCAGCCGGTCGCCCAGCGCCGCCGCGGCGGTGTCGAGATAGGCCTGCGCGAAGACGGCAGCGAGCGGCCGGCCGTCCTCGAGGTGGCGGTCGAGCACCGGCACCAGGGCCTTGGCCAGCGTGTCCACGTAATAGTCGGCGTAGAAGGAATCCGGCAGCGCACGGTAGCGCCGGTACTCGCTGCCGGACTGCAGCCGCCGTTCCACGATACCGTTGCCGATGGCGCTGGCGACGGCCTCGTTGATGAGGTTGTAGGCGCGCAGGCTCCACGGCCGCTCGCTTGCCAGGAAGGCCCGCAGCAGGGCTTCGTGCCGCCGGCGCGGACTCAGGGCGTAGAGGTAGTGGACGAATTCGTGGACGATCACCCCGAGTCGGTCCGCCGGCGCCTCGCCGCGCCGGCTCTCCACGATGGCCTGGTTCTCGATCAGCGTGGCCCGCGAGGCACTCGCCCCCTCGGGCAGCGCCACGAGGTGCACCTCCAGATCGGCCACCTCGTCGAGCTGCAGGTCGAACACGGCGCCGACGCGGGCGAGCAGGGCGGCGAGATCGGCGCGCGCCGCGGTGCCCTGGTAGCCGGCGGCGAGGCGCGCGAGATCGTCGGCCGCGCCGTCCCGCCACCAGGCTTCGAAGCGGGGCCGGAAATGTTCCGCGATGGCCACGGCCTCGCGGGCGTCACGGGGCCGCAGGAGCAGGCGCAGCCGCTCGCCGTAGTCGGCCAGGTCGTCGGCCTGCAGGCTGGCGAGACGGAGCTTCTCGCCGATGTTTATACCCCGGGACTGGAGATACGGGAAGGTGTAGGGGTAGGGCGTGTCCGGCGCCGGCGTCGTGAAGTCCGCGTACAGTCGGTAGCGCTCCTGCAGCCGGCGCCAGGCGGCGAGCCGGCGTTCGTCCCCGGCGCCCCGGTCGAGACGCTGCCAGAGTTCGTCGAATGCCTCCCGGGTGCAGCGGCGATAACCGCTCAGGCAGTCCAGGTGATAGACCAGGTTGGCCACCGGCGAGATGCGCACGCCGAAACCCGGCGCGGCGGCCGCCGGCGCCGCGGCTCCGATTACCAGCAGTGCTGCGGTCAGGATGCCGGCGGACCTGGTCACCCGCACTCAGTACTCCAGCTTCTCGACCCGGGCCAGCGTGGCGAGCGACTCTTCCATGAGCGCGCGGGCCCGTGCCGTCATCGCGTGCAGGTAGGCATGCAGCGCGGCATCCTCGGTGTTGCGGGACTCGCACTGGTCGCTGTAGACCTCGAAGGCCGTCAGGCTCTGCACGAGATCGGCCAGATGGTGGGGGCATTCGCAGTCGACGTCCGTCCTGACCCCGGCCAGCGTGGCCAGCTGGCTGTCGTCGAAACGCCGCGGCGGCAGCTCCTCGGTAAGTACCGGCACCGCTCCTGCGTCGGCGGCCGTCCGCCGCTCCTCCGGGGCGGGCGCCGGGGCCGTATTGGCCGCCCCGGGGCCGCGCAGCAACGCGTCGACCAGGGTGAGCGCCGACGTGGGTGCCCGGAACAGTTCGAACTGGGCGGCGGCCAGCCGGTTCACGTCCTCGCCGCGGCCGAAGTTGTACAGCACCATGACGCGGCCGGCGCCGCAGAGGTCGCGCAGGTCGGCGATGCGCTCCGCCGTGCGGTCGTCCACCACCGGCACCTCGATCAGGAGCACGTCGGGGCGGAGCCGGCGGATGTCGGCGCGGAACCGCCGCGGGTCGCTCTCCAGGCTGATCAGTTCCACCTGCTCCGGCAGCACGCCGCTGCGGCCGAGGCCCTGCAGGGCGAAGCGGCCGAGTGCGGCCACCCGGATCGGCTGGTCGGCGCGGGCGAGCTGCAGGTCGTTGGCCTGGCGCACCACTTCGTCGCGGCGGGCGCGCAGCTGCTCGAGATCGAGATTGGCGATCTGGCCGATGGAGAATCCCCGGTCCACCAGGATCTTCAGCAGACCCAGCTTCTCGACGTCCCGGCGCGAATAGACCCGGCGGCCGCTGTCCGTGCGCTCGGCGATCACCGCGCCGTAGCGCCGCTCCCAGATCCGCAGCGTATGCGTCGATATTCCGGTCAGCCGCGATACCGCGCCGATGGCGTAATCATTGCCGCTGCCGTTGCTGCGGCCCGCTTCTGTCTGTGCCATGTCTCTCTCCCGTCTACTTTGTGTCGACGGGCAAATTATACACATACTCGTCATTAATGCCACCGGCAGCGGCACACCTTCCGCTCAGAGTTCGGCTCACCGGTGCTCGCGATCGGCCAGGAAGTCGCCCAGGGCCACCGCCGTATGGGAAGAGCCCGGTCGGCGCAGCAGGTCTTCCGGCTTGCCCCGGGCCACCACCCGGCCACCCTCGTCACCGCCCTCGGGGCCCAGGTCGATCACCCAGTCCGCCTCCGCGATGATGTCGAGGTTGTGTTCGATGATCACCACGCTGTTGCCCGCCTCGACGAGGCGGTGCAGCACCCGGATCAGCTTCTCGACGTCCGCCATGTGCAGGCCGACGGTCGGCTCGTCCAGCACGTAGAGCGTGTGGTCGCGGCTGCGGCGCCGGCCGCCGCCGTCGTTGTCCGGCAGGTCGGGCCCTGCCTTCGCCAGTTCCGTGACGAGCTTGATCCGCTGGGCCTCGCCGCCGGACAGCGTCGGGCTCGGCTGGCCGAGGGTCAGGTAGCCGAGACCCACCTGCACCAGCAGATCCAGGGCGTGGTGGATGCGGCGGTGGGCATGAAAGAACTCCCGCGCCTCCTCGACGCTCATGGCCAGCACATCGCCGATGCTGCGCTCCCGGTAGCGGATGGCCAGCGTCTCGCGCGAGAAGCGTTGCCCGCCGCAGGCCTCACACTCCACGCGCACGTCCGGCAGGAAGTTCATCTCGATGCGGCGGACTCCCTGGCCCTCGCATTCCTCGCAGCGTCCGCCCTTCACGTTGAACGAGAAGCGCGAGGGTCCGTAGCCCCGCATGCGCGCCTCCGGGGTGCGGGCGAACAGCTGCCGGATCTCGTCCCAGAAGCCGATATAGGTGGCCGGGCAGGAGCGGGGCGTCTTGCCGATGGGGGTCTGGTCCACCTCCAGCACCCGGTCGACGGTTTTCCAGCCGGACAGTGCGGCACAGCCGGTGGGGGCGGGCGCCTTCCTGCGCCGCGAGCGCCGGGCGGCGACCAGGGCACGGACGTTGTCGTGCAGGATGTCGCGCACCAGCGTGGACTTGCCGCTGCCGGACACGCCGGTCACCGCCACCAGCGCATGCAGGGGCACGTTCACCGTGAAGCCCTTCAGGTTGTTCAGTTCGGCCCCCGCGATGCGGATCGAGCTCACGTCCCCGCGCCGGGGATTCACCTCCCGGCGCTGCTCCATCAGGGGATGGGCGAGGGGGTGCGCCAGCATCCGCCCGGTCAGCGAGTCCCTGCTGCGCATCATGGCGGCCACCGAGCCTTCGGCCACCACGCGCCCGCCGTGGCTGCCGGCGCCCGGGCCCAGGTCCACCACGTGTTCGGCGGCGCGGATGGTATCCTCGTCGTGTTCCACCACCACCACCGTATTGCCGCGTGCCTCCAGGCCCTTCAGCGTCTCCAGCAGGCGCCGGTTGTCCCGGGCGTGGAGCCCGATGGTGGGCTCGTCCAGGATGTAGCACACCCCCTGCAGGTTGGAGCCGAGCTGTGAGGCCAGCCGGATGCGCTGGGCCTCGCCGCCGGACAGCGTGGGCGCGGCCCGGTCCAGGGTGAGATAACCGAGGCCGACCTTCTGCAGGAATTCCAGCCGGGCGCAGAGTTCCGCCAGCACGTCC
Source organism: uncultured Woeseiaceae bacterium (assembly GCA_964602525.1). GTDB lineage: Bacteria > Pseudomonadota > Gammaproteobacteria > Steroidobacterales > Woeseiaceae > Lentisalinibacter. The sequence goes on from CAZRSA010000002.1 coordinate 4,638, forward strand.
CGGGCCAGTTCGGCGTCCCGGCCGGCGAGTTTCAACGTACGGAACCAGGCCTCGGCCTGTTCCACCGGTAGCGCGGCATAATCCGCGATGCTGCGGTCGTGGAAACGCACGTTCAGTGCCACCGGGTTCAGGCGTGCGCCGTCACAGGCCGGGCAGGGCTCACGCTCGCTGCCCGCGCCGTCGTCCTCATCGTCGGCCGTGCGCGCCAGGCCGGTACCGGCGCAGCGCTCGCACCAGCCCCGGGCCGAGTTATAGGAGAACAGCCGCGGGTCCGGCTCGTCGAAGCTGCGGCTGCAGGACGGGCACGCACGGCGCGCCGAGAGCAGGGTCTCGCCGTCGTCGGCCACCACCCGCACGATGCCGCCGCCGAGGTCGAGCGCGCGGCCGAGCAGGGCGGCCAGTTCGCCGGCGGCGCCCGGTGCCACCCGGATCTCGCCCACTGGCAGGTCGATGTCGTGCTCGCGGAAGCGGTCGAGCCGCGGCCAGTCGCCGGTGGGCAGGTACTCGCCGTCCACGCGCAGGTGCTCGTAGCCCTTCTTCGCCGCCCACTTGGCGAGGTCGGTGTAGTAGCCCTTGCGGGCGACCACCAGCGGTGCCAGCAGCGCGATGCGCCGGCCCCGGTGTCCGGCGAGCAGGCGGCCGAGCATCTGCTCCTCGCTCTGGGGCTCGATGGCCACGTCGCAGTCGGGGCAGTACTGGGTGCCGAGCTTCACGAACAGCAGCCGCAGAAAGTGATACACCTCCGTCATCGTGGCCACGGTGCTCTTGCGCCCGCCGCGACTGGTGCGCTGCTCGATGGCCACGGTGGGCGGGATGCCGAACACCGCGTCCACGTCCGGGCGGCTGGCCGGCTGGACGAACTGGCGGGCGTAGGCATTCAGCGACTCAAGGTAGCGGCGCTGGCCCTCGTTGAACAGGATGTCGAAGGCCACGGTGCTCTTGCCGCTGCCGGAGACGCCGGTGATGACGGTGAAGCGGTCGCGGGGGATGCGGATGTCCACGTTGCGCAGGTTGTGCTCCCGGGCGTGGTGGATGCGGATGTCCCGGTCCCGCCGGGCAGCGGTGGTGCGCGGCTCCGTCTTCGCCGCGGCCGCGCCGCTGCTGCCCCGTTCCCGCCGGTAGGCGGCCAGCGCCCTGCCCGTGTGGTTGCCGCGGCGCTTGGCGAGCGCGTCCGGCGTGCCCTCGAACACGACCTCGCCGCCCTCTTCGCCGCCCTCCGGGCCCAGGTCCACGATCCAGTCGGCGGCGTCGATCACGTCCAGGTTGTGCTCGATCACGATCACCGAGTGGCCGTCGGCGATGAGTTCCTGCAGCGCGTCGAGCAGGGTGGCGATGTCCTGGAAGTGCAGACCGGTGGTCGGCTCGTCGAACAGGAACAGCTTGCGCTCGCTGGGCGAGCGCCGGCCCCTCGCCTCGGCCAGGTGCGCGGCGAGCTTCAGCCGCTGGGATTCGCCGCCGGAGAGTGTCGGCACCGGCTGGCCGAGGGCGAGGTAGTCCAGGCCGACCGCGGCCAGCGGCTCCAGGCCGCGCAGCACGGCGGGCTCTTCCGCGAAGAACGCGATCGCCTCGGCCACGGTCATCTCCAGCACGTCGGCGATGGAGCGGGAACGCCCGCCGTCGCCGCCGCCGACGCGCACCTCCAGCACCTCGGAGCGATAGCGCCGGCCGTCGCAGGCCGGGCAGCGCAGGTAGACGTCGGAGAGGAACTGCATCTCCACGTGCTCGAAGCCGTTGCCGCCGCACTCCGGGCAGCGGCCGTCGCCCGAGTTGAAGCTGAAGGTGCCCGCCGTGTAGCCCCGCTCGACGGCCAGCGGGGCATCGGCGAACAGCTTGCGGATGGGAGCGAGTGCGCCGACGAAGCTGGCCGGGTTCGAGCGGGTGGTCTTGCCGATGGGGGACTGGTCCACCATCACCACGTCGCCGAGTTCCCCGCCCCCCTCGATGGCATCGTGCGCGCCGGGGGCGTCGCCGGTCTTGCCACGCCGGCGCTGCAGCCCGCGCCACAGCACGTCCTCCACCAGGGTGGACTTGCCCGAGCCGCTCACGCCGGTGACGCAGACCAGCCGACCCAGCGGGAAGGCGGCATCGACGCCCTTCAGGTTGTGCGCCCGGGCGCCGCGCACCCGCAGTACCGGTGCGTCGGCGCCGACGGGGCGCGCCGCGCGCTCGGCGTTCACCAGCCGCTCGCCGCGCAGATACTGCGCCGTGAGCGAGCGCCGCGAGCGGGCGAGTTGCTTCGCCGTGCCGAAGAACACCACCTCGCCGCCCCGTTCGCCGGGTCCGGGACCCATGTCCAGCACCCGGTCGGCGGCGCGGATGATCTGGGGGTCGTGTTCCACCACCAGCAGGGAATTGCCGGCGTCGCGCAGGCGGCGCAGCACGCCGTTGATGCGGTCGATGTCCCGGGGGTGCAGGCCGATGGAAGGCTCGTCCAGCACGAACAGGGTGTTGACCAGGGAGGTGCCCAGGGCGGTGGTGAGGTTGATGCGCTGGACCTCGCCGCCGGAGAGCGTCCGCGACTGGCGGTCCAGCGTCAGGTAGCCCAGCCCCACCTCCAGCAGGTAGCCGAGGCGGGTGCGGATCTCGGTCAGCAGAAGGTCGGTGGCCTCGTCCAGGGGGGCGGGCAATTCGAGCGCGGCGAAGAACGCCACCGTCCGTTCGATGGGCAGGCAGGTCAGTTCGTGGATGTTCAGGCCCGTTCCGCCGGACGGTCCCTCGTCATCGCCGAGGCGCCACAGCAGGGCCTCGGGCTTCAGCCGGGCGCCGCCGCAGGCGCTGCAGAGGTCGTAGCTGCGGTAGCGGGACAGCAGCACACGCACGTGCATGCGGTAGGCGCGGCTCTCCAGCCAGTCGAAGAAGCGGTCCACGCCGTACCAGACGCCCTCGTCCCAGCTGCCTTCGCCGTGGAACACCCAGCGCCGCTGGGCCTCCGTGAGTTCCTGCCAGGGCACGTCCAGGGGCACGCCGGTGCGCCGGGCGTGCTTCTCGAGGTCGCGCTGGCATTCCCGGTAGCTCTTGCTCTGCCACGGCTTGACCGCCCCTTCGGCGAGGGTGAGCGAGCCGTCGGGTACGACCAGGTCCCGGTCGATGCCCATGGTGCGGCCGAAGCCGCGGCATGTCTCGCAGGCGCCCACCGGGGAGTTGAACGAGAACAGGCTTGGCAGGGGATCCCGGTAGGAGTGGTCGCAGTCCGCGCAGTGGAGCTGCTCGGAGAACCGGCGCTGCACGCCGGCGGCGTCGTGGTCGTAGACGCGCACGTGCCCGTCGCCCCGGCGCATCGCCGCCTCGACGCTCTCGATGAAGCGGCTGCGGTTGTCGTCCGTCATGCGGAGGCGGTCGGCGACGACGTAGAGGGCGCGCCCCTCGGTCTCCTGCACGCGCAGATAGCCCTGGGCCTCCAGGTAGCTGCGGATCTCCGCCTCGCTGAAGTTTTCGGGGCGCTCCACCGGAAACGTGATGACCGCCCGGTGCCCGGACCACGCCTCGGCCAGCGCCGCCCAGACCGATTCCGGATGGTCGCGGCGCACCGGCCGACCGCAGCCGCCGCAGTACAGCATGGCGGCGCGGGCGTAGAGGAGCTTCAGGTGGTCGTTCAGCTCCGTCATCGTGCCCACGGTGGAACGCGAGGTACGCACCGGGTTGGTCTGGTCGATCGCGATCGCCGGCGGTATGCCCTCGATGCGTTCTGCTGCCGGCTTGTCCATGCGGTCCAGGAACTGCCGGGCGTAGGGGGAGAAGGTCTCCACGTAGCGCCGCTGGCCCTCGGCGTACACGGTGTCGAACGCCAGCGACGACTTGCCGGATCCGCTCACACCGGTGATGACAGTGAGTTCGTTCAGCGGGATCTCGAGATCGAGGTCGCGCAGGTTGTTCTGTCTTGCGCCGCGAATGACGATGCTGTCGGCAGCCATGAGCTCCGGGTTCCGGGTGGCCGTGAGGGTCGGGCGGGACGCGAACACGGTGGCGTCCGGCCGGCCCGCTATGGTACCGCAACCCCGCTTGGACAGGAGCAGGACAAGCGGAGGCGCGACGGCCGGCGGTCGGCAGTGCCGCCTGCCCGGACCGCGGCTTTCCTGTATAAAGTGCGCATGGGTGCCTACAGGATCCGGCCGCAACCCCCCGGCAACAACAGCCTCATCCCCACGGTCATTTTCACACTCCTGGTGGCGAACGGTCTGGCCTTCGCCGCCCAGAACGCCTCGCGGGAGATGTTCGTGACGCTCCTCGGCGGCCTCGCACTGTGGCCGGCCGGCTCCGAGTACTTCGCGCCGTGGCAGATCGTCACCTATGGGTTCCTCCACGGCGACCTCATGCACCTGCTGTTCAACATGTTCATGCTTTGGATGTTCGGGCGCGACATCGAGCGGTTCTGGGGGCCGCGTTACTTCGCCATCTATTATTTCGTCTGCGTCGTGGGCGCGGGCATTCTGCAGCTGCTGGTAGCCATGTTCCAGTCGGAGGTCTACCCCACCATCGGCGCATCCGGCGGCGTCTTCGGCATCCTGCTCGCCTACGGCCTTATGTTCCCGAACCGCCAGATCCTGCTGCTGATCCCGCCGATACCGATGAAGGCGAAGTACCTTGTCATTCTGTTCGGCATCCTGGAGCTCATGTACGGCGTCACCGGCATGCAGCCCGGTGTCGCCCACTTCGCCCACCTGGGCGGCATGCTGTTCGGATACCTGCTGATACAATACTGGCGCCGGCCGCGCTGAGGCGGGGACAGCGGCGGGTGAAAGTCCTCTGCAGAACAGATGGTTACCGAACGCAACGTATTGACGGGAGCGATCGATGGGAGAGATTCGGAAGGGTATCGTGAAGGCAGTGACCATGGCCGCCTGCGCCGTCGTCCTGGCGGCCTGCGGCGGCGAGGAGCCACCGCCGGTCGAGCAGCGGCAGGCCTCCGAGCCGGCCGAGACGCAGCAGCCCGCCGCGCGCCCGGCGGCCGGCAGCACGCTGCGGGCCATCGCCCGCATGGAGCCCAAGTCCGGCTCCTCGGTGAGCGGGGCGGTCGTTTTTACCGCCTTCGAGGGGCCGATGGTCATGGGCGGTGTGCTGGACGGCGGCGAGCCGGGCACGAACGCCATCCATATCCACGAGATCGGTGATTGCAGTGCGCCGGACGCGACCTCCGCCGGACCGCATTTCAACCCGGGCGGCGCACCGCATGGCTCCCCGGACGATCCTGCCGGCGAGCGTCATGCCGGCGACCTCGGCAACATCACCTTCGACGAACACGGTCAGGCCCGCTTCGATCGGGTCCTGGGCGACGAGCTCACCTTCGAGGGCGAGACCGGCATCCTCGGCCGCGCCGTGATCGTGCATGCCCGGCCCGACGACTTCGAGACCCAGCCCACCGGGGCCGCGGGCCCGCGCATCGCCTGCGGAGTGATCGAGCTGCTGCAGTGATCCGCGCGCCGCAAGCCCTGGTGGGCGTGGCGGCCGCCTGCCTGGGCCTGCTGCCGGCATTGCCCGTCGCCGCGGCCGGCGACGAGACGCCGTCGGCGGAGGAGATCATTGCCGCCGCCTACGAGGCGAACGGCGGCGACACCTGGCGACGGCCGCAGACGCTCTACCTGGAGGGCTACGGCATCTTCTGGCCTGACGGTACGGAGGCGAGCCGTGTGGTGGCCGACCGCTACCGGATGTGGCGCGAGTATGCGCCCGAGAGCGCCGACGCCCACCTCGCCAACGGCAAGGTGCGCATCGACAGCTATGTGGGCGGGGAGACGATGTTCCAGATCGCCTTCGACGGCGAGACCGCCTACAACGCCGACGGCCCCATCCCGGGCGGGGCGGCGAGCCCCCAGTGGAAGAACTCCTTCGGCTTCGGGATCATCCGCTACGCCCTCGACGACGGTTTCACGCTGGAGCGCCTGCCCGACGACACCGTGGAAGGCCACGCCGCCTGGTTCGTGCGCGTGACCGACCCGGCAGGCTCGGAAACCATCTTCGGCATCGACAAGGACGACTACGCGGTGCGCATGGTGGGCTTCGATACGCCGAAGGGCTGGCACCGGCGTCACTATTCCGACTTCGTCACCGGCGATGATACGGGGTGGCGCCAGCCGCGCCTGGTGCGTCTGTACTACGACGGCGTGAAGCAGAACGAGATCCACTGGCAGGTGTTCCGGGTGAACCAGCCGGTGGCGGACGAGGTGTTCGTGCTGCCGGGCGACGACTGAGGAGCCGGCCAGACCATGGTCCGCCGCATCGCGCTGTACGCCGGGCCCCTCGCAGCCCTCGCCGTATTCCTCCTGCTGCAGTCGCGCGGCGCCTCCGCCGACGTGGCCTGGACTGCGGCCGTCACCACGCTCTGCGCTTTGTGGTGGATCTTCGAGCCCATCCCCATCCCCGCGACCTCGCTGGTGCCCATCGCCGTGTTCCCGCTGATCGGTGTGCTGACGCCTTCCCAGGTGGGCGAGGCTTACGGCAACCCGCTGATCCTGCTGCTGCTCGGCGGCTTCATCCTGTCCACGGCCATGGAGAAGAGCGGCGCCCACCGGCGCATCGCGCTCGGTATGGTGAGCGCCTTCGGCGGGCGCAGCGGCCGTCACCTGGTATTCGGCTTCATGGCCGCTGCCGCCTTCCTGAGCATGTGGATCTCGAACACGGCCACCACGCTGATGCTGCTGCCCATCGTGCTGGCCGTGCTGGAGCGGGTGGAGGACAACCGGCTGAAGGTCAGCCTCCTGCTCGGCGTGGCCTATGCGGCCAGCGTGGGCGGCGTCGGCACGCCCATCGGCACGCCGCCGAACCTGATCTTCATGGAGGTCTACCAGGAGAATACCGGCCGGGAGGTGACCTTCTTCGGCTGGATGAGCTGGGCGCTGCCGGTGGTGGCAGTCATGATCCCGCTGACCGCGCTGTGGCTGACCCGGGGCCTCGCCCCCGGCCGGGCCATCGAGATGCCGCCGGTGGCGGCCTGGCGCACCGAGGAGGTGCGCACGCTCACCGTGTTCGCCATTACGGCGGTGCTGTGGATGACCCGCCGCGAGCCCTTCGGCGGCTGGAGCGCCTGGCTCGATCTGCCGAGTGCCAACGACGCCAGCGTCGCCCTGCTGGCCGTGGTGGCGATGTTCCTGGTGCCGAACGGCCGCGGCGGGCGGCTGCTCGACTGGGAGACCGCCGTGCGCATTCCCTGGGGCATCCTGATCCTGTTCGGTGCCGGCATCACCATCGCAAAGGCGTTCGTGAGCTCGGGACTCAGCACCTCGCTGGGCGAGATGGTGGCCGGCCTCGACGCGCTGCCGGTGGTCCTGATGATTCTCCTGACCTGCCTGACCGTGACCTTGCTCACCGAGGTCACCAGCAACACGGCCACCACCACCCTGCTCATGCCCATCCTCGCGGCTGCCGCAACCACCGCGGGCTTCGACCACCGGCTCATCATGGTGCCGGCGGCCATGAGCGCGAGCTTCGCCTTCATGCTGCCCGTGGCCACCGGACCGAACGCGGTGATATTCAGTTCCGGCGAGCTGGCCGTGAAGCAGATGGCCCGGGAAGGCTTCGCCCTGAACCTGGTCGGCGCCGCAGTCATCACCACGGGCTGTTACCTGCTGTTCGCCTGAACTCTTGCCCGATTGCGGCATGTCCCGGCTCGCCGCTGCCGGGTGCCTGGGTTACCCTCGAAGCAGGCATATGGATCGGTAATCCATGGATTTCGGCATATTCGAACCGCTGGCGATCGCGCTCGGGCTGGGTCTGCTGGTCGGCACCCAGCGCGAGCATGACGAGGAACACCGGCGCATCGCCGGCGTGCGAACCTTCTCCCTCATCACGCTGGTGGGGGCCGTCTGCGGGATACTGGCGGGCGAGTACGGCGGCTGGGTGATCGCAGGCGGCCTGCTGGGCATCACCGCACTGTTCGTCCTCGCCAACGTCTTACGGGCGCGGGGTGAGGAGGGTAACGTGAGCCACGTGGGCCTCACGACCGAGGTTGCGGGCCTGCTCATGTTCGGCGTGGGCGCGCTGCTCACCAGCGGCATCCAGGCGCCGGCCGTGGCGCTGGCCGGCGTGGTTGCCGTCCTGCTGCAGTGGAAGGCCAAGCTGCACGGGCTGATCGGTGCCATCGGCGAGCGGGAGTTCGCTGCCATGACCCAGTTCGTACTGGTCGCGCTGGTGATCCTGCCGGTGGTGCCGAATCAGACCATCGGCCCCTACGACGTCCTGAACCCCTTCACCCTGTGGCTGATGGTGACGCTGATCGTCGGCATCAGCCTGGCGGCCTACCTGGCCTATCGCGTGCTGGGGGTGCGCGGCGGCTCCCTCGCCGGCGGCGTGCTCGGCGGACTCATTTCCAGCACGGCCACGACGGTGAGCTATGCCCGCCAGTGCGCCGGCAACCCGGCCGCCGCCCCGGCGGCCGCACTGGTGGTGTTGATCGCCTCCACCATCGTCTACGTGCGGGTGGGCATCGAGCTGGGTGCCGTCGCCCCGGACCTGCTGCGCCAGGGTGCGGCGCCGCTGGCCGTCATGATGGCTTTCATGGGGGTACTGTGTGTCGGTCTCCTGATGAAGATCGATTCGCGCAACGTGGAGCCCCCGAACCTGGAGAACCCGGCGCAGATGCGCACGGCGATCGTGTTCGGCGTCCTCTACGCCGTAATCCTGCTGCTGGTGACGGCGGTGCGCGAGGAATTCGGTCAGGACTCGGCCATCTACGGCGTCGCCATCGTCTCCGGGCTCACGGACGTGGACGCGCTGACGCTGTCCACCGCCGAGCTGTTCTCCCAGGGGCGGCTGTCCGGGGACGCGGCGTGGCGGGCGATCCTTATCGCGACCCTGTCCAACCTGGCCTTCAAGATCGGCGCGACGGCGGTGCTGGGCGGGCGCCGGCTGGCGGCCTATGCCCTGGCGACGATGGGGGTGTCCATCGTGTTCGGCGTCGGCATCGTGGTGCTGTGGCCGGCGGCCACGGGCTAGGCGGCCGGAACGCGATGCAGGCGGCGGCCCCGTGACTGCACCCACCGCAAGACTCCTTCTTGCCGTCGCCGCCGCTGTCGCCGTCTCCGTGGCGGCGTCTGCAGTCGCCGAACACGCGGACGTCACGAGCACCCAGCTCGGCCCGCGTCCCTTCTATCTGCTGGACCGGATGGAGGAGGGGCCGCTCAAGCGCGAACTCGCGGCCTGTGCCGCGGACCGGAGCCGCTACGAGCCCTCCGACTTCTCCATCGGCCACCGGGGCGCTCCGCTGCAGTTCCCGGAGCACACGAAGGAGTCCTATCTCGCGGCGGCCCGCATGGGCGCCGGGATCCTCGAGTGCGACGTCACCTTCACCCGCGACCGGGAGCTGGTCTGCCGGCATGCGCAGTGCGACCTGCACAGGACGACGAACATCCTGGCCACGCCGCTGGCGGCGAAATGCAGCCGGCCGTTCACGCCGGCGGAGTTCGATCCGGAGACGGGAGAGCGGGTCGCAGCGGCGACCGCGCGCTGCTGCGCGAGCGACATTACCGCGGCGGAGTTCCGGACGCTGTCCGGCAAGATGGACGCTACCGACCCCGACGCGCTGACCGTCCAGGAGTATCTCGGCGGCACCGCGGACTTCCGCACTGACCTCTATGCCACCGGGGGCACGCTGCTCACCCACGCCGAGAGCATCGCGCTGTTCCGCTCGCTGGGGCGTCAGTTCGCACCGGAGCTCAAGGCGCCGGCCGTGATGATGCCCTTCGAGGGCGAATTCAGCCGGGAGGACTATGCCCGGAAACTCGTCGACGAATACCGGCAGGCGGGCATCGACCCCGCCCGGGTGCGGCTGCAGTCGTTCAGTGCCGACGACGTCCGTTTCTGGATCGACCACGCCCCGGAGTTCGGCCGGCAGGCCATACTGCTGGAAGGGCGCGATGCGGAGGAACTGGCCACCGGACCCCCGTCCATCGCCGAGTTCCGGGCGCTGAAGCGGCGCGGCATCAACTTCCTCGCCCCGCCGATGCAGGTGCTCGTCACGGCCGGCGGCAACGGGATCGCGCCCTCCGGGTACGCCCGGCGCGCCCGCGCCGCCGGGCTGGAGCTCTTCAGCTGGACGACGGAACGTTCGGGCCGCGTGGTCGAGGACATCCTCGCCGCGGGGGGTGCCTTCTACTACGATACAACAGCTCACCTGCTGCGCGGCGACGGGGACATACTCGAGACCATCGACGTGCTCGCCCGGGAGGTGGGTATCGTCGGGCTTTTCTCCGACTGGCCGGCGACGACGACGTTCTATGCCAACTGCAGGGATGTGCGGCGTCCTCCTGCGGCGGACGGGCCGGAACCGGACCGGTGACGGCGGCGCGGGTGCCGGACGGACCACGGAGGAGAGATGGTGGGCCCTCCAGGACTTGAACCTGGGACCTACGGATTATGAGTCCGCTGCTCTAACCAACTGAGCTAAGGGCCCGTCGGGCGGGCCAGTATAGCCACGATGCCCGGGCTCGTCATCACGGTCCGTTCCGCGAACCAGGCCCGCGCCGCCGGCGTCCCGCTGTGCCAGAATGACGGCATGGACGAATTCCACCAGGCCGTGGGGGAGGTCGTCGACGGCATCGAGGCGGAGATGCAACGCATCGAACTCTGGGACGCGGAGCGCCCGACACTGTCCCGCCTGGGCAGTCCCCAGCCTTTCTGCTTCGACACGCTCCGGTTTCACCAGTGGCTGCAATGGCTGTTCCTGCCCCGCATGCGGCGGATACTCGCCGCCCACGGTGCCGGCATGCCGTCGGAGAGCGGCATACATGCCTATGCCGAGGAGTGCCTGCGTGACGACCCCAGGGACACCGACGAGCTGCTGGCGCTCATCCGCCGCTTCGACGAACTGATAAGCCGGGCCGACGCCGGTATCAATACCGATATCGATAGCAATACCGGCGGGGCGAGGCACTGAGGCCGTCATGGGAAGACGAACGCTGAGGCTGGCGGCGGCGGGCAGCGTGGCGCTGCTACTGCTGCCCTTCGCAGAGCCGCTCTGGTGGGGTTTCGGGCTGCCGGTGCACTTCCCGCTGCAGATCGCCGCCGGCTGCCTCGTGCTGCTGCCGTTCGCGCTGGTGGCGCGCGAACGGCTGTCGGCTCTCGCCCTGACCGTCATAGTGGCGGTGTCCCTGTTCCAGGCCCGTGAACAGCTGCCGCGCTTTGCCGTGGCGGAGGCGGCGGCCGCCGATCTCACCGCCGCGGTGCTGAACCTGGACTGGCGCAATCCGGATCTGACGGCGGCGGAGTCCTGGCTGAGGCAGCTCGAGGCCGACCTGGTGGTGCTGCCGGAGTACACGCCGGCGGCCGCCCGGCATCTCGCGGGCCTGGCACAGGTCTATCCCTACCGCCTGGAGGAGGCCAGGGAAGGGGCATGGGGCATCGCGCTCCTGAGCCGCCATCCGATCGTCTCCGGCCGGGTGATCCGTCCGGGCGGTGTCGACGCGCCGGCGCTGGATGCGGTCATCGACGCCGGCGGCCGGGAACTGCGCGTCCTGGGTATCCATCCCCGTTCACCGATCTCGGCGGCCTACACCGCCGAGCGCAATACCCAGCTGGGCGCCCTGGCCGAGCTCGTGCGCGAGGCTCGCGGCGCCACCCTGGTCTGCGGGGATTTCAACGATACGCCTTTCTCGGCGACCTACCGCAACTTCGCGGCACGCGCCGGTGTGGCCAACGCCGCCGCCGGCCAGGGCTACCCGGCCACTTTTCCGGCCGGCTGGCTGCCGGTCTGGATTCCCATCGACCACTGCGTCTACCGCGGCGGGCTCGTGCCCGTGCGGGTGCGGGCCGGCCCGGACGTGGGCTCCGACCACTATCCGCTGGTGGCGAAGTTCCGCTGGTAGCCGCCAGCCGCCGGCGTCAGTCCTCGATCAGGAAGCTCCTGAGCTGATCGGAGCGGCTCGGATGGCGCAGCTTGCGAAGCGCCTTCGCCTCTATCTGGCGGATGCGCTCTCGCGTCACGTCGAACTGCTTGCCGACCTCCTCGAGCGTGTGGTCGGTATTCATGTCGATGCCGAAGCGCATGCGCAGCACCTTTGCCTCTCTGGGCGTCAGGCCGGCCAGCACGCCGTGGGTAGTCTCCTTCAGGCCCTCGGAAGTCGCCGAGTCCACCGGGGATTCCACTGAGGGATCCTCGATGAAGTCGCCGAGGTGCGAGTCCTCGTCGTCGCCGATGGGCGTCTCCATGGAGATGGGCTCCTTGGCGATCTTCAGCACCTTGCGCACCTTGTCCTCGGGCATCTCCATGCGCTCGGCCAGTTCCTCCGGTGTCGGCTCGCGGCCCATCTCCTGCAGCATCTGCCGGGAGATCCGGTTCAGCTTGTTGATGGTCTCGATCATGTGCACCGGGATGCGGATGGTACGGGCCTGGTCCGCGATGGAGCGGGTGATGGCCTGACGGATCCACCAGGTGGCGTAGGTCGAGAACTTGTAGCCGCGGCGATATTCGAACTTGTCCACCGCCTTCATGAGGCCGATGTTGCCCTCCTGGATCAGGTCCAGGAACTGCAGGCCGCGGTTGGTGTACTTCTTCGCGATGGAGATCACCAGGCGCAGGTTCGCCTCGACCATCTCCTTCTTCGCCCGCCGCGCCCGAGCCTCGCCGATGGACATGGCCCGGTTGATCTCCTTGATCTCGATGATCGAGAGTCCGGTCTCCTCTTCCACCTGCACCAACTTGCGCTGGGCGCGCAGGATGTCCTCCTTCAGCTTCGACAGCGTCGAGGAGTGCTTGCGCTTGGCGCGGATGTGCTTGTCCACCCACTTCAGGTTGGTCTCGTTCTTGGGGAAGCTCGCGATGAAGTCCTTGCGCGGCATACCGGCCTGCCTCACGCAGATCTGCATGACCGCCTTCTCCTGGGAACGGATGGTCTGGATGGTATCGCGCAGGATGGTGATCATCGCGTCGAACAGCTTCGGCGAGAGCTTCAGCTCCATCAGCTCGGCGGTGAGCGTCTGGCGTGCCTTCTTCGTCTTCTTGTCGCCGCTGCCGTACTTGTCCAGCGCCGTCATCACCTTGATGTGCAGCTTCTCGAGCTTCTTCAGGCGCTTGGCCACCTCCTCTGGGTCCGGCGGTGCGTTGGGGTCTTCCTCGTCGTCGGCCCGCTGGCCCGGCGTTGGGATCTCGTCGGGCTCGTTCGGGTCGATGAACCCCACCACCAGGTCCTGCATCCGGGCGTTGCCGTCCTGCACCGCCGCGTTGACGTCCAGGATGAACTGCACGCTGGGCGGGAAGAGGGACAGCGAGGCCTTGACCTGGTCCAGGCCCTCCTCGATGCGCTTGGCGATCTGGATCTCGCCCTCCCGGGTGAGGAGCTCCACGGTGCCCATCTCACGCATGTACATGCGCACGGGGTCGGTGGTGCGGCCGAACTCGCTGTCCACCGAGGCCAGCGCGTCGGCTGCCTCTTCGGTATCGTCGTCGTCGTTCGAGACCGCCGCATCCGACAGCAGCAGGGATTCGGCATCCGGTGCCTTCTCGTGCACCGTGATACCCATGTCGTTGATCATGTTGACGATATCCTCGATCTGCTCCGGATCGACGATGTCGTTCGGAAGGTGATCGTTCACCTCCGCGTAGGTCAGATAACCCTGCTCCTTGCCCCGCGCGATCAGCAGCTTCAGCTGAGACTGCTTGTCGTTCGGGATCGCGGACGCGCTGCTGCGTTTTTCGCTCACAAACAGAACCTCTGTGCGTGGGTTGGGCAAACCGCTAACTATACTGAATTTTCCGTGATATTTCCATCATCGGATGCCGGGTGCGCAGGCCGGGAGAGCAGTTGCCTCAGTTCCTCCCGTTCCTCGGCCGAGAGCTCGCCGCTCCGGCCCTTCTCGCGCAGGAATTCCACCCGGTCGTGCCGGGCGGCCTGGACCAGCTGGCGCACACAGCCCTCGAGCTCGGCCGCTGCGTCGAAATCCGCGTGACCTGGGGTGTCGGCGGCGGCCAGCGCCGCCAGGTGCCGGCCGTGGGGGCGGTGCCGCCAGCGTTCCAATATCCCTGCGGTGTTCATATGAGGTTCGGCCTGCAGTGTTTCAAGGAGTTCCACCAGCAGATCGGCCCCCGGGCGGTCCAGGCCGGCCAGCCGCTCGACGTCCACGCCGGACGCCGTCGCAGGGTGATGCAGCAGTAGCGTGATCGCGCGGCGCACCAGAGTGGGCCGACCGGTCTGCACCCGGGGGCGGACCGCCCGGCGCTGCTCCGCCGGTTTTTCCTCGGGGGCTTCCATCATCCCCGCCAGGCGCTCGCCCGAGAGGCCCACCGTCTCTCCGAGGCGCTCGAGCAGCAGTTCCCGGTAGATGCCGGCCGGGATCTTCACCACGAGCGGGCGCGCGAGTTCCGCGAGGCGCGCCCGGCCGTCCACCGATTCCAGGTCCACCTGCGCCGCCAGCTCGCTCACGAGGAAATCCGACAGTGCCAGCCCCTCGTCCAGCACCGCCTCGAAGGCGGACGCGCCGCGGCCCGAGACCAGGGAATCCGGGTCCTCTCCTTCCGGCAGGAAGGCGAAACGGATCTGGCGGCCCTCGCGCACCTGGGGCAGGGCGTTCTCGAGCGCCCGCCAGGCGGCCTTGCGGCCGGCCCGGTCGCCGTCGAAACAGAAGTACACGGCATCGGTCAGGCGGAACAGCCGCGAGAGGTGATCGGCCGTGGTGGCGGTACCGAGGGTGGCAACGGCATAGCCGATGCCCTGGCGGGCCAGCGCAACCACGTCCATGTAGCCCTCCACCACTACCAGTCGGCGGATGTCGCGCAGGCGCTTCTTCGCCTCGTAGAGGCCGTAGAGCTCACGGCCCTTTTGGAACAGCACGGTCTCCGGCGAGTTCAGGTATTTGGGCTCCTCGTCGCCGATGACACGTCCGCCGAAGCCGATGGTACGGCCGCGGGCGTCGCGGATGGGGAACATGATGCGGTGGCGGAAACGGTCGTAGTAGCCGCCGTTGTCCCGCCGGATCACGAGGCCCGCGGCGTGCAGGCGCTCGACGGCCTCATCGTCGCTGCCGAAGCGCTTCAGCACGTGGTCCCAGCCGGCGGGGGCGAAGCCGATGCGGTAGGCGCGGGCCGTGGCGCCGTCGATGCCGCGCTGCTTCAGGTAGGCCACCGCCTCGTCGCTGTCCCGCAGGCAGTCGACGTAGTACTGCTCCACCGCGGCGGTGAGCTCGAGCAGGCGGTCGAGCTTGCGCACGGGACGCGAATCCGCCTCCCGCGGCACCTCCAGCCCCATCATGCCCGCCAGCTCCTCGATGGCCTCCACGAAGCCGAGATGGTCATGCTCCATCAGGAAGCCGATGGCGGTGCCGTGGGCGCCGCAGCCGAAGCAGTGGTAGAAGCCCTTGTCCGGGCTCACGGTGAACGACGGGGTTTTCTCGCCGTGAAACGGGCAGAGCGCCTTGTACTCCCGGCCCGCCTTCTTCAGCTGGATGCGGGTGCCGAGCACCTCGGCGATGTCCGCGCGGGCGATCAGGTCGTCGATGAATTCCTGGGGGATGCGGCCGCTCATGTTGCCCTCAGCCGGAGCTGCCGCCACAGGATAGCCGGGGGGCGGCGCGGAGGCGAATACGCGGGCGGGGCGTCAGTACGCGGCAGTCCGGGCAGTCGCGGTGGTCCGCAGCAGTGCGTAATCGGGTCGGCTCAGCCGGCGAGCCGCGCCTTGACCCGTGCGCTGACCGCGCCCATGTCGGCCCGTCCCTGCGCCTGGTCCCTGATCTTCGTCATGACCTTGCCCATGTCGCGCAGCGACTCTGCACCGGTTTCGGCGATGGCGGCGTCGATGAGTGCCGCCAGCTCGTCGTCGGACAGCGGCTCCGGGAGATATTCCGACAGCACGCCGATCTCGAAGTTCTCTTTCGCAGCCAGGTCGGAACGGCCGCCGGACTCGTACTGGGACACCGACTCCCGGCGCTGCTTGACCATCTTCTCGATGGCGGCCAGTACGTCCGCGTCGGTGAGCTCCCTGCGTTCGTCCACCTCCCGCTGCTTGATGGCGGCAAGCGCCATGCGGATGACGCCGAGGCGGTCCTTGTCGCCCGCCTTCATGGCCGTCTTCATGTCGGCCGTGATCCGGTCTTTCAGGCTCATGCCCGTGAGATAGCCGGCGGGGTCGCAGTCAGTAAAGCCGCTTGCGGCGATTCTGCTCCCGGGAGAGCCGCTTCATGTGGCGCTTCACGGCGGCCGCCTTCTTGCGCTTGCGCTCCTGGGTGGGCTTCTCGTAGAACTCGCGGCGGCGGAGTTCCGTCAGCACGCCCGCCTTCTCGCAGGCACGCTTGAAACGCCGCAGGGCGGCGTCGAAATATTCGTTCTCTCTGACTTTAACGCTCGGCATAGGTTTTCCGGTCTGTCTGCTCTGGTCTATCTGCTCTGGAGTCGAGCCGGCCGCGCCTGCTCGTCGTTGGACAATGTTGGACAATTCCGCGGCAGCGGACAAAGACTCCCAAGTTTACGTCCGGTCCCGGGCGAATGCAAAAGCCTTTTGCCCTGCTCCTGCGGTATGATCCGGCCGCTATGCTGGTACTGGGCATCGAAACGAGCTGCGACGAGACCGGGGTGGCCCTCTATGACACCGAGGCCGGCCTGCTGGAGCAGCGTCTGCACAGCCAGGTCGAGCTGCACGCGCGCTACGGCGGGGTTGTACCCGAGCTCGCCTCCCGCGACCACTCCCGCCGGCTCGTCCCCCTGGTGCAGTCGGTCATGGCCGACGCGGGCATGCAGGCCGGTGATCTGCACGGTGTGGCCTACACCGCCGGGCCGGGGTTGATCGGCGCCCTGATGGTGGGTGCCACCTTCGCGGCCAGCTACGCCAGTGCCGCCGGGCTGGCGGCCGTCCCGGTGCACCACATGGAGGCCCATCTGCTGTCACCCCTGCTGGAGCGCGAACCGCCGGCGTTCCCGTTCGTGGCACTGCTGGTATCGGGCGGTCACACCCTGCTGGTGGACGTGGCGGGCATCGGCCGTTATTCCGTGCTCGGTACCACTCTGGACGACGCGGCCGGAGAGGCCTTCGACAAGACCGCCAAACTGCTGGAACTGGATTATCCCGGCGGACCCGCGCTCGCCGCACTCGCCGGGCGGGGCGACGCCGCGGCCTTCGACTTCCCGCGGCCACTCACCCGCCGACCGGGGCTGGATTTCAGTTTCTCGGGCCTGAAGACCGCCGTGCTGGTCGAGGTGCGCCGGCTGCGCGAGGCCGGGGCGTGGGGCGAGCAGGCGCGGGCGGACATTGCCGCGTCATTCGAGGCCGCCGTGGTGGAGACGCTGATGCTGAAATCCCGCCGCGCGCTGGAGCAGTCCGGCCGGGAACGGCTGGTGGTGGCCGGCGGTGTCGGCGCCAACCACCGCCTGCGCGAGGCGCTGGTGACGCAAGTGGGTGCCGGGGGCGGGCGCGTCTTCTTCCCCCGGCCGGCGTTCTGCACGGACAACGGCGCGATGATCGCACTGACAGGCGCTCTGCGGCTCGCCGCGGCCGACGAGGAGCCGCGCATTCTGGCGCGTGCCCGCTGGTCGCTGGAAGAGCTGTCGGCGGTGGCCGCCTGAGCGGAGGAGCCATGGATATCATCTTTCTGCGCGATCTGCGCATCGACACGGTGGTGGGCATCTGGGACTGGGAGCGCCGCATCCGCCAGACCATCAGCATCGACCTGGAGATGGCGGCCGACATCGCCCGGGCGGCGGCGACGGACAGCATCGAGGACACACTCAACTACAAGAGGGTCGCGAAACGCCTGATCGCCTACGTCGAGGACTCGGAGTTCCAGCTCGTGGAGACGATGGCCGAGCGTATCGCGGAGATCGTGCTGGACGAGTTCGAGGTGCCGTGGGTCCGCGTTACCGTGAACAAGCCCGGTGCCATCCGGGGTTCCCGCGACGTGGGCGTGCGCATCGAGCGCGGCGTGAGGCCGGACTGAGATGGCCCGCGTCTTCGTCAGCGTCGGCAGCAACGTGGAGCCCGAGGAGAACCTGCGGCTCGCGTGCGGGGAACTCGAGCGGCGTTTCGGCGGGCTCGGGGTCTCCTCCGTCTACCGCAATCCGCCGGTGGGTTTCGCCGGCGCGGACTTCCTGAACCTGGTCGCGGCCTTCGAGACCGAACGCACCCCCGAACAGGTGGTTGCCGAACTCGAGGAAATTCACGACCTGGCCGGCCGGAAGCGGGGCGGCGAGCGCTTCGGCCCGCGCACGCTGGACCTCGACCTGCTGCTCTACGACGACCTGGTCACAGCCGGCCCGGCGCTGAGGCTGCCGCGGGACGACGTGCTGAAATACGATTTCGTGCTCGGTCCGCTGGCGGAACTGGCGCCCGAGCTGGTCCATCCCGTGGAGGGCCGCAGCCTCGCCGAGCTGTGGCAGGCCTTCGAGAGCAGCGGTCGCCGGCTCACCGTGGAAGACGTCGAGCTGGAGGCCGGGCGGGCCTGAGGTCCTCGTAAATCGCAGCGGGCGGGGATAGATTGGCAATCACGAGGGTCCCACACCGGAGACGGACACGGGAGGTGAGCGGGATGAGGAGAATCGGAACCCTTTGCGCCGCGGCGCTGCTGACCGCCTGCGGTGGTGGTGGTGGCGGTGGTGACGGTGGGAGTGGCGGCGGCGCCAGCACGCCGCCGGACACCGGCGGCGCCGACTGCAGCGAGACCGCCATAAAGGAATTCGTGCTCGGGCGCATGCGGGACGTCTATCTCTGGGCGGATCGCCTGCCGCCGGACATCGATATCGCGGATTTCGATACGGCGGAGTCGTTACTGGCCGAACTCAGGTCGTTCAGCCCTGCCGGTGAAGACGGCCGCCCCGTGGACCGGTTCAGTTTCATCGGCTCCGCCGCGCAGGATGCCCAGTTCTTCGGCGAGGGTCAGTTTGCCGGCTTCGGCTTCTCCAGCCGCTTCGAAGCCGAGAACGACCTCAGATTCACCCGGGTCTTCGCCGACAGCCCGGCCGGCCGGGCCGGCTTCGAGCGCGGCCAGCGGATACTGGAGATCGACGGGCGCAGCATCGCGGAGATACAGGCGGCCGAAGGCATCAACGCGGCGTTCGGTCCGTCGGAAGTCGGAGTCACCCGCTTGTTCCGGATTCGCGAGCTGGACGGGTCCGAATTCGAAGTGAGCGTTACCAAGGACGTGGTGACGATCGATCCGGTGCCGCAGCGTCGGATCGTCGAGACGAATGCCCTGCGGGCGGGCTACGTGGAGATGTCCCAGTTCATCGGCACCGCCGAGGGTGCCGGCGGTCCTCTCGACCAGGCCTTCAGCGAGTTCGAGAACGCGTTCGTCACGGACCTCGTGGTCGATCTGCGCTACAACGGAGGCGGACTGGTGCGTACCGCCGAGTTGCTCGGCGACTATCTGGGCTGGGGAGCCGCGCCGGGCGAGGTGTTTTCGCGCACGCTGTTCAATGCCGCCAACGCGGCGCGCAACGACGATGAGTTCTTCGAGTTCGTGGATGCCTCCCCGGTCCTCGCGCGCATCGTGTTCATCGCCACCGGCGCCACGGCTTCGGCCAGCGAACTCGTGATCAACGGCCTGGCACCGCACGTGCAGGTGGACATCGTCGGCGCGGATACCTTCGGCAAACCGGTGGGTCAGACCGGCGAGGTGCTGGACGAGTGCGACCTGATCCTGCGGCCGGTGGCGTTCGAGACGGTCAATGCGCTGGATGAGGGCGGCTTCTTCGATGGCCTGCCCGCCGACTGCCCGGCGGCGGACGACATCCGGTTCCCGATCGGCGCGGCCGACGACCCGTCGCTGCAGGCGGCACTGGAGTTGCTGTCGACGGGCAGCTGCCCCGCCGCAGTCGCCGCCGAGAAACCGGCCGTCCCGCAATACGAGTATGCCCCGGAGCCGGGGCCGCCCTGGCGCAGTATCGACGGGGTTTTCTGAACCCGTCCGCCGGCCCGGCTACCAGCCCAGGCTGCGGCCGCCGTCCACGGCGATGATCTGGCCGGTGACGTAGGTGGCGTCGCGCACCAGGTAGAGGACGCAGCCGGCGATGTCCGCCGGCGACCCGGTGCGCTTGAGCGCGGTCTGGCCGATGATGTTGTCCTTCACCGATTCGGCCATGTCCTCGTCCTCGGGCCAGAGGATGGCGCCCGGCGAGACGCCGTTGACGCGGACGTCGGGACCCAGGTCCTTGGCCAGGCAGCGGGTCAGCATGGCGAGCCCGGCCTTCGCCGGCCCGTAGACCGGATGGTCGCGCAGCGGGCGGCGCGCATGGATGTCCACCAGGTTCACGATCACGCCGCCGGCCTCGCGCAGGTGCGGCGCGGCAGCCTGGGAAAGGAACAGGGGCGCCTTCAGGTTGGTGCCCACCAGGTCGTTCCAGTGCTCCGGCGTGATGGTGCCAACGGGCGTGGGGTAGAAGGTGGAGGCGTTGTTCACCAGAACGTCCAGCCGGCCGGTGCGGGCCACGACCCGCTCCACCAGGGAGTCCCGGGCCGCGTCGTCCAGCAGGTCGGCGGTGAAGGTGGCCGCCGAGCCCGGGCGTGCTGCCTCGAGTTCCGCCACCAGCGCTTCGGCGGGACCGGCCGAGCTGCGATAATGCACGGCGATATTCGCCCCGGCCCCGTGCAGCGTGCGCGCTATCTCCGCGCCGATGCGCTTCGCGCCGCCGGTAATCAAGACCCAGCGGGAAGCGAGAGGATCGAGATTGTCGTGATCGCCCATACCGGCCGCCTTCCGTCCGTTTGTCGCCGCGCCTGTGTTTCGGCTCCGGCAGTGATACGGATTCGCCGGGAATGATGCAAGTCCGCGACGCCGGCCCGGATGCCCTGCCGGCCCCCGGGGCCGATGCCCGTGCCCACTCGGAACGAGTCGTGGCGCTGATCCGTGAGCATATCCGTACCGCCGGCGGCGCGCTGGGCTTCGCCGACTACATGAATCTGGCGCTGTATGCCCCGGGCCTGGGCTATTACTCGGCCGGCGCGCGCAAGTTCGGCCCCGCGGGCGACTTTGTCACCGCGCCGGAGGTGAGCCCGCTGTTCTCCCGCGTCCTGGCGCGCCAGCTCGCCGGCATGCTCGAGTCCCTGGACGGCGGCGACATCCTCGAGCTCGGCGCCGGCAGCGGTGTGATGGCGGCGGAGATCCTGGCCGCGCTGGATGCTGCGGACAAGCTGCCGCGGCGCTATCTGATCCTGGAGGTGAGCGCGGAGCTGCGGGCCCGTCAGCGCGAGCGCATCGCCGAGCGGGTGCCGGAGCTGACCGACCGGGTGCGCTGGCTGGATGCGATGCCGGCCGAGCCGCTGCGCGGCGCCGTCATTGGCAACGAGGTGGCGGACGCACTGCCGGTCGAGCGGTTCCGCCGCGAGGCGGACGGCGTGAGCCGCATGGTGGTGACCGCGACGGCGGACGGCCTCGCACTCGACTGGGCGCCCGCGCCGCCGGCACTGACGGATGCGGTTGCCGCGCTGGAGACCCGGCTCGGCCGGCGTCTCGCGCCCGGCTACGTCTCGGAGCTGTCCCTCGGGCTCCCAGGCTGGATCAGCGACGTGGCCGGGGCCCTCGGCGAGGGCTTCCTGCTCCTCGCCGACTACGGCTTCGGCGAGTCGGAGTACTACGCGCCGGAGCGCAACGGCGGTACCTTCCGCTGTCACTACCGGCACCGCGCCCACGACGACGCACTGTTCTGGCCGGGGCTGCAGGACCTCACGGCCTGGGTGGACTTCAGTGCGCTGGCGCGGGGCGGGGTGGCAGCCGGCCTGGAGCTCGCCGGTTATACGACCCAGGCCCACTTCCTGATCGCCGGCGGACTGGAGGCCGAACTCGCCGGCTTCGAGTCCCTGGACGAGCGCCGGCGGCTTTCGTTGTCTGCCGAAGTCAAAACCCTTACATTGCCCGGCGAGATGGGCGAGGCATTCAGATTCATCGGTTTCAGCCGGGCGGGCGACCCGCCGCTGCCGCGGCCCCCGGGTTTCGCGCTGAGCGATCTCAGGCGCACGTTGTGAGCCCGTTGCCGTGACCTGGTGGCAGTCGGTCGTGCTCGCCCTGCTGCAGGGCCTGACCGAGTTCCTCCCGATCTCCAGCTCCGGCCATCTCGTGCTGGTGCCGGTGCTCGCCGGCTGGCAGGACCAGGGCCTGGCCTTCGACGTCGCGGTGCATTTCGGCACCCTGGCGGCGGTGCTGATCTACTTTCGCCACGATCTCCTGACCATGGCCGGCGGCTGGTTCCGCCACGTCGGCGGCCGCGGCCCGTCGCCGGAAGCCCGGCTGGCCTGGGCGGTGATCGTGGGTACGCTGCCCCTCGTCCTGGCCGGCTTCGCGGGGCACGACTGGATCGAGGCCAACCTGCGCTCGGCCCTGGTCATCGCCGCCACCACCGGCGGGTTCGGCATCGCACTCTGGCTGGCGGACGCCTTCGGCGGCCAGCGCCGCACCGAGGACAGCCTGCGCCTGACGGATGCCCTGCTGATCGGGCTGGCACAGGTGCTCGCGCTCATCCCCGGGACGTCGCGTTCGGGCATTACCATGACGGCCGCGATGGCGCTGGGGCTCACCCGCAGCGCTGCGGCCCGGTTCTCGTTCCTGCTGTCCGTGCCCGCCATCCTGGCGGCCACCGGGCTCGAGACCTGGAATCTCGTCGGCTCGCCGGACCCGGTCCGATGGGACATCCTGGCCGGCGCCACCGCCATCTCCGCCGCGACCGCCTATCTGGCGATCCGGCTGTTCCTCGGCTTCATCGAACGCATCGGCATGTGGCCCTTCGCCGTATACCGGCTGGCACTGGCGGGTGTGATCCTCTGGCTGGTGGTCTAGGACGCCTGCGGCATGTCGCCGGGACGTACTCCCGAGCATCAGCCGCTGTCGCGGGGCAGGGCCTCGCGCAGGGCGCCGATGCGTGCTTCCCGGATGGCCCGGCCGATGGCAGGCCCTTGCAGGTCCTCGTCCGCCACGTCGTCGGCGGATACCGCGGCCGCGACCGCCAGCGCCGTCCGCAGACGGTCGGCCTGGGGATAGGGACGGTCCTCCAGGCCGGTGCGCCCGCGGGCGTCGGCCTCGCAGGCGAGCAGGAACGCCTCGAAGCGCTCCGGCCGCCGGAAGGCATCGGCCGCCTCGAGCAGCTTCATGACCGTGGACGGCCTGAGTTCCGCGGCGCGATGGCAGAGGCCGTGATACTCGGCCACGAGCAGGGCGAGTTCCCGGCAGGCCTTCGGCACGGGCACCCGCTCGCACAGTCGGCCGATCAGCCGCACGCTGCGCCGCTCGTGGCCCCGGTGGCTGGGCCATTCCGACTCCGGCGTCTCGCCCTTGCCGAGGTCATGGGTGAGGGCGGCGAAGCGCACCGCCAGTGAAGGTGACAGCCGCGCCGCCTGCTCCACCGCCAGCAGCGTGTGCAGGCCCGTGTCGACTTCCGGGTGCCACTGTTGCGGCTGGGGCACGCCGAACAGCGCGTCCAGCTCGGGGAAGAGCACCTGCAGCGCTCCGCAGACGTAGAGGATATGGAAATAGACGCCCGGCCGGGGGCCCTCGAGGGCGTTGGCCGTCTCCTGCCACACGCGCTCCGGCGTCAAGTGCTCCAGCTCGCCGGACTGCGACAGCTCCGCCATGAGGCCGAGGGTCTCGCCGGCGAGGGTGAAATCCAGGTCGGTGAACCGCGCCGTGAAACGGGCGGCGCGCAGCACCCGCAGCGGGTCCTCCGAGAATGCCGGCGAGACGTGGCGGAGGACGCGTTCCTCCAGGTCCTGCCGGCCGCCCCAGGGGTCGATGATCCCGCCGTCGGGGGACTCGGCCATGGCGTTGACGGTGAGGTCCCGCCGGCGCAGATCGTCCTCCAGCGTGACGTCCGGCGAGGTATCGAACTCGAAGCCGTGATAGCCGTGGCCCGACTTGCGCTCGCTGCGCGCGAGCGCATACTCCTCCCCGGTTTCCGGGTGCAGGAAGACGGGGAAGTCCCTGCCGACCTGGCGGTAGCCCCGCTCGATCATCTCCTCGGGGGTGGTGCCGACCACGACCCAGTCCCGCTCCCTGACCGGCAGGCCGAGCAGGCGGTCACGGACTGCTCCGCCGACGAGGTAGACTTCCATCGAATCATTCTAACGTGAAGGCGCGTATGGTCCGCAAATCCCTCATTCGCGCGGGTCTGGCGGCGATGCTCGTGCTTTTCTCGAGTGGCCTCGCCGGCTGCTATTACCTGCAGGCCGCCCGCGGCCAGCTGGAGATCGTGCGCAAGCGCACGCCCATCGTCGAGGTGGTGGCCGACCCTGCGACGCCCGCGTCGCTGCGCCGGCGACTGGAGCTCGTGGGCTCGGCCCGGGACTTCGCCGTCCAACGGCTGGGCCTGCCCGACAATGGCAGCTACCGCAGCTATGCCGACCTCGGCCGCGACTTCGTGGTCTGGAACGTTTTCGCCGCGCCGGAGTTCTCGGTGGAGCCGAAGCGCTGGTGCTTCCCGGTGGCCGGCTGCGTCGCCTACCGGGGCTACTTCGCCAGGGAAGCGGCCGAGGCGGAGGCGGCACGGCTGGCCGCGGACGGTTACGACACCCACGTGGCCGGGGTCGCCGCCTATTCCACGCTGGGGCGCTTCGAGGACCCGGTGCTGAACACGATGATGGGCTGGTCCGATCTCGCGCTGGTGGAGACCCTGTTCCACGAACTCGCCCACCAGCGCCTGTACGTGCAGGACGACACCGAGTTCAACGAGTCCTTCGCCACCGTGGTGGGACGCACGGGGGTGCGCCGCTGGCTGGAGTCCCGCGGGGATGGCGAGGGGGATGCGGACGGGCTCGCGGAACTCGACCGCCGCATCGCGTGGCAGCGCGAGTGGATGGCGGAGGTGCTGGCCCTGCGCGAACGGCTGGAGGCGCTGTACGCGAGCGGCCGTCCGCCGGCGAAGATGCGCCGGGAGAAGTCGCGCCTGTTCGCCGAGCTGGCCGGCTCGGCGATCGCACCCCGCCGCGTACCCGGCGACAACGCGGCACTTATACCGGCCATGGCCTATCACGGCCTGGTGCCGGAGTTCACGGGCCTGCTGGAGGACTGTGGCGGCTCCCTCCGCTGCTTCTACGAACGCACGGCCGCTCTGGGCGAGCTGGAGCCCGCCGGGCGCCGTCAGCGCCTCGCCGCCTACCGCTGAGTGAGGCGTCCGGCTTCCTTTCGGTAGCGGGAGTAGCGGGCGTTGCGGCCGGCCTTGCCGACGTAGAGCGGCATTGCGCTCTCCAGCGAGCGTGGCCGGATGCCGAAGTGGGCGAAGCCGTCGCTGTCGCACACGCTCGGCACCGTCAGGGAAAGATAGTTGTCCCGGGACAGCGGCTTGCCGGGCACGTACTCGAAGATGTTCGCCTGCAGCCGGGACGCCCACTCCGGCAGGCCGATGATCAGGCGGCGGATCTCCAGGGTCGCGCAGATGAGCTCCACCAGCTCGCGCAGCGTGTAGGTCCTCGGTCCGCACAGCTCGTAGCGCCGGGATTCGGTCTCCGGGTCGTCCAGGGACAGGGCGAAGGCCTCGGCGACGTCATCCACCGAGACCGGCCCGAAGCGCGAGTCGGGCATCGCCAGCGGCAGCACGGGGAGGAACTTCAGCAGGCCGGCGAAGGTGTTCACGAAGCCGTCGTCCGGGCCGAAGATGACCGAGGGCTGGAAGATCGTCCAGGCCAGGTCGTCGCCGCTGTCCCGCTCGATGATCTGCTCGGCCTCGCCCTTGGTGCGCAGGTAATGGCTGGGCCCTTCCGGGCTTGCCTTCAGCGCGCTCATCTGCAGCAGCCGGCCGACGCCGCTCGAGCGGCAGGCGGCCACGACCTTGCGGGTGAGTTCCCGGTGGGCCTGGTCGAAGCCCCGCCCGCTGTGGCCGCTCTCGTTCAGGATGCCCACGAGGTTGATCACGGCGTCCTGGCCCCGTAACAGCCGCTCCAGGGCGGCCGGGTCATGGATGTCCGCGGCGACCACGGTGACCGTGGGCAGCACCTTCAGGTGCCGTCCGTTCTCCACGTTGCGGGTGGGAACCAGTACCCGGTGCTGCTCGGCCGCGAGGCGTTCGACGATCTCCGTACCGACAAAACCGGTACCGCCCAGTACGCAGATGCTGTGGGTCATGGTTCGTTGTCCTCGGCCTGCGCCAGCGCCAGCCGCTCGCCCGTGGGCGGCACGGGGGCATGCAGCGCCGAGAGCCTGAGCTCCCGGCCGGTCAGGCGCCAGCTGAATATGCTGTCCGCCGTCAGCACCCGTTTGACGTAGCTGCGGGTCTCGGCGAAGGGGATGGTCTCGATCCAGATGTCCGCCGGCAGGGAGCGCGTCTCCGGCAGCCAGCGCTCCACCCGGTGCGGGCCGGCATTGTAGGCCGCCGTGGCGAGCACCGGGTTGGCCCCGAAGCGCTCGTAGACCTTGGCCAGGTAACGGGTGCCGAGCTGGATGTTGGCGGGCGGGTCGATCAGCGTGGCGTAGCCGCGCCAGCGCAGCCGCTCGCGCCGGGCGGTGCCGCGGCCGGTGGCCGGCATGAGCTGCATCACGCCGACGGCGCCGGCGGACGATCGGATGTCCGCCATGAACAGGCTCTCGCTGCGGGCGATGCCGTACGCCCACGCCTCGCGTATGTCGGCCGCTGCGGCGTGGGTCTCGAAATACTCCCGCCACGGCAGCGGATAGCGCAGGGCGAGGTCGTCGTAGCGGCCGGCCTTCGCGGCAGTGGCGATCGCGCGGGAATGCCAGCCCCAGCGATGGGCGAGCAGCGCTGCCTGGGTGAGGCGATGATTGTCGAGCCCGGCCACGGCATCGTTCCACTCGCCGCGTCCCGGGCTCTCGAGCCCCACGTGGAACAGTTCGCCGGCCCGGTGGATGGCGGGATCCCGGATCAGCGCCGCGATGGCCGCCTCGTCGGCGGCCAGGGGTTGGTGGCCGAGCACGTAGGGCAGGTCCAGGGCGTCGGCTGCCAGGAAGCCGTGGTAGCTGCGCTCCCCGGCGAGTGCCGTCCAGATTGCCTCGGCGCCGGCCCGGTCGCCGGTGGCCGCCAGCGCCCGCGCGCGCCAGTAGCGCCAGATCGCCTCGTCGGCCATCCCGGCCGGCATGGCCGCCACGGCCGCGAGCACGTCCGGCCAGTCCTCTCGCCGCAGGGCATCCCGCGTGCGCCATGCGAGCACGTCCTCGCCGGCCAGATGGGCAGGCACCGCCTTCAGCAGTCCGGGCGCGGCCGGTTCCCGCCGCAGCGCGGCGCGGATGGCGATGTAGCCCGCCACCTCCCAGCGCTCGCGGCCGGAGACGCCCAGCGAGGGCGCCAGGCGACGCCAGAGTTCCGCCGCGTAAGCGGGATCGCGGCGGGCCAGTGCCTGCACGCCCCAGAGGATACGCGCCCGGGTCGCGCCGTCCGCATCGGCCGGGTCCAGCCGTACCAGTTCCCGGGCGGGATCGTCCTGCATGGCCAGCCATGCAGCCGCTTCCCGCTGTGAGGCGTCGTCCAGCTGCCGCGCGAGGTAGCGGGCGAGGCGGAATTCCCGCGCGTCGATGGCCAGTTCGAATCGCTGCCGGTAACGCTCGGCGTCCAGCAGGCCCACGCTGCGCATTTCGTCGAATACCTGATCGCACTCGCGGGGCTGGCTGCGGCCCGACAGCCACAGCCGCTCGACGTCTGCCTCGCCATAGCGATGGCCGGGCTCGGCGAGCCGCCTGGCCTGTGCCGCCTGGCAGTCGAGCCGGGTGATGCCGGCATCGGCATAACGCTCGGCGTACAGGGTCAGGAAGCGGGGCCAGTCGCCCCGGCGCGCCAGTTCGCGGATCCAGCGATAGGCGAGGCGGCGGGCCGGCGGCAGGTGCGCGTATTCGCGCAGGAAATCCTCCACCGTCTCCGCCTCCGCACGGCGGATGGTTGCCTGCAGCCAGGCCGCCCGCAGGTCGGGCCAGAGCGCGTAATCCGACAGCTCGCCCGCGGCCGCGCGGGCCGGATCCCAGTTGCCCTCCCGCGCCTCGGCATAGACGGCGGCGAACAGCTGCCGCCGGTCGTCGATGCGCTCGTCGGCGGACCGCAGCGCTGCGGCCGCTGCCGCCGACGTTGCCAACAGCACCGACAGAGCGGCGATAGCAGACAGGAAGCGCGAGCGTGTGAGGCGACGGTGCATGACCAGAACATACTGAGCGGCTCGGACGGTGGCAAGGCGAACAAGTTCGTCGTATTCGATCGGCTCGACCGATGGCCGAGACCGCGGCCGATGCCGGCAGGCTGCTTTCTGCCCCGCGGGCCGCGTCGATGCAGGCAAAAAAAAGAGGCCGGACCGCAGCAGCTGCGGACCGGCCTCGTGGCAGGGGGTGGCGCCTAGCGTATCTGCAGCAACAGCACGCGGTCGCCGCGGATCACCTTCAGGAAGAGGATGCGGCTGTCACCGATGGCTTCGCGCAGCTCCGACATGTTGGTGACAGGGCTGCGGTTGACCTCGGTGATGACGTCGCCCGGTCTGAGTCCGCGCTGGGCGGCCGGACTGCCGGCCTCGACGGAGACCACCTCGACGCCGTTGGAGTCGGGTCCGGTGGCGGGTGCGAATTCGGCGCCCTCCAGGCCCGGGTGCAGGTCGACACCGGCACTGCTCATCATGGCGTTGCGGTCGTCCAGGATAGCCGTCACGGTCCGTTCCCGGCCGTCGCGCAGCAGGCGGATCTTCACTTCCTCGCCGGCACGCAGCAGGCCGATGGTGTTGCGCAGCTCCGTGCCGCTCGCGATCTTCTCGCCGTTCGCCTCGACGATGATGTCGTCCACCTCGATGCCGGCTTGCTCGGCGGCGGAGCCGGGGTTCACCGACTGCACCAGCGCGCCGCGCACCTCGTCCAGGCCCAGCGCCTCGGCCGTCTCCTCGTCCACCGTGCTGATCTGCACGCCCAGCAGGCCGCGCCGCACCTCGCCGAATTCCAGGATCTGGCGCATGATGGCGTTGGCCATGTTCGAGGGCACGGCGAAGCCGATGCCCACGTTGCCGCCGGTGCGGGAGATGATGGCCGAGTTGATGCCGACGAGCTCGCCGCGCAGGTTCACCAGCGCGCCACCGGAGTTGCCCGGGTTGATGGAGGCGTCCGTCTGGATGAAGTCCTCGTAGCCGTCCGGATTCAGGCCGAAGCGGCCCAGGGCACTCACGATGCCCGACGTGACCGTGTGCTGGAGGCCGAAGGGATTACCGATGGCGATGACGAAATCGCCCACCTCCAGCACGTCGGAGTCGCCGATGGGCAGTTCGACCAGCCCGTCTTCCTCGACCTTCAGCACGGCGATGTCCGTGCCCGGGTCGGAGCCGATGATCTCGGCTTCCAGCGTGCGGTCGTTGAACAGGGTGATTTCTATCTCGTCGGCGCCGTCCACCACGTGGTGGTTGGTGATGATGTAACCGTTGTCCGCGTCCACGATGACGCCCGAACCCGCGCTCTGCATCCGGCGCTCCCGGGGCTGCTCGTCGGGCAGGCCGAAGAAGCGGCGGAACGGGTCGTTATTGTGGAACGGCGTGCGCATCTCCACGGTGGCGCTCACCCGGATGTTCACGACGGCCGGGGATACCTGGTCGACGAGGGGCGCGAGGCTGGGAGTTTCCTCGCCGCCGAACAGCTGGGGCATGGCGGCCGACGCGGTGCCGGTCAGTCCGGCTGCGAGCACGAGGGTTGCCAGAACGGTTCGTCTCAACATGCGATGAATTCCTCTTGGCGAAATGAATGTCGCTGGCCGTCGCCGCCAGTGCGATGCTCGGCTGGACCTGCCCGGACCGGATCTCCCGGATGCATCATGAACGAAGGTTCACGAGGGGGCCAGTTCAGCAAAGACAACGGCGGAGACCGGTTGGTTCCGGTCTCCGCCGTCACCGGGGCAGGCCCGGGGCGGGCGCCGTCCCGGCTCAGCCGCTGCCGTTACTCGACGCTGACGTCGATGCGGCGGGGCATGACCTTAGGCTGCTTCGGGATTACGATCTCGAGCACGCCATGGGCGCTCTTCGCCGTGATGCCCTCGGCGTCCGCCGTCTCGGGCAGCGTGAAGCGACGGAAGAAGCTGCCGCTCACGCGCTCGACGCGGCGATACCCGTTGGTCTCGTCCCTGTCGGTGAATTCCCGCTTGCCGCTCAGCGTGAGCACGCCGTTCTCCATGCTGACCTCGATGTCCTTCGGATCGACGCCCGGAACATCCGCGGTGAGGACGAAGCGCTCGGATTCCTCGCTGATATCGACGGCCGGGATCCAGTCCGCTACAGCGGACGAACTCTCCGGGTCGGCCGGCATACGGCCCGCCATCAGCTTGTCGAGATCGCGGTGGAGCCGGTTCACCAGGCTCCAGGGTTCGTAGGTTACAAGGCTCATTTTCGACCTCCTCTGCGTTTCCCGAGCGGTTTTCCCGCTCGTGTTCGATGAGGCCGAAATGCGGATCGGCATGCGGCTTTTCAAGGGCTTCTCCCTGCCCGACGACCGCGGTCGCACCGCTCCACGCCCTCCCGGAGGCCCGCACAAGATATTGTGTCACCAATATGACACCCCGCCGTGCAGAAAATGCCCACGTTTTAAAGCGACTTTTCGGCTTTTTTTGTTAAGATATTGTTTTCTATGTTCTTTTAGTCGGGAAAAAGTTTCCGGTTTTCCCTTGACAGCGGCCCCTCACGATCATAATCTAGTGGCTCGCAGGCACAACATCTTGTGTCTCGCAGAACAAGCACAAACCTTGCTCAAGGGCAGGTGCCCGGCTCTCCCGTGCCGGATACCTGGGGGTTCTTATGCGGTGATCTGGCCGCCGCATTTGACAGAATACAACGCCGTTCGGGCTTCTGGCCGACGGCCCGGATTTTTGGGGGTTCTCGTACGATGAAACCGGCAGCGATAGTGGCACCGACGGCCGTCTCGGAGATTGCATTTCAGGACGCGTCCATCGATATCTGGGATTCCAAGTACAGGCTGAAGGCCAAGAACGGCAAGGAGATCGATGCCTCTGTCGATGCCACCTACCAGCGGGTGGCCCGCGCACTCGCGGACGTGGAGCCGGCCGACCGCCGGGAGCACTGGTACGGGCGCTTCGTGTGGGCACTGCGCAGCGGCGCCATCCCGGCCGGACGCATCATGTCCAATGCGGGCGCGCAGGCGCACAAGCCGGCGACCTCCACCATCAACTGCACCGTGTCCGGCACCATCGTGGATTCGATGGACGACATCCTGAACAAGGTGCACGAGGCGGGGCTGACGCTGAAGGCGGGCTGCGGCATCGGCTACGAGTTCTCCACGCTGCGGCCGAAAGGGGCATACGTGACCGGCGCCGGCGCCTATACCTCCGGCCCGCTGTCGTTCATGGATATCTACGACAAGATGTGCTTTACGGTCTCGTCCGCGGGCGGCCGCCGCGGGGCGCAGATGGGCACCTTCGACGTGGGCCACCCCGACGTCATGGATTTCGTCCGCGCCAAGCGGGAGAACGGGCGCCTGCGCCAGTTCAACCTGTCGCTGCTGATCACCGACGAGTTCATGCAGGCGGTGAAGAACGGCGACGACTGGAAGCTGGCCTTCCCGGTTTCGCTGCACGAGGCGGAGCACGACCGGCTCGAGCTCGACGATCCCGAGCAGTTCACCTGGCGGGAGTGGCCCGGCGGCGGCGACTACGTGCGCAACGAGGAAGGCCTGGTGGCCTGCCGCATCTACAAGACGGTGCCGGCGCAGCGGCTGTGGGACATGATCATGGCCTCCACCTATGATTTCGCCGAGCCGGGTTTCGTGCTGATCGATCGGGTCAACGAGATGAACAACAACTGGTGGACGGAGAACATCCGCGCCACCAACCCCTGCGGCGAGCAGCCGCTGCCGCCCTATGGCTCCTGCCTGCTGGGCTCGGTGAATCTGACCAAGTTCGTCCTCTCGCCTTTCACGGACGAGGCGCGTTTCGACTGGGAGGAGTTCAGCGAGGTGGTGAAGGTCTTCACCCGCATGCTGGACAACGTCGTCGAGGTCAACGGCCTGCCGCTGGGCGAGCAGCGCAACGAGATCATGCGCAAGCGTCGCCACGGCATGGGCTTCCTGGGGCTCGGCTCCACCATCACCATGATGGGCATGAAGTACGGCGAGCCGGACTCCGTGGGGTTCACCGAGAAGGTGGCGAAGCAGCTCGCGCTGGCGGGCTGGGAGACGGGGCTGGAACTGGCCCGCGAGAAAGGCCCCGCGCCGATCATGGAGGAGGAATTCGAGGTCACGCCGGAGATGCTGCGCAAGCGGCCCGAGATGGCCGCCGACGGCCTCCGCCCCGGCGACCGGCTGCCGGGCCGCGTGCTGCACGCCCGCTACAGCCGCTACATGCAGAAGGTGGCTGCCGAGGCTCCCGGGCTGGTGCAGGAGCTCGAACGCACGGGCGCGCGCTTCACTCATCACAGCTCCATTGCCCCCACCGGCACCATCTCGCTATCGCTGGCCAACAACGCGAGCAACGGCATCGAGCCCAGTTTCGCTCATCATTATTTCCGCAACGTCATCCGGGAAGGGCGGAAATCCAAGGAGAAGGTGGACGTCTTCTCCTTCGAGCTGCTCGCCTACCGGGAGCTGATCAATCCCCGGGCGATGCCGTATTCCGAAGCGCTCGGGGAGAAACTGCCGGAGTACTTCATTACCTCGGACGACGTGACGCCGAAACAGCACGTGGACATTCAGGCTGCCGCACAGAAGTGGGTGGACTCCTCAATCTCCAAGACGGCAAACGTGCCCACGGAATACCCTTACGAGGATTTCAAGGACATCTACCTCTACGCCTACGAGCAGGGGCTGAAGGGCTGCACCACCTTCCGTTTCAACCCGGAGGCTTTCCAGGGCGTGCTCGTGAAGGAGCAGGACCTGAAGAACACCACCTACGTTTTCGAACTCGACGACGGCAGCACGGTGGAGCTGAAGGGCGACGAGGAGATCGAGTACGACGGCGAGCTGCACACCGCCGCGAACCTTTTCGACGCGCTGAAGGAAGGCTACTACGGCAAGTTCTGAGCGCGGACGGATCATCGGACGGACGTTAGCGGACCCGCCGCGGCGGCGGGCCGGACAGAGGATACAGGCATGGCTGCAAAGAAGATCGAGAAGAAGATCGTCGGTTACTCCGTGAAGAAGCCGGAGGACAAGGCGGAGAAGAAACCCGCCTACGAGGTGGAGCAGGAGGGCGACGGCGCCACCGTCATCCGCATGCACGAGAGACTCGAGCGCCCGGAGGTGCTGATCGGCTCCACCTACAAGGTGAAGACGCCGGTGTCCGATCACGCAATGTACGTCACCATCAACGACATCGTGCTGAATGAGGACACGCCCCACGAGCAGCGCCGTCCCTTCGAGATATTCATCAACTCGAAGAACCTCGACCACTACCAGTGGATCGTGGCGCTGACCCGTATCATCTCGGCGGTGTTCCGCAAGGGCGGCGACGTGACCTTCCTGGTGGGCGAGCTGAAGGCCGTGTTCGATCCCCGCGGCGGCTACTGGCAGCCGGGCGGCAAGTTCATGCCGTCGATCATTGCCGAGCTGGGCCACATCGTGGAGAAACACCTGCACACCATCGGGCTGCTGAAGCCGGCCGGTCCGGACGAACATCAGCAGAAGCTGATCGCCGAGAAGCGGGCGGAATTCGAGGCCCGCGCCGCGCAGACCGACGCCTTCTCCGAGAGCGAGTTCCCGGAGGGCGCGCAGCTCTGCGCCAAGTGCAACGTGACCGCGGTGGTCATGATGGACGGCTGCATGACCTGTCTGAACTGCGGCGATTCCAAGTGTGGCTGAGCCGCCGATGACGCGATAGGCCCGCACCGCCCGTCCCGATCGCGGGCACGGGGGAATCCCCGTCGGCCCCCGCCCGTCCCGGCCCCGCCGCCGCCGTGTGGCGGGCCCCTCTCTTTGCTAAGATTCCGTGCTTCCGAGGCTTCCCCGGCGGCGAGCGCGTGACCCTGCAGATACCCGATTTCTCCGGTGCCCGTCTCCTGGTGGCCGGGGACCTCATGCTCGACCAGTACTGGTTCGGTGCGACCGGCCGCATCTCTCCCGAGGCGCCGGTGCCGGTAGTGCACGTGCGCGACGGCGAGGAGCGACCGGGCGGCGCCGCCAACGTGGCGATGAACCTCGCCGAGCTGGGCGCGCAGACCGCGCTGGTGGGCATCGTCGGGGCCGACTCGGACGCCGCGCGGCTGGAGACGCTGCTGGCCGAGCGCGGGGTGGATTGCCGCTTCGCCGTCTCGCGGGACACGCCGACCATCACCAAGCTGCGGGTGCTCTCCCGGGGCCAGCAGCTGATCCGCCTGGACCGGGAGGAAGTCGCCGCCGGCACCGCCGTGTCCGTGGCCGAGCCCTTCCGGGCCGCGCTGCAGGCGTCCGGGCTGGTGATCCTGTCCGACTACGCGAAGGGCGCGCTGCACGAGGTCGGCCAGCTGATCGCCACGGCCCGCGAGGCGGGCGTGCCGGTGCTCGTGGATCCCAAGGGCACGGACTTCGGGCGCTACCGGGGCGCCACGCTGCTCACGCCCAACCAGGCGGAATTCGAGGCGGTCGCCGGCACCGCGCGCGACGACGACGACCTGCTGCGCCGGGCGCGGGCCATGATCGACGGGCTGGAGCTCGGCGCCCTGGTGATCACCCGCAGCGAGCGCGGCATGCTGGTGGTGGAACGGGACGGCGAGGCGCGCTTCCTTTCGACGGAGGCCCGGGAGGTCTTCGATGTCACGGGTGCCGGCGACACGGTAATTGCCACCCTGGGTGCCGCTCTGGCGGCCGGCACGTCCCTGGGCGAGGCGGCCGCACTCGCCAACCTGGCCGCCGGCCTGGTGGTGCGCAAGATCGGCGTGGCCGGCGTCACGCCGTCCGAACTGCGCGTGGCGCTGCACCAGCGCGGCAAGGGCGGCCGGGGCATGGTGGACGAGCCCGCGCTGCTCGAATTCGTCGGCGAGGCGCGCGGCCGGGGCGAGCGCATCGTCATGACCAACGGCTGCTTCGACATCCTGCACGCCGGTCACGTCGCCTACCTGGAGGAGGCGAAGTCACTGGGCGATCGGTTGATCGTGGCCGTGAACAGCGACGATTCCGTGCGCCGGCTGAAGGGCGAGGGCCGCCCTGTGAATCCGGCGGAGGATCGCATGGCCGTGCTGGCGGGGCTGGCCGCCGTCGACTGGGTGGTGCCGTTCGGGGAGGACACGCCGGCACGCCTGATCGAGGCGGTGCTGCCGGACGTGCTCGTGAAAGGGGGCGACTACCGGCCCGAGGAGATTGCCGGCGGCCCGGCCGTGCTCGCGGCCGGCGGCGAGGTGCGCGTGCTGGCATTCCGCGCAGACCGGTCGAGCTCGCGCATCATCGATTCCATCCGCGGTCTGCCCTGAGGCCGGAACCGGAACGGTGAGCTTCGCCTACCAGCTGCTGGTCTACCTGGCCACGCCCTTCGTCTTCCTGTTCTGGTTCTGGCGGGGCTTCACCCGCAAGGGGTACCACGACCGGCTCGGGCAGCGATTCGGTATCGGCTTTCCGCAAATCCGCTCGGGCTCGATCTGGGTTCACGCCGTCTCGGTGGGCGAGGTGCAGGCCGCGGCCCCGTTGATCAAGGCGCTGAAGGAGCGCTTCGGCTCCCTGGCCGTGGTCGTCACTACTGTCACCCCTACCGGCGCCGAACGGGTGCGCCGCCTGTTCGGCGGCGAGGTCGTCCACTGCTTCGCCCCCTTCGAGACGCCGGGAGCCGTGCGGCGTTTCTTCGACCGCGTCCGGCCGCGGCTCGCCATCATCATCGAGACGGAGCTCTGGCCCAACCTGTATGCCGAGTGCGGGCGGCGCCGGGTGCCGCTGGTGCTGGCGAGCGCGCGAATCTCGCCCCGCTCCGTGGCGCGCTACCGCCACCTCACGCCGCTGTTCCGCGAGGCGCTGTCCCACGGCATCATCATCGCCGCCCAGAGCGAGCAGGATGCGCAGCGGTTCCGTGACCTGGGCGCGGCGCCCGCGCGTACCTTCGTCACCGGCAACATCAAGTTCGACGTGGAGATCGACGAGGGCCTGGCGGCGCGGGGGCGCGAGTTCGCCGCCGACCATTTCCCGGACCGGCGGGTCTGGATCGCGGCGAGCACCCACGCCGGGGAAGAGGAGATCGTCCTCGCGGCCCATTGCCGGCTGCTGGAGTCGATACCGGACGCGCTGCTGGTACTCGTCCCGCGTCATCCCGAGCGTTTCCCGGCCGTGGCCGGCCTGATCGAGGAGCAGGGGCTCGACTACGTTCAGCGTACCGGCGGGGATCGCTGCCGCCCGGAGACCCGCGTCTTCCTCGGCGATACCATGGGGGAGCTGCCGCTGTTCTATGCGGCTTCGGACATCGCTTTCGTCGCCGGCAGCCTGGTGCCTGTCGGCGGACATAACCTGCTCGAGCCGGCGTCTCTCGGGCTGCCCATCCTCACCGGACCGCACCTGTTCAATGCCGAGGACATCGCGGCCATGTTCGCGGAGCGGGGCGCATCGCGGGTGGTCGCGGACGACGCCGAACTTGCCGCTGCGCTGGAGGAGCTGTTCGCCGACGAGGCGACGCGCAGGGACATGGGGGAACGTGCACGACGGCTGCTGCTGGACAACCGGGGCTCGCTCAGGAGTCTGCTGGAGCTATTGGAGCCCCTCACCCGGCGGTTCAACGCCTGAGGGCCTGCTATTGTTGAACTCGCTCCGCGGCACGAGGATCGCGTCGATATCCTCCAGATCCTGGATGCGCAGGATGCCGGCCGCCTGCTTCAGATTGAGCACGTTCAGCAGGTAGTCGTAACGGGCACGGCGGTAATTCGTTGCCGCGGACAGCAGCTGCTGCTGGGCGGCCAGCACGTCGACCGTCGTGCGGGTCCCCACCTCGAAGCCCGCCTCGGTGGCTTCCAGCGCCGTCCTGGAAGAGGAAAGCGCCTGGCGGAGCGCCTTTACGCGGGAGATATCGGCCACCACGCCCAGATACGCATCCCGTGCCTGACGCTCGGTCTCCCGTGCCACCCGCTGCAGCTGCTCTTTCGCCGCGCGGTGCAAATACACCGCTTCGCGCACCTGGGCTGAGGTCCTGCCACCGGAGAATAGCGGGATCCGGAACTCCAGGGCGATGCTGTCCGAGGTCTGGTTGTTGAAGACGTCGTTGAATGGTCCGCCTTCGTTGGAGCGCTCGAACTCCCGGTCGAAGTCACTGCGTGTGGCGACGAGGTCCAGGGTGGGGTAATGGCCGGAGCGGCGGGAGTCGATCTCTTGCCTTGCGATCTCCGCGTTCAGCCGGGCCGCGGTCAGGGCCAGATTCTGTTCGAAGGCAGTCTCCACCCACAGGTCTTCGTCGGCGGGATCCGGTGTCTCGAGACTCAGGTCCAGACCCGGCGTCTCCAGGTCCTCGAGGTAGTCGCCGGTGATCTCGCGCAGGAACTCCCGCGCGGTGGCGAGCTGCCGCTTCGCCGCAATCTCGTCTGCGATGGCCTGGTCGTAGGCGGCCTGCGCCTCCTGCACGTCGGTGATGGCGATCAGGCCCACCTCGAAACGCTGCTGGGCCTGTTCCAGCTGGCGGTCGATGGCACGCTTGCTGGCCTGGGCGGCTTCCAGCGCGTCTTCCGCAGCCAGCACGTCGAAGTACCGCGTGGCCACGCGGACGATGAGGTCCTGCTGAGCTGCCTCGAAATCCGCCTCGGCGCGCGCCACTTGCTTTCCGGCCTGCTTCAGGCCGACGAACTGGTCCCAGCGGAAAACGGTCTGGCGCAGTTCGATCTGCCACTGGGTGGTCTCGATGCTCTCGTCCTCGAAGTCGCTGGTGACGGTAACCGTCTCACCGCCCGGCGCTACCTGTTGGAACGCGGACGCGCCCTCGGCCGCGCCGCGGCTCTCGCTGGCCGAAGCCGACAGCTGCGGCAGCAGCAGTCCGCGCGCCTGCGGTACCGCCTGTTCAGTGGCCCGGCGATTCGCCTCCGCCTCGCGAATGAGAGGGTCGCTCTGCAGTGCGCGCTGGTAGACCTCCAGCAGGGATTCGGCCCCGGCGGGCGTGGCGGCTAAGAGGGCGGCCAGCGGCACGAGCAGCCCGAATCTGCGGATATCCATTGTTCTCTTGGTCTCCTCGTTCTGGGGAGTAGGTGTTTTAGTCAGGTATATCACTATAGCACCGGTTTCCGGCTCCACTCAATAGCGGGCAGCTAGCCCGCTCAGTAGCGGGGCAGTGACGGGTCGACCTCCGCCGCCCAGGCGTCGATGCCGCCTGCCACGTTGACCACGCGCCGAAAGCCGTGTTGCTGCAGCCACGCGGCCACCCGATAGCTGCGTATGCCGCCGTGGCAGAGTACGGCCAGGGGCCTGTCCCGATCCAGTTCGCGCTGGCGGTTGGGTACCTGGTTCATCGGGATGGCGACGGCGTGCGGGAGCGACACGATGCCGAGTTCCCAGGGTTCGCGCACGTCCAGCAGCTGCCAGTTCTCGCCCGCGCGGATGCGCGCGACGAGTTCGGCCGGTCTGAGTTCATCCACCACCCGAGGATCTCCGTCGTCACGGGTCCTGCACGTCCCGGATCGGGCGGTCAGAACCGGAACTCGGGCGGCGGTGTCGCATTGCGCAGGGGTTTCAGCACCGTCTCGAACAGACTCTCACGGCTCCACTCCTTCTCACCGGTGCGTGTGATGAGCAGAGCCTCCATCACCGGAGCTTCACCGACCACGAGGAAGAGGCGCCCGTCGATGGCCAGCGCGTCGGCGAAGTGCTGCTCGAAGCGCGACACGGAGCCGGTGACCGCGATGGCATCGAACTCGCCGGCCGGCAGCTCGCGCATGGCGTCCATGGTCAGGAGTTCGGTGTTCAGGACCTCCATCTCCCGGAGCCTGTCGCCCGCGGTGGCGACGAAGTCCGAGTAGCAGTCCACGCTGACTACGTGCTCACCCAGGTGAGCCAGGCAGGCGGTGAGGAAACCAGTGCCGGTGCCGACCTCCAGCACCCGGTCGCCGGGTTCGATTTCCAGCGCCTGCAGCAGCCGGCCCTCGACTTTCGGCGCCATCATATTTTCGCCGTGGGCCAGCGGGATTTCGGTATCGGCGAACGCCAGGCTCGCCCAGGCCTCAGGCACGAAGCGCTCGCGGGGCACCTCGCCCAGGATCCTGAGGACTCGGGGCTGCAGCACATCCCAGGCCCGGATCTGCTGGTCGATCATCTGTTCCCTTGCGATCTCGATATCCATGTCGGCTGCTCGATGGGGGCCGCAAGCGGCGGGACGGCGGCTGAGGTTACGGAGTTTACAGAAGGCTGACAAGCGTGCTGCACGGCGTTCCGGCGGGCGTTATGGTGAATTGGCGGATCGCGCCGCCCCGGATTAGGCTATGCTTGGCTCAGACAGAGTCTAGGCTCTTGAAAGAACAAGAATTTTAATCCCTGCGCCACCCTGGAGCCAGGTTCCGATGAGCGAAGCATGCCGCAGACCGCACTGATCGTCGCCGTCACCATACTGGTGCCGGCAGTGCTGGTGCTGGCCATCGTGCTCATCGTGCTGCGTCGCCGTTTCCATGAGCGCCTGCGGCGGCTCAATCAGGAGATCCTCGAGGTATCCGCGGACGCCGCGGTCGGACGCCGCCTGCGCCCGGCCGACGATCCCGTGCTCGGCCCGCTGGGGCGCTCGCTGAACCGGCTATTCGACGCGCTCGCCGAAAAGGACGAGGCGGTGTTCGAGCGCGACCGTGCGCTGCGGCGGCTGGTGCGCACCATGCCCGAGGTGGTGCTGCTGCACGACGATCGCGTGCAACTCGCCAACGAGGCGGCCGCGCGGCTCGTGGGACTGGAGCCGGAGCAGCTCGAGGGCAGGCCGGTGAGCGACCTGGTGCGCCCGGCCTTCCGTGCCCTGTTCCGCCGCACGGTCACCCGCCTGCTGGCCGGGGAGGTCGGCCCGCAGATGCTGGAGATGCAGCTCATCAACGGCGGCGAGCACGGCATGTGGGTGGAGGCCGGCATGGCGGTCGTGAACTGGGGTGACCGGAAGCTGGTGCTGACCGTCGCACGGGACGTGAGCCACCGGCGGGAGATCGATTCCACCCTCAGGGGCGACCGGCGTCAGGCGCTCGCGGTGATCGAGTCGATCGGCGACGGGGTGATCACCACGGATATCCGCGGACGAGTGGAATACATGAACCGCGAGGCCGAACTACTCACCGGCTACAGCCGGCAGGAGGTCGAGGGCCGGCCGTTTGCCGAGGTCATGCAACTGATCGACGAGCTGGACAAGCGTTCCCTCGGCGACCCGGTGGAGCGCTGCCTGGCCATGCGTCAGCGTGTGAACATGGGCCGGCGGGCGCACATGGTGGGGCGCGACGACGAGCACGAGCATTCCGTGGAACTCACCGCCTCGCCCATCCGCGCGAGCGAAGGCGCCATCGAGGGAGTGGTGGTGGTGTTCCACGACGTGAGCGAGATGCGGGGCCTGACGCGCCAGATGAGCTATCAGGCCGCTCACGATGCGCTGACCGGTCTCATCAACCGCCGCGAGCTCGAGCGGCGGCTCGAGGAGGCCATCGACAATGCCCGGCGCGAGAAGGCCAGCCACGTGCTCTGCTATCTCGACCTGGACCGCTTCAAGGCGGTGAACGACACCTGCGGGCACATGGCGGGGGATGCGCTGCTGCGGGAGGTGGCGGCGCTGATCAAGGACCAGGTGCGCGATTCGGACTCCGTCGCGCGCATCGGCGGCGACGAGTTCGGGATGCTGCTGATGGGCTGTCCGCTGGAAAAGGCGCGCCAGATCGCAGGCGACGTGGTGCAGGCGGTGGCGGATCACCGCTTCGTCTGGCAGGACCGCATCTTCACCATCGGCGTCAGCGTCGGGATCGTGGAGCTGGGGCCGGACAGCGGTTCGGTCCAGGACATGCTGGCCGCTGCGGATTCGGCCTGTTACATGGCCAAGCAGCACGGCCGCGGCCAGGTGCACGTGTACTCTTCGGCG
The DNA here is from genome assembly GCA_964602525.1 of uncultured Woeseiaceae bacterium. GTDB lineage: Bacteria > Pseudomonadota > Gammaproteobacteria > Steroidobacterales > Woeseiaceae > Lentisalinibacter. The sequence goes on from CAZRSA010000002.1 coordinate 45,373, forward strand.
GACGAGGCAGCGGCGCGGGAACGGGGCGAGATCCAGTGGTTGAGACGCCTGCAGGACGCCCTGTCGAACGGCGGCTTCGTGCTCGCCACCCAGCCCATCATCGCGCTGGATGCCGAGCGCGAATCCGGGCCGGCGATGGAGGTGCTGCTGCGCTTCCAGGATGCCCAGGGCCGCACGGAGTCCCCACGGGACTTCCTGCCGGCCGCGGAACGCTATCATCTGATGCCGCGGATCGACCGCTGGGTGGTGAGCGCCGCGCTGAACGCAATTGCTGCCGGCGACATCCGGGTGCCCGCCGGGCGCAGTTGCATCATCAACCTGTCCGGCCAGACGCTGGGCGACGCCGACTTCCTGGAGTTCGTCGTGGAGTCACTGGACCGCACCGGCGTCGCACCGTCGCGCATCGGATTCGAGATGACCGAAGCGGCGCTCATCACGGAGCCCCGGCAGGCCCAGCGCTTCATCGAAGTGCTGCACGGCATGGGCTGCAAATTCGCGCTGGACGACTTCGGCAGCGGCCTCGGCGCCTTCTCCAACCTGAAGCATCTGCCCATCGACTATCTCAAGATCGACGGCAGCTTCACCCGCCACCTCGGCCGCGACCCGGTCAATCAGGAGATGGTGAGCGCGATGATCAAGCTGGCCCGCAAGATGGACTTCCGCACGGTGGCGGAGCAGGTGGAAGAGCAGCGCGACTTCGACATGCTGCGCGAGATGGGCGTGGACTTCGCCCAAGGCTACCTGATCGACCGCCCCCGCCTCCTGGGTGCCGGTCCGAACTAATCCAACTTTCCCAACTTTTGTAGCTTTCGCAACTTACGGGTGACCGGCACCAAAGACCAAAGAAACAAAAAAACGGGCGTGCCGGTCAGAGCAGCGGCACGATCAGCAGCGCGACGATGTTGATGATCTTGATCAGCGGGTTGATGGCCGGGCCTGCTGTGTCCTTGTAGGGGTCGCCGACGGTATCGCCGGTCACCGCCGCCTTGTGCGCCTCGGAACCCTTGCCGCCGAAGTTTCCGTCTTCGATGTACTTCTTCGCGTTGTCCCAGGCGCCGCCGCCTGCGGTCATGGAGATGGCGACGAACAGGCCGGTGACGATCGTACCGAGCAGCATGCCACCGAGCGCGACGGGGCCGAGCACGAGGCCGACCACGATCGGCACCAGCACCGGCAGCAGCGACGGGACGACCATCTCCTTGATGGCCGCCTTGGTCAGCATGTCCACGGCACGGGAGTAGTCCGGTTTCTGGGTGCCTTCCATGATGCCCGGCATCTCCTTGAACTGCCGGCGCACCTCGTTCACCACCGAGCCGGCGGCCCGGCCCACGGCTTCCATGGCCAGCGCGCCGAACAGATACGGCACCAGGCCGCCGACCAGCAGGCCGATGATCACCATGGGGTCGGACAGGTTGAAGTCGAACACTCGGTTGAAGTTGGCCTCCAGCGCATGCGTGTAATCGGCGAACAGCACCAGCGCCGCCAAACCGGCGGAGCCGATGGCATAGCCCTTGGTCACCGCTTTCGTCGTGTTGCCCACGGCGTCCAGCTGGTCGGTGATGTTGCGCACCTCCGACTCCAGCTCGGCCATCTCGGCGATGCCGCCGGCGTTATCCGTGATGGGGCCGAAGGCGTCCAGCGCCACGACGATGCCGGTCATGGACAGCATGGTGGTGGCCGCGATGCCGATGCCGTACAGGCCGGCCAGCTCGTGGGCGCCCCAGATGCTGGCGCACACTGCCAGCACCGGCCAGGCCGTGGCCTTCATGGAGACGCCGAGGCCGGCGATGATGTTGGTGGCGTGACCGGTCAGGGAGGACTCGGCGACCAGCTGCACGGGCGGGTGGTCGGTGCCGGTGTAGTACTCGGTGATCCAGACCATGAACGCGGTCAGCGCCAGACCGATGACCGCCGCGCCGAACAGGTTCATCGCCTCGCCGGTGCCGCCCATCATAGCCGTGGTAATGGGATAGAAGGCCGCGGCGGCCAGCAGGCCGGACGCGATCATGCCCTTGTACAGCGCGCCCATGATGGAGCCGTTGGAGCCCGCCTTCACGAAGAACGTGCCGATGACCGAGGCGACGATGGAGGCGGCGCCCAGTACCAGCGGATAGACCCAGGCCGCCCAGCCCCAGTCGGCGTGGAACAGTACGCCGAGGAGCATTGTGGCGATGATGGTCACCGCGTACGTCTCGAACAGGTCCGCGGCCATGCCGGCACAGTCGCCGACGTTGTCGCCGACGTTGTCGGCGATCACGCCCGGGTTGCGCGGGTCGTCCTCGGGAATGCCGGCCTCGACCTTGCCCACGAGGTCGGCGCCGACGTCCGCGCCCTTGGTGAAGATGCCGCCGCCGAGTCGGGCGAAGATGGAGATCAGTGAGCCGCCGAAGGCCAGGCCGACCAGCGCCTTGATCGCCTTCTCACCCTCGATGCCGGCGAGGTTCAGCAGGCCGTAGTAGCCGGCGACCCCGAGCAGGCCCAGACCGACCACCAGCAGGCCGGTGATGGCGCCGCCGCGGAAGGCGACGTCCAGCGCCGGGTTCAGGCCCTTGCGGGCGGCCTCGGCGGTGCGCACGTTGGCGCGTACGGAGACGAACATGCCGATGTAGCCGGCCATGGCCGAGAACACCGCGCCGATGACGAAGCCGAGCGCAGTCCACCAGTCGAGGGCGAAGCCGACGACGATGGCGAGCACCACGCCGACGATGCCGATGGTCGTGTACTGGCGGTTCATATAGGCCGCGGCGCCTTCCTGGATGGCCGCCCCGATCTCCTGCATGCGCTCGTTGCCGGCGGACTGCTTCAGCACCCACTGGACCGAGAACAGTCCGTACAGGATGGCCAGGACGCCGGCGCCGATGCACAGCCACAGCGCGAGTTCATACGACATGAGTTGTTCCTCCCGGTCATGTCCACCGATCGGCCCGGCAGGCCGTCGGTTGTTCGTGGTTGTTCAGCTGGAGCGCCCTCCGCCCGCAGCCGACGGGCACGAGGACGGTCGGGGCCCCGGATCCACTGCGCAGACGGTGGCGAAGAAAGCACCGCTACGGCTGTTTTCGGGATCCGGTACTCGTTCCGTAACTCGCTGGTTTATATGGAATTCAGGCGCTCAAGAAGCCGCCGCCGCAAGTCCCCGGCGGCAACAGCGCCGCGCATCATACCACAAATCGTTTCTTGAGCTTCTTCTTAACCGGAACGTTGCGGAGCTTCGCGTAGACGGGGAGGCCGCGGGAATACGGCGGGTAGTCCTCACCGTTGATCAGCGGGGCGAGGTAGCGCCGTGCGGTGCCGGTGATGCCGTAGCCGTCCTTCGTGATGAAGCGTTTCGGCAGCGTCTTCTCCCGGTTCGCCACGCGGCTCAGCGGCGCCTTCTCGATCTTCCAGCGGTAGGGGCTGTCGGAGGTGCGCTTGATCACCGGCAGCACGGCGTCCTCGCCCGCGAGCGCCATCTCCACCGCCGCGCGCCCCACGGCGTAGGCCTGTTCCACGTCCGTAGCCGAGGCGATGTGGCGGGCAGAGCGCTGCAGATAATCCGCGATGGCGTAGTGGAACTTGAAGCCGGTGCCGTCGCGCACCATCGTGGCGACCTCCGAGGCCACGCCGCCGAGCTGTACGTGGCCGAAGGCGTCCTTCGTGCCCGCATCGGCCAGGAAGCGGCCGTCCTTGTAACGGGCCCCCTCGGAGACGACGATCACGCAGTAGCCGTAGTCCTTCACGCAGCGTTTCACCCGCGCCAGGAACTTCTTCTTCTCGAAGGGCACCTCCGGGAACAGGATGATGTGGGGCGGCTCTTCGGGACCCTCGCCGGCCAGCCCGGCCGCGGCGGCGATCCAGCCCGCGTGGCGGCCCATCACCTCCAGGATGAACACCTTGGTGGAGGTCTCGGCCATGGAGGCGACGTCCAGGGCGGCCTCCCGGGTGGAGACGGCCACGTACTTCGCCACCGAGCCGAAACCCGGGCAGTTGTCGGTGATCGGCAGGTCGTTGTCCACCGTCTTCGGCACGCCGATGCAGGTGATCGGGAAGCCCAATCTGTCACCGATCTGGGACACCTTGTGCGCCGTGTCCATGGAGTCGTTGCCGCCGTTGTAGAAGAAGAAGCCGATGTCGTGGGCCGCGAAAACCTCGATCAGGCGCTCGTACTCGCGCCGGTTCTCCTCCAGCCCCTTCAGCTTGTAGCGGGCGGTGCCGAACGCACCGCCGGGGGTGTGCTTCAGCTGAGCGACGGCCTTGGCCGACTCCCGGTTGGTGTCGATCAGGTCCTCCGTGAGGGCGCCGATAATGCCGTTCCTGCCGGCGTAGACCTTGCCGATGCGGCTCTTGTGCTGGCGTGCCGTCTCGATGACGCCGCAGGCGCTCGCGTTGATGACGGCGGTGACGCCGCCGGACTGGGCATAGAATGCGTTCTTGGCTGCCTTCTTTGCTGACATGGGCTCCCTCGCTGGGCTTCGTTTGACGACTGGCCCGGGAGCATAGCCAATTTCCCCTCCGCCTTCATGCGCCGGCCCGAATTGACCTGGTCCCGGGGAGCGGCTACGGTTGCGCGCCACACCGGCGTATCCGCGGCAGGCGGCCGGTATCCGGCAGGGAGTTCAAACATGCGCATCGTTTTGCTCGGCGCCCCGGGCTCAGGGAAGGGCACACAGGCCCAGCGGCTGATGGCCGAGAAGGGTATCCCGCAGATATCCACGGGCGACCTGCTGCGTGCGGCGGTCGCCTCCGGCAGCGAACTCGGCCGCAAGGCGAAGTCGGCCATGGACGCCGGCGAACTCGTCTCCGACGACATCGTTCTCGGCATGATCCGGGAACGGCTCGCCGAAGACGACGCCGCGAACGGCTTCATCCTGGACGGCTTCCCGCGCAACGAGTCCCAGGCCGAGTCCCTGGACGAACTGCTGGCGGAACTCGGCCAGCCCCTGGACGCGGCGGTGCTCATGGACGTGGATTTCGATATCCTCATGAAGCGGCTGACCGGCCGGCGCACCTGCTCGGTCACCGGCAAGGTGCTCAATATCCATTACTCGCCCCAGGAGGAACTCGATGCCTGCCTGAAGGCCGGCGGGGAGCTCCGCCAGCGCGAGGACGACAACGAGGAGATCATCGCGAACCGTCTGCAGGTCTACCGGGAACAGACGGCGCCGCTGGTGGATTACTACCGGGACCGGGGGCTGCTGAAGACGGTGGATGCCGAGGGCAGCATCGAGGCCGTCTACGAGCGGCTGGTCTCCGCGGTGGAGGGCTGAGGCCGCTTCCCGAGCAGCGACTGCAGAGGCTCTCCCACCAGCTTGCCGCGCCAGCCGGACAGCGCGCGCAGCCCGTCGCCGCCGGCGGCGGCCCTGCGCAGGTCCTTCTGGGAGGCGATCAGCTCGGGCTCGATGCCCAGCTCCTCCGCCTTGCCTCGCACCACGCCGGCCATCTCGGCCACCAGCGCCTTCTCGGCCGCCGTGGGCGCACCCCGCCGCAGTACCGGCGATGGTCCCGCCCGGGCGATCACCCGCAGCAGCTGATCGCCGGCCCTCCGTACCAGCCCCGCCGGCACGTCCCGGACGTCCGCCAGCGCCTCGCGGCTGGAGGGCCGGGACTGGGCAAGGGCGATCAGCGCGGCGTCCTTCAGTATCCATTGGCGGGGCCGGTCCGCTCGCAGGGCTTCGCGTTCCCGCCACACGGCCAGTGCCGCGGCGGCCGATGCGGTGCGCTCGTCCATGCGCGCCAGCCCCTTCAGCCGCTGCCAGGCCGTGTCGGGCGCGGGCTCGTAGAGGACCGGATCCAGCAGTTCGTTGCTGTCGGCCACTGCCCAGTCGAACCGGCCGAGCTCCTCGAGGCGGGCGCTCAGGATGGCGCGCATCTCATCCAGGTAGCGCACGTCGTCGGCGGCGTATTCCAACTGCTCGGGGCCGAGCGGCCGGCGCGACCAGTCCGTACGCGTGTGATGCTTGCCGAGATCGATGCCCAGCAGCTCGCGCACCAGCGCGGCGTAGCCGATCTGCGCCGGATAGCCGCACAGCGCCGCCGCCACCTGGGTGTCGAAGATGCGGCCCGGCAGGCGTCCCGCCGCGCCGAGCAGCACCTCCAGGTCCTGCCGGGCGGCGTGCAGGGTGAGCTCCGTGCGGTCGAAGCACTGCCACAGGGGCTCCAGGTCCATCCCGGCCAGCGGATCGATGCAGGCGATGCGCCCACCGGCCGTGAGCTGCACCAGACACAGCCGGGCGTGGTAGGTGCGTTCACGCAGGAATTCCGTATCCGCGGCCAGCGTGCCGCCGGCGTCGATCGTCGCCAGGAACGAAAGCAGTGTGGCCTCGGTGTCGATGAAGAGAATGTCGCTCATTGGCGGGTCTTTGCCCTCCGGGGTTATCGTGAGAACATGCGCTGCATGCGAGGATACACTGCCGCAGCGTGCTGATACTGCTCCGGACACTGACGGGTATCGTGCTGCTGCGGCTGGGTCCCGATGCGCTGCCCCGCTCGCTGTTCCTCACCGGCCTCCTGTTCGCTGCGATGCTGGCGGCGAGTTTCTCCGGGCTCGCGCTGTCGGGCGGCTGGCAGCCCTGGTCGCCGGCGTTCTTCGTGCTCAGCCTCGGGCTGTCCCTCGGTACCTACACGATCGCGCTGCGGCTGCGCGGCTACCCCGCCCGTCTCCCGCAGACCTTCGCCGCGCTGTTCGGTGCCTCGGCGCTGATCAGCGTGGCCGAGCTGCCGCTGCTCGCCACCGGTGCGCTGGAGGCGGAGGGGCAGGGCGGGGTCATGGTGCTGCTGGCGCTCATCGCGTGGTCGATACTCGTTGACGGTCACATCATGGCCCGGGCGCTGGAGGTTCCGCTGATCGGCGGCACGCTGCTGGCACTGGCCGTCTTCTCCGGGCAGCTCGTGCTGTACCAGCAATTCCCCTCGGCCTGACCATGCACATCCACATCGTCGGCATCTGCGGCACCTTCATGGGCGGCGTCGCCGCCCTGGCGAAGGCGGCCGGCCATCGCGTCACCGGCTGTGACAGCGGCGTGTATCCGCCGATGAGCGAGGAACTCGAGCGGCTGGGCATCGAGGTCACCGAGGGCTGGGATCCGGCCCAGCTGGAACCCGCACCCGACTCGGTGGTGATCGGCAACGTGATGAGCCGGGGCAATCCGCTGGTGGAGGCGGTGCTCGAGCGGGGGCTGCCCTATACGTCGGGTCCTGCCTGGCTCGCCGAGCACGTGCTACGGGGACGCCGGGTGCTGGCGGTGGCCGGCACCCACGGCAAGACCACGACCTCCGGCCTGCTGGCCTGGATACTGGAGGCCAACGGCCTGGAGCCCGGCTTCCTGATCGGCGGCGTGCCGCTCGACTTCGGCGCCTCGGCCCGCCTGGGCGGCTCCGATCTCTTCGTGGTGGAAGCCGACGAGTACGACACGGCGTTCTTCGACAAGCGCGCCAAGTTCGTCCATTACCGGCCCCGGGTGGCCGTGCTCAACAACCTGGAATACGACCACGCCGACATCTATGCGGACATGGCCGCCATCCGCTGGCAGTTCCATCAGCTGATCCGCACCGTGCCCGGGGGCGGACGGCTGGTGGTCCGGGCGGGCGATGCGGAGCTGGCAGAGACCCTGGCGATGGGCTGCTGGACGCCGGTGGAGACCTTCGCGGCGGGTGCTCCCGCCGACTGGCGCGCGGATTTCGGCGACGGCGGCGACGGCCTATGCCTGACCGATCCCGTCGGCGGCGAGTGTCGGGACGCCTGGCCGCTGGCCGGGGAGCACAACCTGGAGAACACCGCGGCCGCGGTCGCCGCTGCCGCCGCGGTGGGCGTGGAGCCGGCGGCGGCGCTCGCGGCGGTGGCGCGGTTCCGCGGCGTGCGCCGGCGCCTGGAGCTGGCCGCCGAGGGCGGCGGCATCCGGGTGTACGACGACTTCGCCCACCATCCCACGGCCATCGCGAAGACGCTGGCAGGCCTGCGCCGGCGCGAGCCGGAGGCCCGCATCGTGGTGGCCCTGGAGCCGCGCTCGAACACCATGCGCCTGGGCGTGCACCGGGAGACCCTGGCCGGTTCGCTCGCCGGCGCCGACCGCGTCTTCGTCTATGCCCCGGACGCCCTCGAGTGGGACCTCACCGGGGCTCTCGCGCCGCTGGGCGCGCGTGTCACACTGGCCGCGGATTACGCGCAGATGGCCGCGGAAGTGCTGCGCGAGGTGGCCGCGGGCGATATCCTCGTGCTCATGAGCAACGGCGGGTTCGGCGGATTGCGCGAGCGGGTGGCCGCCGCCGTGAACGAACAGGGCTGACGCCCGGCGCAACCGGCGCATCGGCTGGCCGGCGGGCGGCGAATCACAGACGACTATGAGCGACACCGAGATCCCGCTGTTCCCGCTGCGAACGGTTCTCTACCCCGAGGGCCCGCTGCCGCTGCGCATCTTCGAGACCCGCTACGTTGACATGATCAGCCGCTGCCTGCGCGAGGACGCGGGCTTCGGCGTCGTGCTCATCCGCGAGGGCACGGAGACCGGCGCGGCCAGTACCTGCAGTACCGGCACCCTGGCGAAGATCGTCGACTGGTATCAGGGCAGCGACGGGCTGCTGGGCATCACGGCCCAGGGCACGCAGCGCTTCCGTCTCGAGTCCGTGCGCCGGGCGCAGGACGGGCTCAACCTCGGCCGGGTGGAATGGCTGGAGCACGAGCCCCGGGTGGAGCTGCCCGCCGCGTTCCGGCCCATGGTGGATATCCTGCGGGGCGTGCTGGACGACCTGGGCCGGCTGTACGAGCCGCTGGAGCGCCGCTACGACGACGCCACCTGGGTTGGCTACCGGTTCGCCGAGATACTTCCCATCACGCCGGAGCAGAAACAGTTCTGCCTGGAGACCGAGGACGCGCTCGAGCGGCTGGAGATCATCCGCGTGATCCTTCGCTCCGCCGGTGAGGAGGACGAGGACGACGGCTGAGGGCTCAGTCCGCCACCTCCGCGAACGCCTCGGCCGCCTTCGCCAGCGTCGTCGCGATCTCCGCCTCGCCATGGGCGGCGGAGACGAAGCCCGCCTCGAACGCGGACGGCGCGAGATAGATGCCCCGCTCCAGCATGGCGTGGAAGAAGCGGCGGAAAAGATCCACGTCGGCCTCTGCCACCTGGCGGTAGGTGCGCACAGGCCCGTCGGCGGTGAAGACGAAGCCGAACATGCCACCCAGTGATCCGGTGGCCAGCGGCACCCCCGCGTCGGCCGCCGCGCCGGCCATCCCGTCCGCCAGCTGCTGCGTCCTCGCCGTCAGGTCCTCGTAGAAGCCTTCCTGGTCGATGCCTTCCAGCGTGGCGAGACCCGCGGCCATGGCCACCGGATTGCCGGACAGCGTGCCCGCCTGATACACGGGGCCGACCGGCGCGATGTGCTCCATGATTTCGCGCCTGCCGCCGAAGGCCGCAGCCGGCATACCGCCGCCGATCACCTTGCCGAAGGTGGTGAGATCGGGCGCGATGCCGAAGACCGACTGCGCGCCGCCCTTCGCCACGCGGAAGCCGGTCATCACCTCGTCGAAGATCAGAACGGTGCCGGCAGCGGTGCAGGTCTCGCGCAGGGTCTCCAGGAAGCCGGGCACCGGTGGCACGAAGTTCATGTTGCCGGCGACCGGCTCGACGATGACGCAGGCGATGCGCTCGCCGTACTCCTCGAACGCGTCGCGCACCTGCTCGCTGTTGTTGAACTCCAGCGTGAGCGTGAGCTCCGCCAGCCCCGCCGGCACGCCGGGCGAACTCGGTACGCCGAAAGTGAGTGCGCCGGAGCCGGCGCTGATCAGCAGGGAGTCCGAATGGCCGTGATAGCAGCCTTCGAATTTCACGATGAGGTCCCGGCCGGTGTAGCCCCGCGCGAGGCGGATGGCACTCATCGTCGCCTCGGTGCCGGAGCTCACCATGCGCACCAGTTCCATGGAGGGCACCAGCTCGGTGATCTTGCGGGCGATCTCGGTCTCCAGTACGCAGGGTGCGCCGAACGACAGACCGTCCACCGCGGTGCGCTGCACGGCCTCGATGACGCGAGGATGGGCGTGGCCGAGGATCATGGGGCCCCACGAGCCGACGTAGTCGATCAGCTCCCGCCCGTCTTCGGTCCATACCCGTGGCCCCTCGGCGCGCTTGAAGAACAGCGGCTCGCCGCCGACCGCCGCGAATGCGCGCACGGGGGAGTTCACCCCGCCGGGAATGTACTTGCTGGCTTCGGAAAACAGACTCATGGTGACCTCCTGTGCTGAGCGCATCCTAACCGAGGCCGAGCCGCCTTCAAAACCCGCCGGGCCGTCCGTATCATTGCCGTCCATACGGCAACGGCGACGGCCCGGAATCTCCCGTGAAGAGCCATCTCCCATGAAGAGCCATCTCCCATGAAGAGCTACATGTGCCTTATCTGCGGCTATATCTACGACGAGGCCGAGGGCGACCCCGAATCCGGCATACCGCCGAACACCCGCTGGGAGGACGTACCGCTGTCCTGGCGCTGTCCGGACTGCGGCGCCGGTAAGGAGGACTTCGAGATGGTCGAGGTCTGAACGGCCAGGCCCGGGCCTTCACGGGCCGGCGGCAGTCGCTGCGCCGAGCTGCTCGGCGGCGATCCCCTCGGCTGCCAGCATGGCGATTACGCTGTCGGGACCCACGAGATGAAGCGCGCCGACGACGACCAGGAAATCCCCCTCGCGCTCGAGCAGCGCGGCGATGCGCGGCGTCCACTTGCGGTTGCGTTCGGTGACGAGCCGGTCGTACAGATCGGGATAGCGGCGCAGCTCCTCCAGCAGTTCGTCGGCCAGGTAGCCCGTGTCGCCCCGCCGCCAGGCCGCCACCGTGCGGTCCATGCCCGCCTCCAGGTCCTCGATCTCGGCCAGTGACTCGAGCAGCATGTCGCTCTGCAGCGCGAGCGGCAGGGAGTCGAAGAAGGCGATCTGCTCCTCGAAGGTCTCCAGCCCGGCCACCGGCTTGCCGTCCCGGCGGGCGAGCGCGGCCATGTGGGCGTCGAGGCCCTGGCGGGGATCGTAGCCCTCGCGCATCAGCAGCATCTGGGTGAGGGTGAGCGCGGCGTACCAGGGCTCCGCCCCCTGCATCCGGTCCAGGTCGACACCCGCCGCGGCGGCCGCCTCCCGCGCGCGGGCATAGTCGTCCGCGCCCATGAGCGAGGCCAGTGTCTCGCCCTCCGGCGGCGTGCCGCGGGCGAACATCACTGCCGATACCATGGCGGAGTCGAGGTCGTCCATGTCCAGCTCCATAACGAGGGCGTCCGCCTCGGCATAGGCCTCCCGGATGGGGTCGGGCAGGGGGTAGTCACTCTCGCGCAGCAGATGGATGGAGCCGAGCAGCCACACCCGAGTGTCCGCATCCCGGACCTGCCAGAGCGGCAGGGTGTCACCGGCCGTTGCCAGCCCCGGTGCGGCGAGCGCGAGCAGCAGGAGTATGCGTGTCGTGCGGCTGCAGAGGCCGAAGAGGATTCGGGCGGAGCGGGCCGGCGGGCCGGCGCTCATGCCGGACCGCTCCCGTCGAGCCAGCGCAGGCGGGTGTCCAGCTTCCCGTCGGCGCCCAGGATCAGCCAGCGCCAGGCCGGCGGCCGGTCGTCCACCGCGAACTCGTCCCGCCGCGGCAGGAACTGCCGGCAGGTGGAGGGCGTCGCCAGCAGGCGGTAATGGTTGCGGCGGGCGTCGAACTCCTGGTGCACGTGGCCCCACACGAGGCCCCGCACCTGGGCGTGGCGGTCGGCGAGGTCGAGCAGCGCGTGCGCATCCGCCAGCCCGATGTCGTCCAGCCAGCGGCTGCCCACCGGCACCGGCTGGTGGTGCAGACAGAGCAGCGCGGGCTCCCGGCCATTTCCAGTGAGGTCGGCCTCGGCGGCCGCCAGGGTCTCCGCGTCGAGACGCCCGCCGATTTCACCCTCCGCCCAGGTGGAGAGCAGGTGCACGCGCCAGCCGCCGGCAGCGACCACGCCGCCGACGGTGAACGGTGCCTCGGCGAGGAGTTCGGCCATGTGCGAGGGATCGTCGTGGTTACCCGCCAGGCACCAGACGGGTGTGCCGCACTCCGACAGCAGGTCGCGGAAGCGCTCGTAGGCGCCGCGGGATTCGTCCTGGGCGATGTCGCCTGTGACCAGCACGGCGTCGGGGGCCGCCTCGTCGCGGGCCGCGTGCAGAACGGCCGCCAGGGATTCCGCGGTGCGTACGCCGCGCAGCTCGCCGTCTGCGTCGGCGTAGAGATGGGGGTCCGTGATGTGCAGGATACGCATCGTCAACCGCAGGCTCCTTGCCCGGGCGGCCGGGCACGAAAAAGGGCGGAGCCCGGCCGGGCTCCGCCCCGATCATAGCGCGAATGCCCGGCTGCATTCCCGGGCATATCCGCCGGCGTTTCCCGGGAGCCTGCGTGCCGGGCGCTGACGGCTCAGTAGCGGTAGTGGTCCGACTTGTACGGCCCCTCCACGGGAACGCCGATGTAGCGCGCCTGCTCCTCGCTCAGCGTGGTGATGTTCGCGCCGATCTTCTTCAGGTGCAGCCGGGCGACCTTCTCGTCCAGGTGTTTCGGCAGTACATAGACCCGCCTCTCGTAGTTCTCCGGATGCTGCCAGAGGTCGATCTGTGCCAGCACCTGGTTGGTGAACGAGTTCGACATCACGAAGCTCGGGTGGCCGGTGCCGCAGCCGAGATTCACCAGCCGGCCCTCGGCCAGCAGGATGATGCGCTTGCCGTCGGGGAAGATCACGTGATCCACCTGGGGCTTGATGTTCTCCCACTCGAGATTACGCAGGTAGGCCACGTCGATCTCGTTGTCGAAATGACCGATGTTGCAGACGATGGCCTGATCCTTCATCCGCTCCATGTGCTCGCCGGTGATGATGTGGTAGTTGCCCGTGGCGGTGACGAAGATGTCCGCCTGCTCCACCGCCTCGTCCAGCGTCACCACCCGGTAGCCCTCCATTGCAGCCTGCAGCGCACAGATGGGGTCGATCTCGGTGATCCACACGGTGCAGCCGAGGCCGCGCAGGCTCTGGGCGCTGCCCTTGCCCACGTCGCCGTAGCCGCAGACCACCGCGACCTTGCCGGCGATCATCACGTCGGTGGCCCGCTTGATGGAATCCACCAGCGACTCCCGGCAGCCGTAGAGGTTGTCGAACTTGGACTTGGTGACCGAGTCGTTCACGTTGATGGCCGGGCAGCCCAGCGTGCCTTCGCGCTGCATCTCGTAGAGCCGCTTCACGCCGGTGGTGGTCTCCTCGGAGAGCCCGCGGATCTCCTTCATCAGTTCCGGGTGCTTCTCGTGCACCACCTGGGTCAGGTCGCCGCCGTCGTCCAGCAGCATGTTCGGCTGCCAGCCGTCGGGGCCGGTGATGGTCTGGTCGACGCACCACCAGTACTCCTCCTCGGTCTCGCCCTTCCACGCGAACACCGGCACACCGGAGGCGGCGATGGCCGCCGCCGCGTGATCCTGGGTGGAGAATATGTTGCAGGAGGACCAGCGCACCTCGGCGCCCAGCGCGGTGAGCGTCTCGATCAGCACCGCCGTCTGGATGGTCATGTGCAGACAGCCGGCGATGCGCGCGCCGGCCAGCGGCTGCTTGTCGGCGAACTCCTCCCGCACCGCGATGAGGCCCGGCATCTCCGTTTCGGCGATGGCGATCTCCTTGCGGCCCCACTCTGCCAGGGCGATGTCGGCTACCCGGTAGTCCTGTGCCGGCATCTCGGCGGCGTTGCTGCTCATTGGGTCTTCTCCGTGATTGCTAAAGAGTCAGTCCATTCGTCCCCGGCGGCCCCGCCGATGCGTCAGGCCGCGGCCGCACCCCGCAGGGTCTCCGCCACGTCGGTACGCTCCCAGGTGAAGTCGGCATCCAGGCGGCCGAAGTGGCCGTAGGAGGCGGTCTTGCGGTAGATGGGACGGATCAGGTCCAGCATCTCCAGGATGCCGTACGGTGTGAGGTCGAAGTGCTCGCGCACCAGGGCCGTGAGGCGTTCCTCCGAAACCTTGCCGGTGCCGAAGGTACGCACCGAGATCGAGGTGGGCTCGGCCACGCCGATGGCGTAGCTGACCTGGATCTCGCAGCGCTCGGCCAGGCCGGCAGCGACGATGTTCTTGGCCACGTAACGGCAGGCGTAGGCGGCGGAGCGGTCCACCTTGGAGGGGTCCTTGCCGGAGAAGGCGCCGCCGCCGTGCCGCGCGCTGCCGCCGTAGGTGTCCACGATGATCTTGCGGCCGGTGAGGCCGCAGTCGCCCATGGGCCCGCCGATCACGAAACTGCCCGTCGGGTTGATGTGATAGACGGTGTCTCCCGTCAGCCATTCGGGCGGCAGCACGGGCTTGATGATCTCCTCCATGACGGCCTCGCGCAGTTCCGCCTGGGAGATGTCCGGCGCGTGCTGGGTGGAGACCACCACCGCATCGATGGCAACCGGCCTGTGATCTTCGTAGCGGAAGGTCACCTGGCTCTTCGCATCGGGCCGCAGCCAGGTCAGGTCGCCGCACTTGCGCACCTCGGCCTGGCGCTTCACGAGGCGATGGGAGAAGGTGATCGGCGCCGGCATGAGCACGTCGGTCTCGTTGGTGGCATAGCCGAACATCAGCCCCTGGTCGCCGGCCCCCTGGCTGCGCCGGTCCGCCCGGTCCACGCCCTGGGCGATGTCCGGGGACTGCTTGCCGATGGCATTCAGCACGGCGCAGGAGTCGCCGTCGAAGCCCATGTCCGAGCTGGTGTAGCCGATGTCCGTGACCACGTCGCGCACCAGCGCCTCGATATCCACCCACGCACTGGTCGTGATCTCGCCGGCCACCATGACCATGCCGGTCTTCACCAGCGTCTCGCAGGCCACCCGGGCGTTGTTGTCGTCCGCGAGGATCGCGTCCAGCACCGCGTCCGAGATCTGGTCCGCGACCTTGTCGGGATGGCCCTCGGAGACCGACTCCGAGGTGAACAGGAAGGCATCGCTCATGAGGTTAATTCCGCAATTCAGACGTAATCAGCAATGATACAAGAAATTATTTCGGGCGCGCCGCGCCCCCGGGGCAGTTTGCTGCGCAGAAGCGAGACAGAGCCAGCGCGGACCGCCGGGCCCGCGCTTGCCCGCACCCTACCAAAAAGCGAAAATGCGCGCCTCTTCGTTTGGGGATTTCCGATGTCGAGCACCGCAGAAGACACGCGCGCCGGCCGGCCGTCACGGCGGGAGCTGGCCAACGCGCTGCGTGCCCTGTCCATGGATGCCGTGCAGGCGGCGAAGTCGGGCCATCCCGGCATGCCGATGGGCATGGCGGACATCGCCGAGGTGCTCTGGAACGACTTCCTGCAACATAATCCGTCCAATCCGCGCTGGGACAACCGGGACCGCTTCGTGCTCTCCAACGGGCACGGCTCGATGCTGCTGTACTCGCTGCTGCATCTGACCGGCTACGACCTCGGCCTGGACGAACTCCGGAACTTCCGCCAGCTCGGCTATCGCACCGCCGGGCACCCCGAGCGGGAGCCGGACCTCGGCATCGAGACAACCACCGGACCGCTGGGGCAGGGGCTCGCCAACGGGGTGGGCATGGCGCTCGCCGAGAAGATGCTGGCGGCACGCTACAACCGGCCCGGTTTCCCGATCGTGGACCACCATACCTACGTGTTCCTGGGCGACGGCTGCCTCATGGAGGGCATCTCCCATGAGGCCTGCTCGCTCGCGGGGACGCTCGGGCTCGGCAAGCTGGTCTGTCTCTACGACCAGAACGGCATCTCCATCGACGGCGAGGTGAACCACTGGTTCACGGACGACACCCCCGGCCGGTTCGCCGCCTACGGCTGGCACGTGATCGCGGACGTCGACGGTCACGACCCGGAGGCCGTGACCGAAGCGCTGGCCGACGCGCAGGCCGAGACGGCGCGTCCCACGCTGATCTGCTGCCGCACCGTGATCGGTTACGGCGCTCCGAGCAAGCAGGGCACCGCCGACACCCACGGCGCGCCCCTGGGCGAGGACGAGATCGCCGCCGCCCGCGACGAGCTCGGCTGGCATCATGCCCCCTTCGAGGTACCGGAGTCCGTGCGTGCGGCCTGGGATGCCCGGGAGCGGGGCGCCGAGGCCGAGGCGGTCTGGGACCGGCTGCTGGAGGCCTGGGCCGAGGCCCACCCCGGCGAGGCCGCGGAGTACCGCCGGGTCATGGCCGGCGAATTGCCGGCGGACTGGTCCGATGCCGCCCGGGACGCCATCCGGGAGATCGCCGCCGCCGGCGCCGACGCGGCCACCCGCAAGGCATCACAGATCGCGCTGAATGCTCTCGCCCCGCACCTGCCGGAACTGGTGGGCGGCTCGGCGGACCTCACCGGCTCCAACAACACCTGGCACGACGGCTCGAGGGCCGTGAACGCGGCGGACGCATCGGGCAACTATGTCTACTTCGGCGTGCGCGAATTCGCGATGACCGCGATCGGCAACGGCGTCGCCCTGCACGGCGGCCTGCGTCCCTACTGCGGCACGTTCCTGGTGTTCTCCGACTACGCCCGCAACGCGGTGCGCATGGCCGCCCTGATGGGTGTGCCGAACATCCTCGTCTACACCCACGACTCCATCGGGCTCGGCGAGGACGGACCCACCCATCAGCCCGTCGAGCACGCAGCCAGCCTGCGGCTGATGCCGAACATGGAGGTCTGGCGGCCCTGCGACACGGTGGAGACGGCGGTGGCGTGGCGCGCCGCGCTGGAGCGTGGCGACGGCCCGACCTCCCTGGTGCTGAGCCGCCAGGGGCTGCCCCACCAGCAGCGGGACGAGGCCGGCATCGAGGCCATCGCCCGGGGCGGCTACGTCCTCGGCGACCGCGGCGGGGAGCCGGATCTCATCCCGGATATCATTCTTATCGCGACGGGCTCCGAGGTACATGTGGCCATGGCGGCAGCCGGCAGCCTCGCCGCCGACGGCCTTGCCGTCCGCGTCGTCTCCATGCCCTGCTGCGAGGTGTTCGACCGCCAGGACGCGGACTACCGCGAGGCGGTGCTGCCGTCCGCGGTCACCCGCCGCATAGCGATCGAGGCCGGTGCGACCGCCGGCTGGTGGCGATACGTCGGCCCCGGGGGGGCAGTAATCGGCCTCGACCGCTTCGGCGAGTCGGCGCCGGCAGGAGAGTTGTTCGAGAAGTTCGGCTTCTCGGTGGAGAATGTGGTGACGGTGGCCCGCAGGCTCACTGCCTGAGGGCCGGAAACGGATTTGACAGACAAGGCGCAGCCGCGCCCGGAGCAGGAGGGATCTATGACTATCAAGCTGGGTATCAACGGGTACGGCAGGATCGGCCGGATGGTGCTGCGATCGATCTACGAGACGAACCGGCGTGCCGAACTCGAGATCGTGGGCATCAACGACCTGGGCGACGCGGACACCAACGCGCACCTCACCCGCTACGACACCGCCCACGGCAAGTTCCCGGGTACGGTGGAGGTCGACGGCGACTCGATGATCGTGAACGGCGACCGCATCCGCGTGCTCTCCGAACGGGACCCGACGAAGCTGCCGTGGGGCGAGCTGGGCGCGGACATCGTGTTCGAGTGCACCGGCCTGTTCCGCACCAAGGAGAAGGCCTCGGCCCACATCGACGCCGGTGCGAGCAAGGTGCTGATCTCGGCGCCGTCGGGCGGCGACGCGGACGCGACCATCGTCTACGGCGTGAACCACGACACCCTGTCCGCCTCGGACACGGTGGTGTCGAATGCATCCTGCACCACCAACTGCCTGGCGCCGCTGGTGAAGCCCCTGCACGACGCCATCGGTGTGGAGCACGGCATCATGACCACCATCCACGCCTACACCAACGACCAGGTCCTGACGGACGTCTATCACAAGGACCTGCGCCGGGCGCGGTCGGCCACCATGTCGATGATACCGACGAAGACCGGCGCCGCTGCGGCCGTGGGCCTGGTGCTGCCGGAGCTGAAGGGCAAGCTGGACGGCTTCGCCATCCGGGTACCGACCATCAACGTCTCCATGGTCGACCTCAGCTTCGTCGCGTCCCGCGAGACCAGCAAGGAGGAGATCGACAAGGTGCTGAAGGAGGCCAGCGAGGGCCCGCTGAAAGGCATCCTCGCCTACAGCGACGAACCGCTGGTGTCGATGGACTTCAACCACGATCCTGCCTCCTCGACCTACGAGGCGCCCCTGACCAAGGTGATGCAGGGCACGATGGTGAAGGTCTGTGCCTGGTACGACAACGAGTGGGGTTTCGCCTGTCGCATGCTGGACACGGCCCTGGCCATGGCCAGGGCCGGCTGACGACGACCAACGCGGCGCGGTGCGGGGCGGCGAACGGCCGCCCCGCCCATCGTCCTCCGCCGCCGCCTACCCAGGGAGCAGGCAATGACTATCCTGAAGATGACGGATCTGGATCTGCAGGGGAAGCGGATCCTGATCCGCGAAGACCTGAACGTGCCCCTCGACGAGGGGCGGATCACCTCCGACACCCGCATCCGCGCCGCGCTGGAGGGCATCCGGCTGGCGCGTGACGCCGGCGCGGCGGTGATCGTGATGTCCCACCTCGGCCGGCCCAAGGAGGGCGAGCCGCAGCCCGAGTTCTCGCTGGCGCCAGTGGCGGCACGCCTCGGCGAGCTGCTGGGCAGCGAGGTGAAGCTGGTCGGCGACTGGCTGGACGGCGTCGACGTCGCGCCCGGCGAGGTGGTGCTGGCGGAGAACGTGCGCTTCAATGCCGGCGAGAAGGGCTGTGACGAGACCCTGTCCCGGCGTATGGCCGCGCTGTGCGACGTCTTCGTCATGGACGCCTTCGGCACCGCGCACCGGGCCCAGGCCAGCACCTACGGCGTGGCGAAGTACGCGCCGGTGGCCTGCGCTGGCCCGTTGCTGGCCCGGGAGCTCGAGGCGCTGGGGAAGGCAATGGAGCATCCGGCCACGCCGGTGGTGGCCATCGTTGGCGGCGCGAAGGTTTCGACCAAGCTCTCCGTGCTCGAGGCGCTGTCCGACCGGGTGGAGCACCTGATCGTCGGCGGCGGCATGGCCAACACCTTCATCGCCGCTGCGGGACACGTGGTCGGCAAGTCGCTGTACGAGGCGGACATGGTGGCCGAGGCGAGGCGCCTCGCGGTCGCCACCGGTGATCGTGCCGACATTCCCGTACCGACCGATGTGGTCGTGGCCCGGGAGTTCGACGCCGCCGCCGAGGCGGACGTGAAGGCGGTGGAAGCGGTGAGCGAGGACGAGATGATCATGGACATCGGCCCCGACACTGCCGAGCGTTTCGCCGGCCTCATCGCCGAGGCGGGGACCGTGGTGTGGAACGGGCCCGTGGGCGTGTTCGAGTTCGACCAGTTCGGCGAGGGTACCCGGGCGATCGCCCAGGCCATCGCCGAGAGCGACGCATTCTCCGTGGCCGGCGGCGGCGATACGCTGGCGGCCATCGAGAAATACGGGGTGGCCGACGGCATCTCCTATATCTCCACGGGCGGCGGCGCTTTCCTCGAGTTCCTGGAGGGCAAGACCCTGCCCGCGGTCGCCATGCTGGAGGAGCGGGCTGCCGAGGCCTGACCTCCGCCCGCGTGGCCGCGCACGTACGGGTCGTGGGAGACCGTGTGCGGCGGTGTGCCCCGGTCTGCCACAGGGGCGTTCGACGGGGGTGTGCGATAATCCCAGCGCGTCGAACAGGAGGCCAGGCACTTGAGAAGAACAAAGATCGTGGCGACCCTGGGGCCGGCCACGAGTGCGCCGGACACCCTCAGGGAGATCATGCGGGCGGGGCTGGACGTGGCCAGGCTCAATTTCTCCCACGGCAGCGCAGCCGAGATGCGCGAGCGCGTCTCGACGCTGCGCCGTGTGGCCGTCGAGGAGGGGCGTTACATCGCCTTGCTCGGCGACCTGCAGGGGCCGAAGATCCGCATCCGCCGTTTCCAGAACGGCAGCGAGACCCTCGTCCGCGGCGCGAGCTTCTTCCTGGACCCCGACCTGGACGACGACGCCGGCACCGACGCCGGCGTGGGCATCGCCTACGACCGCCTGGCCGCCGACGTCGTCCCCGGTGACGTGCTGCTCCTGAACGACGGTCACATCGAACTGGAGGTCACGGAGGTCGAGGGGAACCGCGTGCACACCCGGGTGCTGATCGGCGGCGTGCTGTCCGACTACAAGGGCATCAACCGGCGCGGCGGCGGGTTGTCGGCCCCCGCGCTTACGGACAAGGACCGGGCGGACATCCGCGTGGCCGCCGAACTCGGGCTCGACTACCTCGCTGTCTCCTTCGTTCGCAGCGCCGACGACATCGAGGAGGCGCGGAGGCTGTTCCACGAGGCGGGCGGCGATGGCCTCATGGTGGCGAAGATCGAGCGCACGGAGGCCGTCGCGGAGATCGAGTCGATCATCGACGCCTCGGACGTGGTCATGGTGGCCCGCGGCGACCTCGGCGTGGAAGTGGGCTTCGCCGGTCTCACCGGCCTGCAGAAGCGCATCATCGCCATGACCCGGCAGCGTAATCGCATCGCAATCACGGCCACCCAGATGATGGAGTCGATGATCGCCAGCGCCATGCCGACGCGGGCGGAGGTCTCCGATGTGGCAAATGCGGTGATCGACGGCACCGACGCCGTGATGCTCTCTGCGGAGACCGCTGTCGGGCAATTTCCCGTGCAGGCGGTCAGCGCGATGGCCGCGGTGTGCGTCGGCGCCGAGAAGTATGGTGAACCGGAGGCGCGTCGCCGTGAGCGCATCGACGATACCTTCCGCTACGTAGACGAGGCGATCGCCATGGCCGTGATGTACACCGCCAATCACCTGGCGGTGAAGGCGATCATCGCGCTGACCGAGTCTGGCTCGACCGCCCGCTGGATGTCCCGGGTGCGCTCCGACATCCCCATCTACGCCTTCACCCGGCACGAGCGGACCCGGCGGCGGGTCGTGCTGTACCGGGGTGTCTACCCGGTGTCTTTCGACATCACCCACACGGACTCGCAAAGCGTCTACCGGGAGATCTTCGACCTGATGCTCGAACGTGGTCTGGTGGAGGAGGGCGACCTGGTCATTTTCACCAAGGGCGACATGACGGGCGTGCAGGGCGGCACCAACGCCATGAAGATACTGCGGGTCGTGCACGGTGGCTGATACGGGGGCCGCATGACGGCCACGCGGGCCAGGCGCTGGCTGCTCCGGGGCGCGGCGGCGCTGGGCCTCGCGGCACTCGGCGCGATCGCCGCCGCGTGGCTGCTCCTGCGGGCGAGTCTGCCGCCCCTCGACGGCCGGCTGGAGGCGGCCGGACTGGCGGCACCCGTCACCGTCGAGCGCGACGCCGTGGGCGTGCCGACGGTCACGGCGGGCAATCGTACCGATCTGGCCTTCGCGACCGGGTTCGTGCACGGCCAGGATCGTTACTTCCAGATGGACCTCGCGCGCCGCGGCGCGGCCGGTGAAATGGCCGCCCTGTTCGGCGCGGCCGCGCTCGACATGGACCGGCAGGTGCGCCTGCATAGGCTCCGCAGCCGGGCCGAGGCCGTGGTGGCGCGTTCCAGCGCCGCGGAGCAGGCGATCATCCGCGCCTACGCGGCGGGCGTGAACGCCGGCCTCGAGAGCCTGGGCGCGCGGCCTTTCGAGTACCTGCTGCTCGGCGCGGAGCCGGTCCCCTGGCGGCCGACGGACACCGTGCTGGTGCTCTACGCGATGTTCCTGCAACTGAACGACGAGACCGGCCGCCGGGACATGGAGCGGGGTTTCGTGCACCGCCGTCTGCCCCGCGCCGTCTACGATCTGCTCTATCCCCTGGGTACCGAATGGGATGCGCCGCTGGCCGGCGGGCCGGCACCCGCACCGCCGCTGCCCGCCGAGAGCCGCTATGACCTCAGCACTTTCAGCGGCCAGGTCGCTCCGGCCCCGGCCGCGGAGCCCGAGCCGGCGATGATAGCCGGCAGCAACAATTGGGCGGTGGCTGGTGCGCTGACCGCCGACGGCCGCGGCCTGGTGGCGAACGACATGCACCTGCGCCTGATGGTGCCGAATACCTTCTATCGCGCCTGCCTGGTGCACGCCGCGGACGACGTGCGCCTGTGCGGGGTCACCCTGCCCGGCACGCCAGCGGCCGTCGCGGGCTCGAACGGCCGTATCGCCTGGGGGTTTACCAACAGCTATGGCGACTGGACCGATCTGGTAGCGCTGCGGCCCGGTTCACGACCGGGCACTTACAGGACTCCGGATGGCGAGCGCGAGTACCACCAGATCATCGAGAGCATCGAGGTTGCCGGCGGCGAGCCCGTGCAACTCGTCGTGCGGGAAACGGTCTGGGGGCCGGTGGTGCCCGGCATCGTGCCGGAGGACGGGGACTTTGCGGTTTCCTGGATCGCGCACCGGCCGGGGGCGGTAAACCTGGGCCTCAGGGCCCTGGAGGGAGCGCGCAGTGTCGCTGAGGCGCTGGAGATCGCGGCGACCGCGGGTATCCCGCCGCAGAATTTCACGGTGGCCGACGCGGACGGCAGCATCGGCTGGACCATCGCGGGCCGCATCCCGCGGCGCACCGGCGGTTTCGACTCCCGCAGGCCCGCGGACTGGAGCCGGCCGGGCGTGGGCTGGGACGGCTGGGTGGCGCCGGCGGACTACCCACGCATCGTCAATCCCCGGTCCGGGCGTATCTGGACCGCCAATGCGCGGGTTATCGACGGGCAGGCGTTCCGTCTGATCGGACCCGGCGACTACGACCTCGGCGCCCGGGCCGGCCAGATACGCGACGCGCTGGCCACCCTGCGCGATGCGCGCCCTGCTGACATGCTGGCCATCCAGCTGGACGACCGGGCCGTCTTCCTGGCCCGCTGGCGGGAGCTGCTGCTGGAGGTGCTCGACGAGGCGGCCGTCGCGGCGGACACGGCCCGGGCCCGGTACGGGGAGCTGGCCGAGGAGTGGATCCCGCGGGCCAGCGTGGACTCCGTGGGCTATCGCCTGGTGCGCAGCTTCCGGGCCCGGGTGGTGGAACGGGTGATGGCCGGGCTGACCGCCGAGCTGACGCCGGCGCTGCCCGACGGCCGGCGCTTGGCACCCAGCCGGCAGTTCGAGGGCACGGTCTGGCGACTTGTCACCGCGCGGCCGGCGAATCTGCTGAATCCGGACTATGCCAGCTGGCGTGAGCTGCTGCTCGGCGCAGTGGATGCCTCCATCGCCTCGTACGGCGAGAATTACGATTCGCCCCTGGAGGAGCGGACATGGGGCGAGCGCAACACGGTGCGCATCCAGCATCCGCTGTCCCGTGCCATCCCCGTGCTGGCGCCGTGGCTGGACATGCCCTACCAGTCGCTGCCGGGCGACGCCAACCTGCCCCGGGCCCAGGGCGCGCGCTTCGGCGCCGCAGAGCGCTTTGCGGTGGCGCCGGGGGCCGAGGAGGCCGGCTATCTACACATGCCCACGGGTCCGAGCGGGCATCCGCTGTCGCCCTGGTACGATGCCGGCCACGACGACTGGGCCGTGGGGCGCGCCACGCCGTTTCTGCCCGGTGCCGCCGCGCACCGTCTCGAACTGGTACCGCCGGGGGAGGGCTGAGCCGGGTTGTCAGCGCGGGGCCGGACCGGGATACTGGATGGCTCAGTGCGCAGCGCACGGGAACAGGACCGGACATGACAGAGAAGAGATTCACGGGTACCGATCGCTACGTCGCCACCGAAGACCTGATGATGGCGGTGAACGCCGGGGTGACCCTGCAGCGGCCCATACTGGTAAAAGGCGAACCCGGCACCGGCAAGACCATGCTGGCGCAGGAGGTGGCGGCCGCGCTCGGCAAGCCGCTTTACGAGTGGCACATCAAGTCCACCACCAAGGCCCAGCAGGGTCTCTACGAGTATGACGCCGTGGCGCGCCTCAGGGACTCCCAGCTGGGCGATCCGAAGGTGCACGACATCGCCAACTACATCGTGCAGGGCAAGCTCTGGGAGGCTTTCACCTCCGAGGAGCAGCCGGTGCTGCTGATCGACGAGATCGACAAGGCCGACATCGAGTTCCCGAACGACCTGCTCCAGGAGCTCGACCGCATGGAGTTCTTCGTCTACGAGACGAAGGAACTCGTGCGCGCCAGGCACCGGCCGATCATGATCATCACCTCCAACAACGAGAAGGAGCTGCCGGATGCATTCCTGCGCCGCTGTTTCTTCCACTACATCAAGTTCCCGGACAAGGAAACGATGACCGATATTATCAATGTCCATTTTCCGGGGCTGAAGCAGGAGCTGCTGCGCGAGGCGCTGGAGAGCTTCTACCAGGTGCGCGAGGTCCCCGGGCTGAAGAAGAAGCCCTCCACCTCGGAACTGCTGGACTGGATCAAGCTGCTGCTGGCAGAGGATATCCCGCCTGAGGCGCTGCGCGCCGAGGACAACCGCAAGGCGATACCGCCGCTGTACGGTGCCCTGCTGAAGAACGAGCAGGACGTGCACCTGTTCGAGCAGCTGGTGTTCATGTCGCGGAGGGCACGCTGAGCCGTGCTGATCCGATTCTTCTTCATGCTCCGGGAAGGGGGGCTGAAGACCTCCATCACCGAGCTGCTGACCCTGCTGGAGGCGCTGAAGAACGGGCTGGCCGAACGCAGCGTCGATAACTTCTATTACCTGGCCCGCGCCTGCCTGGTGAAGGACGAGACCCAGTTCGACCGCTTCGACCGCATCTTCGGTGCGCACTTCAAGGGCATCGAGGACGCGTTCTCGGACCTCGTTACCGATGTGCCCGACGACTGGCTGGAGCGCATGGCGGAGCTGCAGCTCTCCGAGGAGGAAAAGGCGAAGATCGAGTCCATGGGTGGATTCGAGGAACTCATGCGCGCGCTCGAGGAGCGGCTCCGGGAGCAGACCGAGCGCCACGAGGGCGGCAACAAGTGGATCGGCACGGCCGGCACCTCGCCCTTCGGCGCCTATGGCTACAACCCGGAGGGCGTGCGCATCGGTCAGCAGGGCGGCGGCAACCGCAAGGCCACGAAGGTGTGGGACCGGCGCGAGTACAAGAACCTGGACGACTCGGTGGAGCTCGGCACCCGCAATATCAAGCTGGCCCTGAGGAAGCTCAGGAAGTTCGCCCGGGAAGGCGCGGCGGACCAGCTGGACCTCGACGACACCATCGACAAGACGGCCCGCAATGCCGGGCTGCTGGACATCCGCATGGTGCCGGAGCGCCACAACGCGGTGAAGGTGCTGCTGTGCCTGGACGTGGGCGGCTCCATGGACGACCACGTACGCGTATGCGAGGAGATGTTCTCGGCGGCGCGCAGCGAGTTCAAGCACCTGGAGTATTTCTACTTCCACAACTTCGTCTACGAGAGCATGTGGAAGGACAACCGGCGCCGGCACGCCGAACGCATCCCCACCATGGAGGTCATCCACAAGTACGGCCACGACTACAAGCTCGTGTTCGTGGGCGACGCCACGATGAGCCCCTACGAGATCGTCTATGCGGGCGGCAGCGTGGAGCACTGGAACGAGGAACCCGGCGCCGTGTGGATCGAGCGCCTGCTGAGAGCTTTCCCGAAGGCAATCTGGCTCAACCCGGAACCGCGCAAGCGCTGGGACTATACGCCGTCGGTCAAGCTCACGCGTGAGCTGATGGACGACCGCATGTATCCGCTGACCGTCGCCGGTCTGGACGCGGGCATCAAGCGACTGCACTGACACCGGCGGCCCCCGGGGAGGTGAGGGTGAGCGGCAGCAAACTCGGTCTGGTACTCCCGGGCGGCGGCGCCCGAGGCGCGTTCCAGGTGGGCGTGCTGAAAGCCATCGCCGAAATCCTGCCCGGGGACACCCCGAACCCGTTCCCGATACTGAGTGGCACTTCGGCCGGGGCCATCAATTCGGCGGTGCTGGCGAGCCGGGCGCGGCGGTTTCGCACGGCGGTGGACGAGCTCGAGAGCGTCTGGGGCGGGTTCCGCTCCGAGCAGGTGTTCCGCACCGACGCCCTGACCATGCTCAAGGCCAGTCTGCACTGGCTGGCGGCGATCGTGCTCGGCGGCCTCGGCGAGCGCAATCCGCGCTCCCTGCTCGATAACGAGCCCCTGCGCGCGCTGCTCTCGCGCAACATCCGTTTCCCGCGTATTCAGGACGCTATCGACCGGGGACATCTCGATGCGCTGGCCATCACGGCCGCAGGCTATCAGTCCGCCCGCTCGGTGACCTTCTTCCAGGCGGCCCCCGGCACCCGCGCCTGGCAGCGTACGCGCCGGGTCGGCGTGCGCTGCTCGGTCCACCTCGACCACCTGATGGCCAGCATCGCGGTGCCGCTGGTGTTCCCGCCGGCCTGCATCCGCGGCGAGTATTTCGGCGACGGCGCCATGCGGCACTCGACGCCGCTGTCGCCGGCGGTGCATCTGGGCGCCCACCGCATCCTGGTGATCGGCATCCGGGACGAGACGCCGGAGCCGGCCGGCGACCCGCACACGGCGCCGGTGTATCCGAGCTTCGGCCACATCGCCGGCTACATGCTGGATACCCTGTTCCTGGACGGCCTCTATTCGGACCTGGAGCGGCTCTCCCGCATCAACGACCTGCTGGACTCCATCCCGGAGGCCGAGCGCACCGGCCCGGCGGCGAAAATGCGCCCCATCGACACCATGATCGTGATCCCCAGCGAGGAGATACGCGAGATCGCGGCGAGCTGCCGCAAGGCGGCACCGGTGCCGCTCAGGGCGCTCATGCGGGGGCTCGGCGGTCCCGACAAGGGCGAGCGCAGGCTGCTCAGCTATCTCCTGTTCGAATCCGAATTCACCCGGGCACTGATCGATCTCGGCTACCAGGACGCGATGAAGATCCGCGACGAGCTCGAGGCCTTCGTGCGCGGCGCCGACGTGCCGCGGCTGTTCGCACCCACCTGGATGCGCCGCGACCTGGCCGTCTGATCCGGGTCAGAGCAGCAGCAGCGTCCCCATGCCCAGGAAGACCATGAGCCCGACCACGTCGGTGACCGTGGTCAGGACGACGCCGCCGGCGATGGCCGGGTCCACGCCGAGGCGCTTTAGCGTCAGCGGGACGACGAAACCGGCCACCGCCGCCACGATCATGTTCAGGGTGAGCGCGGCGGCGATCACCGCGGCCACCATCCACGTGCCGAACCACAGCACCGTGACGGCCGCCACCACCAGCGCCCAGCCGATGCCGTTCAGGATGCCCACGGAGACCTCCTTGGCAAGGATCTGACGCGCGTTCGACTTGTCGATCTGGCCCAGCGCCATGGCCCGGGTGATGATGGTCAGCGACTGGGTGCCGGCCACGCCGCCCATGCTGGGCACCACGGGCATCAGCACGGCCAGCAGCACTATGGCATCCACCGTGCCCTGGAACAGGTCCACCACCGAGGCGGCCAGGAAGGCGGTGGCCAGGTTGATGCCCAGCCACACGGCGCGGCGGCGGGCGCTGGTCACCACGGGGGCGAACATGTCGTCCTCCTCGTCCAGGCCGGCCCGGCTCATGAGGGAGTGCTCGGCCTCCTCGCGGATGACGTCGAGCACGTCGTCCACCGTGATGCGCCCGAGCAGGCGGTTGTCGATGTCCACGACTGCCGCCGAAAGGAGATCCCGGTTCTCGAAGAAGCGTGCCACTTCCGTGTCGCTGGTCTCGGCGGGGATGGGTTTCGTCTCCGTGTCCATGACCTCGGCTACGGTCAGATCCGGGTCGTTGGTGAGCAGGCGGGAGAGGGTCAGCGTGCCCAGGAAGATGTCGTCCCGGTTCACCACGAAGATCGATTCCGTCTGGTCGGGCATGCCGCCGTGCACCCGCAGGTAACGCACCACCACCTCCAGCGTCACGTCCG
>CAZRSA010000003.1:0-52831 GCA_964602525.1 uncultured Woeseiaceae bacterium
TGACCAGCGAGGAATGGGAAGGCCGTTCGGCCGGCTGCCTGGGCGTGTGCATGACCGGCGCCGGACTAGTCGAAACCGGCCCGCGGGGGCAGCCGGTGCGCGATGACGACTTTCTGCTGCTGCTGAACGCGGGCGGGGACGACGTCGATTTCCGGCTGCCGGAAATCGGCGACATCGGCCACTGGACCGTGTGCTTCGACACCGATGCCCGTGGTGCGGTCTCCCGGCGGGAACTGTCGGCGGGCGAGGACTATGCGCTCGCCGCCCACTCACTGGTGCTGCTGATCCACCGGAGACTGGCGGAGTGATACGCCGCCACGCCATGCCCTGGGGCGCGCAGGTGACCGAGGACGCCCGCGTCCGCTTCGCCCTTTGGGCGCCGGCGGCCGGAACCGTCTCGGTGCTGCTGGGCCGGGGAGACGGCGGCGCGGAACTGGCGCTGGCGCCCGGCGACGCCGGGTGGTTCTCGCTCGTCACCGGGGAGGCCGTGCCGGGCAGTCTCTATCGCTTCCGCATCGACGGGGCGGATCTCGTCCCCGATCCCGCCTCCCGCTCCCAGCCGCACGGGGTGCACGGCCCGAGCGAGGTGATCGACCCCGGTGCCTTCGTCTGGCAGGACGCAGACTGGCGGGGCCGGCCGTGGCACGAGGCCGTGATCTACGAGCTGCACGTCGGCGCCTTCAGTGAGCGCGGGGACTTCGCCGGCGTGGAGCATCGGCTGGACGAGCTGGCCGGGCTGGGTATCACGGCGCTGGAGCTGATGCCCGTCGCCGCCTTTCCCGGCACCAGGAACTGGGGCTACGACGGCGTGCTCCCTTACGCGCCGGAGCGCTCCTACGGCGGTCCCGCGGGACTGAAGCGGCTCGTCCAGGCGGCCCACGGCCGCGGGCTCATGGTGCTGCTGGACGTCGTCTACAACCATTTCGGGCCCGAGGGCAATTACCTGCACCGTTACGCGCCGCAGTTCTTCACCACCCGCCACCGCACCCCCTGGGGCGACGGCATCAACTTCGACGGCGAGCATAGCGAGACGGTGCGCAGCTTCTTCATTGACAACGCGCTGTACTGGCTGGAGGAATACGGTCTGGACGGCCTGCGTCTCGACGCCGTCCATGCCATAGCCGACGATTCCCGCCCCGACATCCTCACCGAGCTCGCGCAGCGGGTGCGCGAACGCTACGCCGGCGACCGACGGGTACACCTGGTGCTGGAGAACGACGATAACGCGGCCCGCTACCTGGACCCGGCGGCGGACGGCGGCTACGACGCCCAGTGGAACGACGACATACACCACGCCCTGCACGTGCTCCTGACCGGGGAAAAGGACGGCTACTACGCCGACTATGCCGACGAACCGGCCGCCGCCCTCGCCCGCTGCCTCGCGGAAGGCTTCGCCTACCAGGGCGAGCCCTCCCCCCACCGGGGCGGCGAGGCCCGCGGCGAGCCCAGCGCCGCCCTGCCGCCCACGGCTTTCGTTTCCTTCCTGCAGAACCACGATCAGGTCGGCAATCGCGCGTTCGGCGAGCGCATCCATGCGCTCGCACCCGCGCCCGCCGTGCGCGTCGCGACGGCACTCCTCCTGCTGGCCCCCTCGCCGCCGCTCGTGTTCATGGGCCAGGAGTTCGCGGCAGAGACGCCGTTCCTGTTCTTCTGCGATTTCGGGGAAGGCCTCGCCGAGGCCGTGGCCGAAGGCCGGCGGGGCGAGTTCGCCCGCTTCGCGCGCTTCGCCGCTGCCGGGAGCCGCGCCGCCATCCCGGACCCGAACGACGAGGCCACGTTTCTCCGCTCCCGGCTGGCCCGGGACGCTGCTGGCCAGGCCCGACAGGCGCGCGAGGCGCGCTTCTTCGCCCGCCTGCTGGCGCTGCGCCACGAGGAGATCGTGCCGCGGCTCGCCGGCATCGGCGGCGGCGCCGGCCGTTTGCTCGGGGCGCGGGCCGGGGCGCTGCAGGTCGAGTGGACCCTCGCGGACGGGTCGGTGCTGGCCGTCGCGGCCAACCTCGACGACGGGGCGGCGCCGCCCGACGTTATACAGGCGCCCCACGGCCGGAACCTGTTCGCCTGGCCGGAGGCGGCGGCGGCGGAACTGGCGGTCGGGACGCTGCCGCCCTGGAGCGTGGTGTCTACGCTCGGCGTGGAATCGAGGGCATGAGTCCGACGCCGATGATGCCCCGGGCGACGTACCGGCTGCAGTTCAACCGGGATTTCACCCTGGACGATGCCGCCGCACTGGTGCCTTATCTGGACCAGCTCGGGATCAGTCACATCTATGCTTCGCCCCTGCTGACGGCGCGGCCCGGCAGCAGCCACGGCTACGATATCGTCGAACACGACAGTCTCAACCCGGAGGTCGGCGGCGAGGAGGCGCTGGCACGGCTCACGACCGCACTGCAAGCCCGCGGTATGGGCCTGATACTGGACGTCGTGCCCAATCACATGGGGGTCATGGGCCGGGACAACCCGTGGTGGCTGGACGTCCTCGAACACGGGCCGGCATCGCGCCGCGCCGACTACTTCGACATCGACTGGGACCCGCTGAAGGACGAGCTGCGCGGCAAGGTGCTGGTGCCGGTGCTGGGCAAGCACTATGGCAACGTCCTGGACAACGGCGAGCTGGTGCTGGCCCACGACCCGGCGGAGGGCACTTTCGCCGCGGAGTACTACGAGCACCGCTTCCCCATCGACCCGCGGGAATATCCGCGAATCTTCGCCCACCGGAGCGACGACCTCGCCGCACGGCTCGGCGGGGACAGCGCCGCCGCCGCGCAGTTCGCGAGTCTGCTGACCGCATTCGGCAACCTGCCGCTCCGCTCCGCCGTCTCGGCCGCCGAGCGTGACGAGCGTGCCCGGGACAGCGCCCTGCACAAGCGTCGTCTCGCCGAACTCCGCGCGGAACACCCGCAAGTCGCACGCTTCATCGACGAGGTGCTTGCCGACTACAACGGCGCCGGCGGTCGGCCGGGCGACACGGCGCTGTTCCACCGTCTGCTCGAGGCCCAGGCCTGGCGGCTGGCGTACTGGCGCGTTGCCGCCGACGAGATCAACTACCGGCGCTTCTTCGACATCAACGACCTCGCGGCCCTGCGCATGGAGGACGAGGAGGTGTTCCGGGCGACCCACGGCAAGGTGCTCGAACTGGTCGCCGATGGCCGGGTGCAGGGCCTGCGCATCGACCATCCGGACGGGCTGTACGATCCGGCGGCCTATTTCGAGCGTCTCCAGGCGGCTGCCCGGTCGGTCCGGCGGCCGGCCGCCGGGTCCGGGCCGGAGAGTGGCGCGGACCTCTACGTGGTGGTCGAGAAGATCCTCGCCGCCGGAGAGCAGCTGCCGGCGGGCTGGCCGGTGGCCGGCAGCACGGGCTATGAATTCGCGCGCAGCGCGGGGGGACTGTTCGTGGATGCGCGGAACGAGACCGAGATGGACCGCATCTACCGCAGCTTCGCCTTCGCGGACGGCGACTTCCGCACCGTCGAACGGAATTCACGGCTCACCATCATGCAGGATGCTCTGGCCAGCGAGCTCGCGGTGCTGGCCACGGAGCTGGCCCGCATCGCGGAGATGGATACGCACACCCGCGATTTCACCCGCTCTGCGCTGCGCGAGGGCATCTCGGCCGTCGTCGCCTGCTTCCCGGTCTACCGCACCTACGTCACCAGCCAGGGCTGCTCCGGGGAGGACGCCGGGCGCATCGAGGCTGCCGTCGGCGAGGCGCGCCGGCGCGCCGCCCTGCCGGACGATTCGCTGTTCGACTTCCTGCGCGACGTCCTGGTGACGGGCCGCGCGCAGGGGCGGGGGGCCGGTTACCGCGCGCGCGTCGTCGCGTTCGCGATGAAATTCCAGCAGTTCAGCGGACCGGTGGCCGCCAAGGGCGTGGAGGACACGGCCCTGTACCGCTACCAGCGGCTGATCTCGCTGAACGAGGTAGGGGGTGCGCCCGACCGGTTCGGGACGCCGGCGGCGGAGTTCCACCGTGACAACGCCGCTCGCCTCGCCGCCTGGCCCGGCGGCCTGCTCGCCGGCTCCACACACGATGCGAAGCGGTCCCTCGACGTGCGCATGCGCATCCACGCCCTGTCCGAGTGGCCGGCCGAATGGGAGGAGCGCGTGGCCCGGTGGCGGGAGGCGGTCGCCCCACTCAAGCACGAGGTCGACGGCCGCATGGCCCCGTCCGCGAACGACGAGTACCTCCTGTACCAGAGCCTGATCGGCGCGTGGCCGGTGGCGGCACGGCCCGGCGGCGACGACTGGGAGGACTTCGTGCAGCGCATGCGGGCCTACCTGCTCAAGGCGGTGCGGGAGGCCAAGCGCCACACGGAATGGGAGACCCCCGACCCGGACTATGAGGCCGCTGTGCAGCACTTCGTGGCCGGCGTCCTGGACCCGGCGCAGGGCTCGGCGTTCCTGCAGGACTTCGCGCCCTTTCAGCAACGCATCGCCGCCGTCGGCCGCTTCAACAGTCTGGCCTTCCTGGCCCTGCAATACACTTCGCCGGGCGTGCCCGACATATACCAGGGCGACGAGCTTCCCGATTACCGGCTGGTGGACCCGGACAACCGGCGGCCCGTGGCGTTCCAGGCGCGTTCCGCCGTCCTGACGGCTTTGGAGGTGGTCTGCGACGGGAACGGCCACGCGCCTGCCTCTCTCGTCCGGGAGGCCGTGGAGGATCCGGCAGACGGCTCGCTGCGGCTGCAGCTCGTCCGCCGGTGTCTGGCGCTGCGCCGCCGCTCGCCGTCTCTGTTCACGCGGGGCGAGTACGTGCCGCTGGCGGGTCGGGGCGAGCACGCCGACCATCTCTGCGGTTTCTGCCGGCGGGACGAGGGCCGATGGCTGATCACCGTGGTCCCCCGTCTCGTCGGCGGCCTGTGCGACGGCCGGCCTCCACTCGGCAAGGACGTCTGGGGCGAGACCGCTCTGATGCTGCCCGCCGGCCTGGAACCGCCGGCGCTCCGGCACCTGTGCACCGGGCAGACCCTGCGGACGGCGCCCTCGCCGGACGGTCGCATGATCCGCGCTGCAGACGCGCTGCAGAGCTTCCCCGTCGGAGTCTTCGCGGCCGCGGATCAGGGCTGAACGGCGGCGCTCAGAAGCTCTCCACCAGCCGCAGACCCTGCCGGGGACGATTGCTATCGGGATTGCGATCGCAATCGCAATCGGGGCTGCTCACCTCGGCGAGAGTCTCCCGGGTCACGAGCACGGTGTGCGGGGTTCCCTCGCCCGGATGCTCCTTCCCGTCGATGACCGTTCCTGCCGGCACGCTGCAGTCGGGGCCGACCACCGCATTGGCGATTCGGCAGTCCTCGCCGATCCGGGCGCCGGGCAGCAGGACCGAGTCGATCACCTCGGCGCCGGGCCCGATCTCGACGCCCGGTGAGACGATGGAGCCGCTCACCCTTGCGCCGCATATGGAAGCGCCGCGGGCAACGATGGAATCCACCACGGTGGCGCGCCGGCCGTGCTCGTCGCGCTCCAGTATGGCCGGCGAACAGGCAACGTCGGCCGTGACCACCTGCCAACCCGGCCGGTAGAGGTCGCGCCGGGCTGCGGGATCGAGCAGCGCCATGCTCGCCTCGTAGTAGGCGTCCACCGTGCCGGCGTCCCGCCAGAAACGGGGCCGGCCCCGATCGTCGACGAAGGGGAACGCAAGTACGCGGTACCGGTCCAGCATCGCCGGCAGCACGTCGCCGCCGAAATCGTGCAGCGAGCCGCCGTCCTTGCCGAGCGCGACGGCGAGCGCCGGCAGCCGGAACGCGTAGATGCCCATCGAAACATAAGCCTCGTGCGGACGCCCGCGGATCGGCACCGGCCGGTCCGGTTTCTCGGTGAAACCGTGCACCCGGCCCGCTGCGTCGGCTTCGACGACCCCGCAGCGGCGGGCCTCTTGCAGCGGCACCTTGGTGCAGGCGACGGTGACGTCGGCACCGGCGCTCACGTGGCGCTCGAGGAGTTCCCGGTAATCCATGGAGTAGACGTGGTCGCCGGCCAGGATCAGCACGTGTTCCGCGCCGCTGTCCATGATGGCCTGGAGATTCTGGCGCACGGCATCGGCCGTACCCTGGTACCAGTCGTCGCTGCTGTCCTGCTGCGCCGGCCAGATGCTGACGAATTCGCCGGGATACAGGGCGCGGAACGCCCAGGCCCGCTGCAGATGCGCGATCAGATCCCGGGACTCGTACTGGGTGAGTACCGCCATCTGCTGCACGCCGGAATTGAAGCAATTGGACATCGTGTAATCGATGATCCGGTACTCGCCGCCGAACGGTACGGCCGGTTTCGCGCAACCCTTGGTCAGTGCGCCGAGGCGAGTGCCGCGCCCGCCCGCCATCACCACCGCCAGCACCTCTTCCATGGGTGCCGACGACGTTCCCCTCTTTGCCATCTCGCTCTCCCTGTCGTTTTGGACCCGCCATGCGCCGCCCGGCATGGGTATGCAGCGCTTCGCGTTCGCTCGTCTCCGGCGCAGGGATCGCCCCGAAGGCTTCAAGACTAGGAAGGGAATCGGCGTCCGGCATTGACGAACGTCAATCCGGGTGAAAAAGTCAGGGTCGGAGGATCTCCTCCACGGCATCGGCATCCAGGGTCTCCTGGTCCACCAGCGCGTCGGTCAGCGCGTCCAGCCGGTCGCGCTTGTCTTCCATGATCTCGCGTACCCGATTTTCGATGCCGGAGACGAGACTGCAGATTTCGTCGTCGATGATGCGGGCGGTGTGCTCGCTGAAATTGCGCTCCTGGGCCATCTCTTTGCCGAGGAAGACGTGTTCCTCCCCACGGGAGAAGGCGGCGGCGCCGAGCTTCTCGCTCATGCCCCACTGACTCACCATCCGCCGGGCGAGTCCGGTGGCCTGCTTGAGGTCCTGTGCGCTGCCGCTCGTGACCTGGCCGTAGACGAGCTGTTCGGCGATCCGCCCGCCGAGCATCACGCCGATACGGTCACGCAGGTAGTCCTCCGGCAGGTTGTGGCGCTCCTCGTCCGGTATCTGCTCGGTGGCGCCGAGCGCCCGGCCGCGGGGGATGATGGTGACCTTGTCCAGAGGATCCGCATGAGGCAGGAAAGTCGCGGCCACGGCATGGCCCGCCTCGTGACAGGCGATCAGCGCCTTCTCCTCGTCCTCGATCAGCATCTCCCGCTTGCCGCCGAGTACCACCTTGTCCCTGGCCGCCAGCAGGGAGTGCATGTCGATCTCCTCGCGCTTCTCGCGCCCGGCCAGCAGGGCCGCCTCGTTCACGAGGTTCTCGATGTCGGCGCCGGAGAAGGTCACGGTCAGGGCGGCCAGGCGCTCCAGGTCCACGTCGTCCGCCAGGGGCATGTCCGCCGTATGAATCTCCAGGATGGACTTCCTGGCACGGCGGTCCGGCAGATCCAGGGTCACCTTGCGGTCGAAGCGGCCGGGGCGCAGCAGTGCCTGATCGAGCACGTCCGGGCGGTTGGTCGCCGCCAGCACCACCACCGCCTCGTGGGGCTCGAACCCGTCCATCTCGCCCAGTATCTGGTTGAGCGTCTGTTCGCGCTCGTCGTGGCCGCCGCCCACGCCGGTACCGCGCGCGCGGCCGACGGAGTCGATCTCGTCGATGAAGATGATCGACGGCGCACTCTCCTTGGCGCTCTTGAACATGTCCCGCACCCGCGAGGCCCCCACGCCGACGAACATCTCGATGAACTCGGAGCCGCTGATGCTGAAGAACGGCACCTCGGCCTCGCCGGCGACCGCCCGGGCGAGCAGCGTCTTGCCGGTACCCGGCGGGCCCATGAGCAGTATGCCGCGCGGCACCTTGGCTCCGAGCGAACGGTAGCGCTTCGGCTCGCGGAGGAAACCGGCAATCTCCTGCAGGTCGCGCTTGGCGTTATCGAGGCCGGCGACGTCGTCGAACGTGATGTCGCTCTCCCCGTGGGTGAAGCGCTTCGCACGGGACTGGCGGAAGCCGAAGATGCCGCCCGGCCCCTGGCCGCCGGCCATGCGCTCCTGCATGCGGCGCGCGGCATACCAGATGAGGCCGAGTATGAGCAGCCACGGCAGGATGCCCACCAGCGCCCGCATCCACCAGGCCGGTTCCTGGGGCTCGGCCCGCACCGTGACCCCGTGCTCGTCCAGCAATCCGATCAGTTCCGGATCGTCGATCGGCGGGAGCGCGGTGCGGAAGCGTTGCGGGCCGGCGGTGTCCGTCTCCGGGCCCGCCGGCCCCTCCTGTTCGCCGCCCTCGCCACCGCCCGCATCATCGGCCTCTCCGCCCGTATCGCCTGTCACCTCCACCCCTTCCGTGAAGCGCCCGGTCAGCACCTCGCCGCGGAAGGTGACGGCGGCCACTTCGCCGTCCACCACCCGCCTTTTGAACTCAGTGTACGGGATCTCCGCCACGCCCCGGCCGGTACCGCCGCCAACCCAGTACCAGGCTACCGCCACCACCAGGAGCAACCAAAGTGCATGCCGCCACCAGGCCAGCGGCTGACCCGGACCGCGGTCCTGGCCGCCGGACGACTGTGACGACTGTGGCGATTGCGGGGGTTTTTCGGAGCGGAGGTTCAAGCGGCTTCCTTCCCAGCCCGGCCGGAGGGGCACCGGACCGTCGGGGCTGGTCGGGACGGTCGCGGTTGCCTGGATCGCATGTCCTTCTCCTATCACCGCCCCCCGAGTCTCACATTGCGAATCCGCAATTCCGGGCGGGAGCCCGACTTGAGAAAACGCAATGCCGCCGACACGGCCACGTGCCATGTTGCAGTTTCGGGGCCGGGGGGAACGCTCCTGGCGGGGTTACAGAAAGCAGTCACGCGGAAGGAGCGATATGCAGGACGCACAGTCGAGACTACGGAGCGGCGCCGGCACCGTGGAGAGCATCACGGCCGCAGTGGACGAGCGCAACGGGCAGCGGCGGTCTGCCGCGATGAGACGCCGGGGGTCGGCGTCGCGTGTGGCACTGATCATCGACGACGACCGGGATCACAACCGGGCGCTCGAGCAGGCGCTGGGCGGTTACGGATTCCAGGTGCGGATCGCCGCCTCCGCGGAGGCGGCCGCCGAGCAACTCGAAGAGACGACGCCCCGACTGGCGTTTCTCGCACTCGAGGTGGGCGGGGACGACAGTCTCGCTCTGCTGGATCATCCGACCCTGGCGGAGTGCGACGAGATACTCCTCATGCACGAGCACGATACGCCCCGCAGGATCCGGGAAGGCATGTCGAAGGGCGCGGGCTACTTCCTCGCGAAACCCTTCGACGGCGAGTTCCTCGCCGGGGTGCTGCACGACCTCACCGAGGGCCGCACGAAATTCCGCCGTCGCCGGTCTCCCGCGCGCGGAGACCCGGCTCCGCTGGACCAGTTCGGTGACCTGCGCGGGAGCTCCGCCGCCATGCGCGGGCTGTTCCGGGTGCTGCGCAAGGTGGCCGGCGTGGACACCGCGGTGCTGCTCACCGGCGAGAGCGGTACCGGCAAGGACCTTGCCGCAGGCACGCTGCACCGCTTCAGTGCCAGGGCGGCCGGCCCCTTCATCGCCAAGAACTGCGCGGCGATCCCCCCGGATCTCTGCGAGAGCGAGCTGTTCGGCCACGAGCGCGGCAGCTTCAGTGGCGCCACCCGCTGCCACCGGGGACTGTTCGAGCAGGCAGACGGCGGCACGCTCTTCCTGGACGAGATCACGGAGATGCCGACGGAACACCAGGTCAAGCTGCTGCGGGTGCTCGAAAGCGGCCGCTTCCGCCGGGTGGGCGGCGAGACCGATATCGCGGTGGACGTGCGCATCATCACCGCAAGCAACCGTGATCCGCAGGAAGCCATCCACGAGGGCCGGCTGCGCCAGGACCTTTACTACCGCATCGCCCGCTTCCCCATCGACATGCCCGCCCTGCGCGAGCGTGACGAAGACATCGAAGGGCTCGCCCGCCACTTCCTCGATCGCCTGAACGAGCGTGAGGGCACCGGGAAAGCATTCAGCAGCGACGCGCTCGCCGCGCTGGCCGGCTATTCTTTTCCCGGCAACGTGCGTGAACTGCAGAGCCTGGTCGAACGCGCCTTCCTGTTGTCGCCCGGCGTCATCCGGACCCGGCATCTGCCGCCGCTCTCGGCGGAGCCGGCCCTGACCGGCGACTACATCCGGGTGCGGGTAGGCGCCTCCGTCTACGAGGCGGAGAAGGCACTGCTCCTGGCGACGCTGCAGAAGGAGAACAACGACAAGACGGCGACGTCGGAGATACTCGGCATCAGCCTCAGGACGCTTTACAACCGGCTGAATGCCTACGCGGAGGAAGACAACCGGGCGAGCTGATCCCGAGCCAGGACGACGGACGGCGTGAACGCGGAACGACAGACCGGGAAAGGCAGCGCCGCCGGCGGCCGGGGACGGACCCTGATCGGTACCTCGGGGTGGTCGTACGACCACTGGGACGAGGCCTTCTACCCGGGAGGCCTGGCCACCGGCGAACGGCTGGCTTTCTATGCCCGGCGCTTCGCAACGGTGGAACTCAACACCTCGTTCTATCAGCTGCCGGCTCGCAAGCAACTGGAGCGGTGGCGGGACATCGCGGGCGACGGCTTCGTCTTCGCCGTGAAGGCGAGCCGCTACATCACCCACATGAAGAAGCTCAACGACCCGGAGGAGAGTCTCGACCGCCTCCTCGGGCGGGTGGAGGCGCTGGGGTCTGCCCTGGGCCCCATTCTGTTCCAGCTGCCGCCCCGCTGGCACTGCAACGCCGACCGGCTGGCCTCCTTCCTGCAGCAGCTGCCCGATGGGCATCGGTACACTTTCGAGTTCCGGGACCCGAGCTGGCTGGTCGGGGAAATCCTCGCAGCGCTGCGCGGGGCCGGTGCCGCCTTCTGTATCTACGACCTCGCCGGAGAAGTGTCGCCGAAGGAGATCACGGCCGATTTCGTCTACATCCGTCTGCACGGCCCCGACGGCCCCTACCAGGGCAGCTACGATGCGCAGTCTCTGGCCGGCTGGGCCGGCGCCATCTCCGCCTGGCGCGACCGGGGGCTGGACGTCTACTGTTATTTCGACAACGACGAGGCCGGCTATGCACCCCGCAACGCCGCGCGGCTGGCAGAGATGCTGGAGGCCTGAGGAGGCCCGTATTGCCCGAACTGCCGGACGTTGAAGTATACCGCCGCTACCTCGACGCGACCTCGCTGCACAGCCCGGTGAGCGGGGTGGAGATCCCCTCCCCCGAGGTCCTGCGCGGCACCACGCCCCAGGGGCTGGGCCGGGCGCTCAAGGGTCGCTCCTTCGAGGAGACCCGCCGGCACGGCAAGTACCTGTTCGTGCAGCTCGGCGACGAGGACCGATACCTCGTACTCCACTTCGGCATGACCGGGCAACTCGCGTACACCGCGGCCGGCGGCCCGCCGCCCGAGTACACCGCCTGCCGCTTCCGTTTCGACGACGGCGGCTGCCTGGCCTACGTGTCGCCGCGAAAGCTCGGACGGGTGGCCGTGACCGGCTCGTTATCCGGTTTCATCGAGGAACACGAACTGGGACCCGATGCGCTGTCCCTCTCGAAGAGGGAATTCCGCCGGCTGGCGGAGGGCCGCCGGGGCAGCGTGAAGTCCTTCCTGATGAATCAGGAGGTCATCGCCGGTATCGGCAACGTCTACTCGGACGAGATCCTGTTCCAGGCCGGCATTCATCCGCGCAGCGCCGTGAACGACCTGGATGCCACCAACCTCGACGCGCTCCGGCGGGCCATACGCAAGGTGCTGCGACAGGCGATCGCCGCGGGCGCCGAGCCACGGGAGATGCCCGACTCCTTCCTGCTGCCCCGGCGGCACGAGGAGGGACACTGCCCGCGCTGCGGCGCCCCGCTGCGGCACATAACCGTGTCCGGCCGCACCGCCTGGTTCTGTCCCGACTGTCAGCCGCTCAGCTGACCAGCGCCGCGAGAAGGCGGCGTACGGCTCGCGCCGCGGGTTCCTCGACCGCATGCCCGTGCAGGCCCGCGCAGGGGCCCTCGCCCGCCAGCAGATCTCCGTCTACCCGATAACCGACCGCCTGGAAGGTCCAGCGCCCGCGCACGTTCTTCACCTGCCCCAGGTGACGGCGCTCCCCGTCGAATACGGCATGCAGGTCCCGGCGAAGCTCCAGCAGCTCGAGCCGCGCCGGATCGCCAGGCCCCGCCACGGGCTCGAAACGGTAGCGGGCGACGCGCGCCCCGCCATCGGCGAACAGGGTGTTCAGCGGCGCGAAGCTGAGCCGGTGGTGGACGCTGGGTCCCCGGCGCAGCAGGCCGAGGTAATGCTCGTCCGTGCCGTAGCCCACGTTCGTCTTCCAGCCGTAGCCCGGGTACTCCGCCTCCAGGTCATGCATCATCCGGTCGCGCGCCACTTTCGCCAGCACCGAGGCCGCCGCGATGGACAGTGAGCGGCGATCGCCCTTGACGACGGTCTTCACCGGGCACCCCAGGCCGGGTGCGGCGCAGCCGTCCACCAGGGCGGCATCCGGTGCCACGCCCAGGGCCTCGACGGCGCGCTGCATGGCGAGCAGATTGGCGTGATAGATGTTCAGCTCGTCGATCTCTGCCACCGTCGCTGCGCCGATGCCCGTCACCGCGATGCGCCGGATCCGCTCGGCGTAATGCTCGCGCTCTTCGGCCGACAGAAGTTTGGAGTCGGTAAGGCCGCGCAGCGCGCGCGGCTTGGCCCCGGGCGGGAGGATGACCGCCGCGGCGACGACCGGCCCTGCCAGGGGCGCGTAGCCCGCCTCGTCCACGCCGCACACGCTGCCCGTGAACTCCCGTTCCAGGTTCAGTGTGGGCCATTTGGGCAGTCGGAGGCGGGCAGCCATGGTGGCCGGAGGTTATACCAATCCCGCCGGACTGTCTGCCCCGCCCCCTCAGCGCAGGACCTTCTCCATGGCGTCGTGGGCGATCTCCACCTGCACGCCGCGCTCTGCCGCCAGGCGCCTCAGTTCGGCACCCACCGTGCGCTCGTCCCCGGCCACGATGTCGCTGCCGCAATGGGTAACGATCATTTTCGCCACCCCCTCCTTGCGGCACCAGGTGAGCTGCTGGGTGATGGTGGAGTGGCCGATCAGGGCGCCCGTCTTCTTCTCCTTGCGCACCATGCTGCGATGGATCGTGGCGCCGTCACCGATGTACAGGCGTACTCCTGCCAGGGCCTCGTCGCGGTCGTGGATCCAGACCACGTCGGGCACGTAGAAGACGGCGACCCTGCCGGCCTCGATGCGGTAACCCACCGCCGGCGCCTTGGTGGAATGGATCACCGGAAAGGCCTCGAAGCAGATGCCGGCTACCGTGACGGGTTCGCGTAACGCGATTTTCCGGCGCAGGTCGTCGGGCACCGGGAAATCGGCCATCTTCTCCCATGCCTCCGGGATGGCGTGCACCGGGCAGGGAGGCGCGGTCTTCTTCAGCGCGAAGGCATGATCGGGGTGCGGATGGGTGATCATGATCCCGTCGGGGTCCACCTCGTCCCAGCGCCGCTCCCAGCCCTCGCCGCAGTCGATCATTACCCGCCCGCCACGGTAGCCCACCAGCAGGGACGTGTAATGGCGGTGGCGCCGCGTCTCCGGCTCGATATAGCCGCGCGTGCCGAGGAAGGTCAGTTTCATGCCGCATTGCCGATGACGCCGGTACCTCTGCCTCCATGATAGGAGGCCGCGTGCGCCGGTCATTCGCATTTCGCAATGCGTCCGCATGCGAATCCGGCAATTGAGGAAGCGCAATGCGGTGGACCGCGCCTCTCCCGATACTGATCACCATACTGACGACGACGCCGACGGTGGAGACCACCTGAGAATGGACAGCGTAATGACGCTCACCATGAACCCCACACTGGACATCGGCCTCAGCGTCGACAGCCTGGTGCCGGGCAAGAAGCTGCGCAGCGAGACCGTGCGCCGCGAGCCGGGCGGCGGCGGTATCAACGTGGCGCGGGGCATCAAGCGCCTGGGTGGCGACGTCTGCGCCCTGTTTCCGGCCGACGACGTCATCGGCGCTCGTCTCGAGGATCTGCTGGAGGAACGCTCGGTCCCGCGCCGTCGGCTTGCGATGCGCGGCACGGTGCGCGAGGGCATCTCCGT
Organism: uncultured Woeseiaceae bacterium; assembly: GCA_964602525.1. GTDB lineage: Bacteria > Pseudomonadota > Gammaproteobacteria > Steroidobacterales > Woeseiaceae > Lentisalinibacter. The sequence continues at coordinate 14,017 of CAZRSA010000003.1, forward strand.
CTGGGTGCGCGACCAGGAAGCGCTGTTCCATTTCGTGATGCCCGGCCCGGAACTCAGCGAGGAGGAGGCCCGGCGGGCCCTGGATGCCGTGCTGGACCAGGAGCCCTGCCCCGACTGGCTGGTGGCCAGCGGCAGCCTGCCGCCGGGGGTCGACGACGGGTTCTATGCCCGGCTTGCCCGTGCCGCCCGGAAACGGGGTATCCGCTTCGTCCTGGACAGCCACGGCGCGCCGCTGCGTGCCGCATTGCAGGAGCGTTCGTTTCTGGTGAAATGCAACCGGCGGGAGTTCGCCGCGCTGGTCGGAGCGGACGCGCCCGACGGCGCCGAGGTGAGGAAACTGGCCCGCGGGCTTGCGGCAGAGTCCGACCTCCGGGCGCTCGTGATCACGCTCGGCGCCGACGGCGCCCTGCTGACCACCCGCGACGACCAGATCCGCTTCCGCCCGCCCCGGGTGGAGCCCCGCAGCCCGGTTGGTGCCGGGGACAGTTTCGTGGCCGCCTGCGTGTATGAACTGGCCGGTGGCGGCTCCCTGCGGGAGGCGGTCCGCAGTGGCGTCGCCGGGGCTGCGGCCGCGGTCATGACGCCGGGGACGGAGCTGTTCGACCTGGAGGACTACCGCCGCATCCGCGAATGCACCGAGGAATGCACCGACACCGAAGGAGAGCAAGCATGAAACACGAACTGCCCGACCTGCCCTATGCCATGGATGCGCTGGCGCCCCACATCTCTGAGGAGACCCTGGAATACCACTGGGGCAAGCATCACCGGAAATACGTGGACAACCTGAACGACCTGATCCAGGGCACCGAGTTCGAGGACAGTGCCCTCGACGAGATCGTTGCCGACGCCGGGGCGGGCGACCTGTTCAACAACGCCGCGCAGACGTGGAATCACGATTTCTACTGGCGCTGCATGAGTCCGGACGGCGGTGGGCGGCCTACCGGCGCCCTGGCGGACGCGATCGACAGCAGCTTCGAGTCCTTCGACGCGTTCCGCGAGGCCTTCACCGAGGCCGGCAAGAAAGCGTTCGGCTCCGCCTGGGTCTGGCTGATCGACACCGGCAGCGGCGTCGTCTCCATCGAGACCACGCCCAACGCGGAGACGCCGCTGATGCACGGGCGCGTGGCGCTGCTCACCTGCGACGTCTGGGAGCACGCGTACTACATCGACTACAGGAACGACAAGGCGAGCTATCTCGACGCGTTCTGGGAGATCGTGAACTGGAATTTCGTGGCCTCAAGACTTCGGGCGTGAGTGTACAGGCCGACACGAGCCCGGAGAGATTCAGCCTGCAGCACTACGAGGCGGTCGTGCTGGACCTGGACGGGGTGATCACCCGCAGTCAGGAGCTGCATGCGCGGGCCTGGAAGCGGGCGTTCGATGAGTTCCTCCACCAGCGCTGGCAGGAAGCCGGGGCCGACAGCCGGCGTTATCGCCCGTTCGAGATCGATCCGGAGTATCTGCGCCACGTGGACGGCAAACCCCGCTACGACGGGGTCAGGGGCTTCCTGCATGCCCGCGGGATCGACCTGCCGGAAGGCGACCCAGACGACCCGCCGGGTCATGACAGCATCCAGGCGCTCGGCAACCGGAAGAACGAACTCTTCCTCGAACTGCTCGACCAGGAGGGCGTCGAGGTCTACGAAGACTCCCTGGACTTCCTGTGCCTGGCGCGCTGCATGGGGCTGTGTACCTCGGTCGTGTCCTCGAGCCGCAACTGCGCCGCCCTGCTGACCGCGGCCGGCGCGGCCGAGTGTTTCGACGGCAAGGTGGACGGACGGGACGTGGACGAGCGTCACCTCGAGGGCAAACCCGCCCCGGACATCTTCCTGGCGGCGGCCGAGGACCTGGGTGTGACGCCCGCGGACTGCATCGGTGTGGAGGATGCGGTGGCCGGCGTGGAGGCGGCCCGTCGGGCCGGTTACGGCTGTGTGATCGGGCTGAACCGGGGACAGGAGTCGCAGGCACAGGCCCTGGCCCGGACAGGCGCGCACCGGGTCGTGTGCTCTCTGGCCGAACTGACGGCAAACGAGACCGGCAGTGAGGGTGCAGCGGCAGACGTGTCCGGGCTTCCGGTCGAAGCGCTGGCACAGCGCCTGGGCAGACGCGCCCCTGCGGTCTTCCTCGATTTCGACGGCACCCTGACACCCATCGTCGACCGGCCCTCCGAGGCGGTCCTCACCGAAGAGATGCGGGCCGCACTCAGCCAGGTATCCCGGAGTTACCCGACCGCCGTCATCAGCGGCCGGGATCTCGCCGACGTGCGCGAGCGGGTCGGGATCGAAGATCTGGTCTACGCCGGCAGCCACGGCTTCGACATTCTCCTCCCGGACGGGAACAGGCATAGCCCTGAGGCCGCCCGGGACGCCCTCCCCGCTCTCGCCGAGGCCGCCGCTACGATGGAGGAGCGACTGGCCGACGTCGAGGGCGCGTTTGTCGAGCGGAAGCGCTACGCCGTGGCGGTGCACTACCGTCTGGCCGAAGACGAGCGGCGGGCCGGGATCGAACAGACCGTCGACGAGGTCGTGGCGCGCCACCCCGAGCTGCGCAAGCGGGGCGGCAAGAAGATCTTCGAGTTCCTGCCCGACGTCGACTGGGACAAGGGCGAGGCGCTCAGGCTGCTGCTCGGCGTGATGGAGCTGGCCGACGACCCGGATACGGTGCCGGTCTACCTGGGCGACGACGTGACGGACGAGGACGCCTTCGCCGCCCTGGAGGAGCGCGGCATCGGCATCGCCGTCGGGCGCGGACCCGGGGAGACCGTGGCGCCTTTCACGGTCGGGGACGTCGACGCGGTGCGCCGGCTGCTCGTGTGGCTTTGCATGCGGCGAAGACGGGCGCCATGAGCGGCTGGGAATTCGTCTACGACGAGTACCTGCCGGAGCAGGAGCGGCTGCGCGAGGCGCTGTGCACCACCGGTAACGGCTACTTCGCAACCCGCGGTGCCGCGCCCGAGGAACGCGCCGGCCGGTACCATTACCCGGGCACCTACGTGGCCGGCTGCTACAACCGGCTCGCCACGGAGATCGCGGGCAAGACGGTGGTGAACGAATCGCTGGTGAATATGCCGAACTGGCTGCCGCTGGAGTTCGCCATCGGCGACGACGACTGGCTGTCCCTGGACGAGGTCGAGATCCTCGACTACCGCCAGGCCCTGGAACTCGCCAGGGGCGTGCTGCGCCGCGACGTCACGTTCTCGGATCACCGGGGCCGGCAGAGCCGCATCGCGCAGTGGCGTTTCGTGCACATGGACCGCATGCATGCCGCCGCCCTGCACACCCGCTTCGTCCCGCTGAACTGGTCCGGCGGCATCCGCGTGCGCAGCGCCCTCGACGGCCGGGTGCGCAACGACGGCGTCGAGCGCTACAGCGAACTGGCGAGCCGGCACCTGCAGACCCGGGACGTGCGGGTGGTGGACCGGCGCACCATCGCACTGACGGCGCGCACCAACGATTCGGGGCTGATAATCAGCCAGGCGGCCTCCACCCGCCTCTACCGGGACGAGCAGGCGTGGGATCCGATCCCGGATATCGACGAGCGCAGTGACTACATCGCGCAGGTGTTCCACCTGGACGTCGAGCGGCACGAGCCGCTGGTGGTCGAGAAGCTGGTCGCGCTCTACACCTCGCGGGACGCGGCCATCTACCGACCGGACCGGCAGGCCTGCAGGGACGCAGTCGCGATGCCGAGGGTCGCGGAGCTATGCCGGCAGCACGAGGTTATCTGGGATCACCTCTGGCGGCGATTCGCCTTCGAGATCAGCCACGATGACAGCGCGGAAGGCGATAAGACGGAGCGCGTCCTGCGCCTGCACGTCTTCCACCTGCTGCAGACCTGCTCGCCGATTGCGATGGACCTGGACGTGAGCGTGCCGGCGCGGGGGCTCCACGGCGAGGCCTACCGCGGTCACATCTTCTGGGACGAGCTGTTCATCTTCCCGCTGCTGAACCTGCGCATACCGAACATTACGCGGGCGCTGCTGGAATACCGCTTCCGGCGGCTGGACGAGGCGCGGCGGGCCGCGCGGGAGGCGGGTTACCGGGGCGCCATGTACCCCTGGCAGAGCGGCAGCAACGGACGCGAGGAGAGCCAGTGGCTGCATCTCAATCCGCAGTCCGGACGCTGGATACCCGACAACAGCCGCCGCCAGCATCACGTCAATTCCGCGATCGCGTTCAATATCTGGCAGTACTACCAGGTGACCGGCGACATCGACTTCCTGGCCTTCATCGGCGCCGAGATGATCCTGGAGATCGCCCGCTTCTGGAGCAGCATCGCCGAGTTCGACGAGGCACACGGGCGCTACGAGATACACGGCGTCATGGGGCCGGACGAGTATCACGAGGACTATCCGGGCAGCGAGGGCCGCGGCCTGAACAACAACGCCTACACCAACGTCATGGCGGTGTGGGTGCTGAGGACGGCGCTGGCGCTGGAACGGGTACTGGGCCGGCAGCGCTGGGACGAACTCTGCCGGCTGCTGGAGCTGGACGACGAGGAACGCGCGCGCTGGCAGGACATCACCCGGCGCATGTTCGTGCCCTTCCACGGCGACGGCATCATCAGCCAGTTCGAAGGCTACGAGGAACTGGAGGAGTTCGACTGGGAGGGCTACCGCGAGCGCTACGACGACATCCAGCGTCTGGACCGCATCCTGGAGGCCGAGGACGACACGCCGAACAGCTACAAGGCCTCCAAGCAGGCGGACGTGCTGATGCTGTTCTACCTGCTCTCCGCGGACGAGCTGAGGGAGCTGTTCGAGGGCATGGGCTACCCGCTCGAACCCGACGCGATACCCCGCAACATCGAGTACTACCTGGCGCGGACCTCACACGGGTCCACACTGAGCCGGGTGGTCCATTCCTGGGTACTGTCCAGAGCCAACCGGGAGGGCGCCTGGGAGCTGTTCTGCGACGCCCTCAGGAGCGACGTGGCCGATATACAGGGGGGCACCACCTCGGAAGGCATCCATGCCGGGGCCATGGCGGGCTCCGTGGACCTGGTGCAGCGCTGCTTCACCGGCATCGAGACCCGCCGGGACACGCTGCGACTGGACCCGTGCCTGCCGGACCCCCTGGAACGGCTCAGGCTGCAGATCCGCTATCGCCAGCACACCCTCGACCTCGCGATCACCCGCGACAGCCTGAGTGTTCGTTCGGAGCCCGGGCCCGAGCGTCCGATCCGACTGCACGTCAACGGGGAAGACCTCGATTTCGCGCCCGGCGAGTCCCGCGAGTTTCCGCTGGAGCGCGGGTGTGAACCGCCGCCGGCGGCGAAGGACTAGGCGGGGTCGGCCGGCCGGCCTCGTGCGGCACCCGCTGGGCCACCGTCCTCCCGCTTCCCGTCAGTCCCGCGCGATGGCCTGCAGGGCTTCCATGTCGCAGAGGTAGCGCTCCACCGGCTCCGTGGCCACGGGCACCAGCAGTTCCCTGCGTTTCATGTCGGCGACGATGCGGCTCACGCTCTCCGGCGTCACCCCCAGCATCTCGCCCATGTCCTGGCAGGTGAGCAGCTCCACCTCGCCCGCCGACGGCCCGTCCTCCGTGCGTTCGAGGAACAGGATCAGGCGCGCGACCCGGCTGCGGATGCGGCCGGTGGAGAACTCGGTGATCCAGAGATCCGCCTGGCGAACCTGCCCGTACAGGGTTTCCAGGAGTTCGATGTAGCGCTCCGGTTCCTCGCTGCGCAGCCGGCGCATGTGTACCGACGACCAGCAGCGCGTATCGACGGGCCCCAGCGCGATGGCGCTGTGCGGATTGACCGGGGACTCCCTGGCGCCGGCCGGCAGGCCGATGACGCCCCCCGGGCCATGCATCCCGACGATGCGGGCCCGGCCGTTCGGGAGGTGGCGTACCAGTTTGACGATGCCTCCCCGTATCGCATAAACACTCGATGCCTCGGCGCCTTCGCGGAAGAGGATGGTATCCGGATCGAAATGCCGCTCCGAGGACAGTGCCGTGCTGCCGTGGCACGGGGCTTCGTCGTCGGGCAGCGCGAATGCGAACGGCTCGTGATCCTGGTTCCACTCCGCTAGAGGCGGATCATTGCGAAGATGCTCGGCGCTGGTTGCCATGTGCGACTATCCCCTTTGTCTATGGTCGTTGAACCCGGCGCGACCTTCCCGGTCGGCCCGACGCGTCGGCCAACAAATCCCCACCACTCTCCCGCATCCCTGCGCTCGCCCGCCTGCTCAGGCCTCGCCGTTCCCTGACGAGGACCATCCTCGGGACGGGCGGCTCATCAGAGCTGCCACGTGAACAGATTCTCGACTGCGATCGATTCTCGTCCTGTTGCCGCTCGCGTCCATGACAGTGTGTTCCCGGGCGCCTCACATCGATATCCCCTGATCCGGGTAGTCGGCTGTCGTGAAACACTGACTGCGGTTGCGAATCCGCAATGCGCGGGAACCGGCGAGCGCGCAGGCTTGAAAGCCATGAGCAGCGGTTTCGTCCGGGATTTCGCCGACGTCGACGCGTCAGACACGGATTCGGTCGGCGGCAAGAATGCCTCCCTCGGCGAGATGCTCGGTCGGCTGGCAGACCGGGGCATCCGGGTACCCGACGGCTTCGCGACCACCGCCGCCGCCTATCGCGAATTCCTGGAGTACAACGCGCTGAGCGAGCGCATCCGCGGTAAGCTCGAGGAACTGGCCGCCGGCGATGTCTCCCTGGACCATGCGGGTCGCTCGGTGCGCCAGATGATCAGCCACGGCGAGTTCCCGCAGGCCGTGGCCGAAGGCATCGCGGAGGCCTACGAGGCGCTGGCCGGGCGCAACGGCCGGGACACGCCGGCCGTGGCCGTGCGCAGCAGCGCCACGGCCGAAGACCTGCCGGAGGCGAGTTTCGCCGGCCAGCAGGAGACCTATCTCAATATCCGCGGGCGTGACGAACTGTTGCAGGCCTGCCGCCGCTGCTACGCGTCGCTGTTCACCGACCGGGCCATCGCCTATCGGGAGAAGCACGGTTTCGATCATCTGGAAGTCGCACTGTCGGTTGGCGTGCAGATCATGGTCCGCGCCGACAAGGCCGGGGCCGGCGTCATGTTCTCCATCGACACCGAAACCGGTTTCCCCCGGGTCGTGCTGATCAACGCGGCCTGGGGTCTCGGCGAGACCGTGGTCAGCGGGGCCGTCGATCCGGACGAATACCTGGTGTTCAAGCCACTGCTCGACAGGGACGACTGCCTCCCGATCATCGAGAAGCATCTCGGCGGCAAGGAGAAGGAGGTGGTCTACGGCAGCGGCAACGGCGGCCAGCCCACCCGTACCCGGCGCACGCCCGACGAGAAGCGCCTCGCGTTCGTGCTGGACGACGAGGAGATCTGCCGCCTGGCCCGCTGGGCGGTGCTCATCGAGGAGCACTACGAACGGCCGATGGACATCGAGTGGGCCAAGGACGGCGAGACCGGGGAACTCATGATCGTGCAGGCGCGTCCGGAGACGGTGAAATCCCGCCAGCGCCAGGCATCGCTGACCACCCACGAGGTGAGCAGCACCGGCAGGCGGCTGGTCAGCGGCAACGCCATCGGCTCCGCGGCCGCGGCCGGCGAAGTGCGGGTGCTCACCGAGAAGATACCGCGAAAGGATTTCCCGGAGGATGCGATTCTGGTCACCACGATGACCGATCCGGACTGGGTGCCGATCATGCGCAAGGCGGCCGCCATCGTCACCGATCACGGCGGCCGAACCTCCCACGCGGCCATCGTCAGCCGGGAACTCGGCCTGCCGGCCATCGTCGGCACCGGCGACGCCACCGATAGGCTGGAGGACGGCCAGGAGGTCACCGTCTCCTGCGCCGAGGGTGACCAGGGGTTCGTCTATGAAGGCATCGCCGACATCGAGGTCACCGAGACCGACGTGGACGAGATCCCGGACACCCGCACCGAAGTCATGCTGATTCTGGCGAATCCCGCGGCGGCCCTGCGCTGGTGGCCGCTGCCGGCCGATGGCATCGGGCTTGCGCGCATCGAGTTCATCATCAACAACGCCATCAAGATCCATCCGCTGGCGCTCACCGGCTGGGACGACGTCGAGGACCGCGACACGCGGCGCCGCATCGAGGAGATCACGACCGGCTGGGACGACAAGGAGGAGTTCTTCGTGGACCGCCTGGCCCGGGGCATCGCGCGCATCGCCGCCAGCCGGTATCCGGATCCGGTCATCGTGCGGCTGAGCGACTTCAAGACCAACGAATACGCCCAGCTGATCGGCGGCGAGGCCTTCGAGCCCCGGGAGCCGAACCCGATGCTCGGCTGGCGCGGGGCGAGCCGCTACTACAGCGAGGAATACGCGCCCGGATTCGCGCTGGAGTGCCGCGCCCTCGCCCGCGTGCGCGGCGAGATCGGCATGGACAACGTGGTGGTCATGGTGCCTTTCTGCCGCACGCCCGAGGAAGGCGACCGGGTGCTCGAGACGATGGCGGAGCACGGCCTCGCCAGGGGCCGGGACGGCCTGTCCGTCTACGTGATGTGCGAGATCCCCTCGAACGTGGTCATTGCCGGCGAGTTCGCCGAGCGCTTCGACGGCTTCTCCATCGGCAGCAACGACCTCACCCAGCTCGTGCTGGGGGTCGACCGGGACTCCGACCGGCTCGCCCACCTGTTCGACGAGCGCAGCCCCGCGGTCAAGCGCATGATCGCCGCGCTGATCCGGGAGGCCCATGAAAAGGGCCTGCCGGTGGGGCTGTGCGGTCAGGCACCCAGCGACCATCCGGACTTCGCCCGCTTCCTGGTCGAGGCCGGCATCGACTCCATCTCGGTCACCCCGGACGTCTTCCTGGAGGTCAAGCAGCGCGTGGCCGAGGCGGAGGCCGGGGGAGACGACTGACCATGCCGATCCGCCCGTCCGGGACCGGTCCACGCGGCGCGGCCGCGGCTTCCGGCTGACTGCGCAGGAGCGTTGACCGATGCCCGCGGAGGCACCCTACCAGGGCTCCCTCGACGAAGTGCTAGGGGAACTCGACGTTGCGCTGGACGAGGGCCTGACGGAGAGCGAAGCCGGACGGCGCCGTGAGCGCTACGGAGAGAACCGCCTGCGCCGCTACCGCGCCCGCCCGGTGTGGCGCATCCTGATCGACCAGGTGGCGAGCCTGGTTGTCCTGCTGCTGCTGGCGGCCACCGTCATTGCAGCCGTTTTCGGCCGCACCCTGGAAGCGGCCGCCATTGCTGCCGCCCTGGTAGTCAACACGGTAGTGGGCTTCTTCATGGAGTGGCGCGCCACCCGATCCATGGAATCCCTGCAGCAGATGGGACGGGTGCAGGCGCGGGTGCGTCGCGACGGCCGGGAGGCCCGCATCGCCGCCGCCCGCCTGGTACCCGGCGACGTCTGCCTGCTTGAGTCCGGAGACGTGGTGCCCGCCGACCTCAGGCTGGTGGAGACCAACCGGCTGCGCTGCGACGAGGCCGCCCTCACCGGCGAATCCGAGCCGGTGGGCAAGGATGCGGACGAGACCTATGAGCAGGAGGTCCCGCTCGGCGACCGGCGCAATATGGCGTGGAAAGGCACGGCGGTCGTCGACGGCTCCGGGGTGGGCGTGGTGGCGGCCATCGGCCTGGATACCGAACTCGGACGCATCTCGGAGCTGGTGGAGACCGCGGAGGCGGAAGCCACGCCCCTCGAGAAGCGGCTGGAGAAGCTCGGCGGGCGGCTCGTCTGGCTGACGCTGGCAATTGCTGGCACCACCACCGCGGCCGGCATCGCGGCGGGCAAGGAAGTGGCCGTGATGCTGGAGACCTCCCTCGCCCTCGCCATCGCGGCCGTGCCGGAGGGGCTGCCGGTGGTTGCCACCCTGGCCCTGGCCCGGGGCATGCAGCGGATGGCGAAGCGCAACGCGGTGGTCAAGCGTCTCTCGGCGGTCGAGGCCCTGGGGGCGGTGAACCTGATCCTCACCGACAAGACCGGCACGCTCACCGAGAACCGCATGACCCTGAGCAGACTGGCGCTGGCGGACGACGAGGTGGAGATCCGTCCGGACGAGGACGGCGCGCTCGATGCGTGGCGGGATAACGAGGCGGCGGATCTCGACGATGTGCCGGGGGCCCGCCGTGCGCTGGAGGTGGGCGCACTGTGCAATAACGCCAGCGTGGAAGACGGCGACGCCGTGGGCGACCCCACCGAGGTCGCGCTGGCGGCCGCCGCCGGCGGGCTGCACCGCTCCCGCTCCGACCTGCTGGAGGAGATGCCCGAGGAGCGCGAGGTGAGCTTCGACCCGGACGTGAAGATGATGGCCACGTTCCACCGCATGGATGACGGGTTCCGGGTGGCCGTGAAGGGCGCGCCCGAGGCGCTGCTGGAACACTGCACCCGGGTGCGGACGGCCGACGGTACCCGGGAGCTGGACGAGGACGGTATCGCTGCGTGGCAGCAGCGGGCCGAAACCATGGCCGAACAGGGCCTGCGCGTGCTCGCCCTCGCCGAGAAGCGGGCGGACGATCCGGAGGCGGAGCCCTACGGGGAACTGACGCTGCTCGCGCTGGCGGGCCTGTACGACCCGCCGCGCCAGGGCATCGCCGAGGTCATGGACGCCTGCCGCCGGGCGGGCATCCGGGTGGTGATGGTCACGGGCGATCATCTCGCGACCGCCCGCACCATCGCCGCGGAGATCGGCCTGATCGAGGCAGGCGGGAAAGCGCAGGATGCGAGCGGTCTCGGCGAGCTGTCCGCCGCGGACGGAGAGACCCGCGACGAGCTGATGCACTGCCGTGTCTTCGCGCGCATCAGCCCGGAGCAGAAACTCGAGCTGGCCCGCTTGCACCAGGAAGACGGCGCCATCGTGGGCATGACCGGCGACGGCGTCAACGACACCCCGGCGCTGAAGCGGGCGGACATCGGCGTGGCCATGGGGCAGCGCGGCACCCAGGTGGCGAAGGAGACGGCCGATATCGTGCTGACGGACGACGCCTTCGGCACCATCGTCACCGCCATCGCCTACGGGCGGACCATCTTCGACAATATCCGGCGCTTCATCGTCTATCTCCTGTCCGGCAATCTGGCCGAGATCATGGCCGTCTCCGCCGCCGCGGCGGTGGCTGCGCCACTGCCTCTGCTGCCGCTGCAGATCCTCTATATCAACTTCGTCTCCGACGTGATGCCGGCCCTCGCGCTGGGGCTGGTGCCGGGCAGCGAGGACGCCCTCGAACGCCGTCCGCGCCGCACCGACGAGGCGCTGGTCACGCGGCGTCACTGGGGCATCGTGACCGCCTGGGGACTGCTGATTGCCGCCACCGTACTGGCGGCGTTCGCCACCGCGCTGACGCTGTTCGGGATGAGCGCGGAGGAGGCGGTGGGCATCTCCTTCCTGTGCTTCGGCTTCACCCGCCTGTGGCACGTGTTCAACATGCGCCGGCGCCGTAGCGGGGTATTCGTGAACGAGGTCGTGCGCTCGCCGGTGGTCTGGCTGGCCATCGGCGTCGGCATCGCGCTGCTGCTCGCCGCCGCCTGGCTGCCGGGGCTCAGCACGGTGCTCATACCGCACGCTCCCGACGCCCGGGGCTGGGGTATCGTGCTCGGTTTCTCGCTGCTACCGCTGGTGCTCGGTCAGCTGCTGGTGTCGCTCGGCTGGCTCGCGACGGTGCAACACGGGGAAACCGGCACGGAAGACGATGACGCGGCAGGCCGGGACGGCAACGCGGACACGCATTGAAAAACCGCAATGAGCGGGCTGCGAGCCGCGCGCTACCGTCGGGGCATGGAAATCAGCGACTACTATGTACCCGTCACCCTGATCCTGCCCATCATCGCGATCCTGGGTATCCTCTTCGTCACCATCGCCATGAGCTTCGTGGTCCGGCGCCGGCGCCGGCGCGACGGCGAGCGCTCGGAGCAGACCGGGGAACGGAAGCGGGAGCAGAACCGCTCCGATTCGAACCCCTAGACCCGCCGGCCGGGCTCACCGGGCAACCCCGCCGGGCAAACCGGGATCAGTCGCTGTCCCCGACCGCCTCCTCCAGCGCGGCCCGCAGTTCGGGGTAGCGGTACTCGAACCCCCTCTCCAGGTTTTTCACGGGCAGTACCTTCTGTCCCGTCAGGTGCATGTGGGCGATGCCGCCGGCGATCAGGCGATAGGCAGGAGCCGGTATGCGCAGCAGCAGCGGCCGGTTCAGCACCGAGGCCAGCGTCTGCGTGAACTCCTCGTGGCGCACCGGTTCCGGCGCGGTGTTGTTGAACGGGCCCGCGAGCGTGGCATCGGTCATCTGATCGATCAGCAGGTCGATCAGATCCTCCCGATGGATCCAGGATATCCACTGGCGGCCGCTGCCGACCGTTGCCCCGAGCCCTTTCCGGAACAGCGGCGTCAGCCCCGACAGCATGCCGCCGCCCTGGCCGAGCACCACGCCCGTGCGGGAGAGGCACACCCTGACGCCGTATTCTCGCGCGGTCTCGGCGGCCGACTCCCAGCGGATGCAGACCCGGGACTGGAACTCGTCCCCCGGCTCGGCGTCTTCGCCCAGTTCCTCGTCTCCCCGGGCGCCGTAATACCCGATGGCCGAGCCGGTCACCAGCACCCGGGGGCGCCGCTCGGGCGACAGCCCGCCGATATAGGAGACCAGCCGACGGGTGACGTCCACGCGGCTGTCAACGATCTCCTGGCGCACGTCCTCGTCCCAGCGGTCCTCGCCGAGGTTCTTGCCGGCGAGATTGACGATGGCGGCGGGAAGCTCCCGGTCCCGGTCGGACACGAGTTCCTCCGGGTCCTCGACCGCGCGTACCCGTCCGCAAAGCTGTTCCAGCGCCCGATCGCGGTCCCGGGTTAGGACGTCGACGCCGACACCGGCGTCCAGCAGCCGCCCGGCCAGTGCAGAGCCGATGAATCCGGTTCCGCCGGTGATCAGGACGCGCCCGCCTATCAGCTCCCGGAAACTCGCCTGCGCCATCTCGCCGTCGCCTTGCGGGAGCAGGCCCTAGTTGCCCGCCATCTCCCTGAGTTTCTCGGCCTGCTCCTCGGTGATCGGGTAGAAATGGCCGAGGCCGCAGGAGGCGCCGGGCGAGAGCCCGAAACCGATGCTGTCCATCACGGTGATGATGTCCAGATGGCAGAGCTGGTTCAGCGAGGTGCGGTACATGAAGGTATCGTGCAGCGCCAGACCAGGGCATCGGTACGGCAGCTGGTTGCGGTACAGATCATCATTCTGCATGTGAAAGATGATGTTGCGGTCGTCGATCACTTCGCTGCGATCGATGCGGATGAGGCTGAGACACTGCTCCGGCGGGCCGGCTACGAGATCCAGTGCTTCGTTCATCTTCTTGTCCTCGGCCATGGCCGGTGCGGCCGCGAGGCCGAGCGCCGCTATAGCCACAGCCATGACCATAGTCATCGTCGTGAGTCGCGGAATCTGCATCGGATACTCCTTGCTGCGTCTTGCCCGCACAAGCTAGGGGGCGGGCCCGGTCGGGGCATTGAAAAAGCGCAATCTGGCTCGCCCGGGCGGGGCAGGCATTGCGGGAGGGGCGTATTGCTTCGGCGTGCCGGTAGCCGCATGATCGCGGGCGCGATCCAGGCACAACCAACGAGAGGCCTTCCTCATGATCCAGCGTAGCGTCGACATCCTCTCCTCCACCGCCACCTCTTTCCTGCGCGGCCTGAACGGCATCCAGGCCCGCCCGGCACTGGACAAGCCGGAGAAGATGCTGGAGCTCTACGAGTTCGAGGGCTGTCCCTTTTGCCGCCTGGTGCGGGAGGTGCTGACGGAGCTGGACCTGGACGCGGCTATCTACCCGTGCCCGAAGGGCGGCGAACGCTTCCGCCCGGAGGTCGTGGCCCGTGGCGGCAAGGCCCAGTTCCCGTTCCTGGTGGACCCGAATACCGGCGCCGGCATGTACGAGTCGGCGGACATCATCGAGTACCTGTTCGTCACCTACGGCCGCCGGGAGGTGCCGCTGCGCTGGCAGGCCCAGACCCTGCAGAAGCTCTCGTCCACGGTGGCCGGCATCCCCCGCTTCACGGCGGGCACCCGTGCCCGGCCCTCGGCCCTGCGGCCCGAGCGCCTGCTGGAGCTCTACAGCTTCGAGTCCAGTCCGTTCGCGCGCGTTGTGCGCGAGCGCCTGTGCGAGCTGGAGATTCCCTACATCCTGCGCTCCGCCGGGCGCACGAAGGCGAGCGACTGGGTGCCGCCGGCCGTACGCGGCGCCCTGGGGCTGGAGGGGCAGCCGGACCTAGAGAACCGGCGGGCCCTGAAATCCCGTGCCGGACGGGTGTCCATCCCCTACCTGGTGGACCCGAACACGGATACCGAACTGGCCGAGTCGGGCGACATCCTCGACTACCTGGAGCGCACCTACGCCTGATCTTCGCCTGAACGAGGAAGATCAGAGGAAGAACTGGGCCAGGTAGGGGTTCAGCAGCCGCCCGTCCGGATCCAGCCGCCGGCGCATCTTGCGGAAGAATTCGAGGCGGCTGCCCAGCGCCCCGCCGACCTGGCCGGGCGACAGCCCGTCGGTCTGATCCAGGAACGGGATGCCGTTCCATTTCTCCGCGAACTCGGCCAGCTCCAGCACGAAGTCCTGCCACTGAGGATGAGGCGAGCTGACCGCGCGCAGCACGAAGACCGGGCTGTCGAACGAGGGCGACAGCAGCGCACTGCGGTCCTGGCTCAGCCGGTAGCCGACGGTGGGCATGTCGCAGCGGAAGCGGCTGCGGGCATAGTAGTCCCGGCAGAACTCGCGGTAGGCCTGCACGATCAGCGGGAATTCGGCGGCGGGGAAGCACCAGCTGGATGTGGCCAGACGCCGCCCCGTACGGCCGGCCGGCCGATCGCCGCCCTGCTCCACCGCCGCGCTGCCGGCGAGGACGGGCCCGCTGAACAGCGACTGGCCGGCGCCGTTGATACGGTCGATCATGCCGTAGCGCAGCGCCGGTATCGGCACGATCCAGGACATGGAGTTGGTCATCGCGGGCAGGATGGTGCTCTCGCCCCAGTCCTTGATCTTCCACAGCAGCCGGTTCACGCTGGTGTCCTCGTCGCCGCCGCGGCGCAGCTCCAGGTATACCTGGTCCCGGAACGGCAGCAGGTAGAAACGCAGCCCCAGCTTCGAGCCCAGCAGGCGGTCCGTGACGGCGGCGAGCTGCGCCGTGGTGCAGCGCCGGCGGCGGATGGTGAACGGGCTCATAGGGCGCACCCGCAGCGTGACCTCGTGAATCACGCCCAGCAGGCCGTAGCTGAGACGGAACATGTCCAGCAGGTGGGGCCGCGAGTCGTCCACCGCGAGCTCCCCGCCCTCGGGCGTGACCACCTTCATGCTCACGACCTGGCTGGAGAACAGCCGCGTGCCGGCGCCGGTGCCGGGGCCGATGCACGCCCCCGCCACCGCACCGCCGACGGTCCTGCCCATCAGGTCGTGGCCGCCGGCGAGTTCCAGGCCGAAGCCGGCCAGCTCGTCCGCCAGTCGCTGCAGGCGCAGGCCCGCCTGCACGGTAACGTGCTCGTCGCCGATATCGAGAATGCCGTCGAGAGCGGTCATGTCGATGACCGTGCCGCCGCGTGCCACCGAGCAGGGGGTGGACGCGCTGCCGGCACCCATCGGCCGCAGCGGCGCCGCGTGGCCGGAACCGGTCCGGAGTATGGCCTGCAGCGCCTCCGGGCTGTCCGGCCGCGCCAGCGGCGCCGCCCCCTGCTGCCGTCCTGCCCGACGCCCCCGCGCGCCGATCGTTGCGCCGAGCGTTCCATTCCGGTAGTCTTGGTGCGAACTGCGTGCCTGTCTCATCGGTGTCTTTCCTCCGCGGGACCATGCCCGGCAATGGCTGGCGGTGTTCGGCAGCGCCGGTCCCGGGGGGGCAGAGTCAGCAGAGGATGCCGTGATTCGCGGGGGCGGCAGGACGCCGCGTCGCGTTTCCGTCTGGCAGCTCCGCTGTCCCGGCATGAGCCCGGGGACCGGTGGCTTTGCGACCCGCCCTCTCGGACGGTGTGCCTTTTGCAAACGAGCCTCGAGCGTCGCACGCGGCCGACAGAGTGTCAATTGCCGGCACAGCCCGACACGGATCGGCAGTACATGATGTCAAATCGCCGCGCATGCGCGGCCATCGCGCCCTTCGGTTTGCCACTATCCCGGCGCCTCGCGGTTGCTGCTTAAATGCCGGGGAGTCCGGGCCTCCGAGGGGAAAACGATGTACATCGATCCGGAGTCCGTCCTGCGCTGGCTGCACATACTCGCGATGGTCTACTGGCTGGGCGGCGAATGGGGCGTCTTCCAGACGTCCTACAACGTGGCGAATCCGAAACTCTCACTGGACGAGCGCCGCCGGCACATGGAGACGGCCTACCGGATCGACATCCTCGCCCGCACGGGCATCATCTTGCTGCTCCCCCTCGGGGTGCACATGGGCTTCAACCTCGGCGTCCATGACTACGGGGGCGGCTGGCTGTGGCTGGTCTGGATCCTGGCCTTCGCGTGGCTGTCGCTCACCTGGATGGCGTTCTTCCGGCGGGACACCGACCGCGGCATCCGGCTGACGCTGATCGACGAGCGCATCCGCTACGTGATCATCCCCGCCCTGTTCGTCGCCGCCATCTGGTCGTTCCTCACCGACTGGCCGTTCCGCGCCGACTGGTACTCCACCAAGGTGCTGATCTACAGCCTGCTCCTGGTCATCGGCCTCGGACTGAGATTCATCATGCGCCACTGGGTGCCGATCTTCCGCGAGCTGGCCGAGCAGGGCCCGAATCCCGTGCTGGAGAAACAGCTCTCCTCGGAGCTCGCGGTCGGACGGGGCATGGCATACGTCTACTGGATCGGCATCGCCTCCGTGGCGTTCCTGGGGGCGACCAAGCCCTTCTGAACCGGCCGGCGCGCGCACATTGGCAACCCGGCGGCAAAACCGGGACAATGCGCGCGGGGTTGAGCCGGGCGCGGGCGGCGCCACATCGGAGACATGAGCGGACAAGAAATCAGCCGGATGGACCTGGATGAGCTGCTGGCGCTCAACCGCAGCCTGCGCGCCCAGTTCAGCGAGGAACCCGGCCTGCAGAGCGAACTCCAGGCCCTGCAGCGCTGGCAGGCGGGACGGCTGGAGCGCACCTATGCCGACCTGCAGGAACGCGAGCGTTACCGGTCGGGCGTCGAGTTCTTCCTGGAGGAACTCTACACCGACACGGACTACCTGCCCCGGGACACCCAGCTGGAGCGTGCCTCACCCATACTGAAACGCATGCTGCCCTCGCAGGCCCAGGACTCGATGCGCATGGCCGTGCAGCTGGAGGTGCTGAGCCAGGAGCTCGACGGGCAGATGACGCGGGCGCTCGGCGCCGGGACCACGATCGACGAGCAGACTTATGCCGAGGCCTACCGCACGGTCGGCCGGCGCGAAGACCGGGAACGCCAGATCGATTTCATCATCAGGGCGGGCCGGGATCTCGAACGGCTGGTGAAGATGCCGATGATCTATACCATGATCCGGATGGCGCACGGACCGGCTCATCTGGCCGGCTTCGGCGCCCTGCACGACTTTCTGGAAGACGGCTTCCGCGCCTTCCGCGCCATGGGAGGCGCCGGGGAGTTCCTGCAGACCATCGAGGACCGGGAGACCCGCATCATGGAGCGCATCCTCGGCGGCGACCCGGACCCGTTCCGTTTGTCCGACGACGACGAGCCCCCGCCGGTGGAGACGCCCGGTACGTCCTGACTACTCGTCGCGCTGCAGTATCTCGATCAGCTCGTCCGCCTCCTCCGGGTCGATGGGGTGGAACCGGCCGAGACCGCAACTCGCCCCCTGGCGCAGACCGCCGGCGAAGTCCGTCAGTACGGTGATGATGTCCAGGTCGCACAGCCGCCCGGTGGGCACCTTGTACATGAAGCGCTCCTCCCGGTAGAGCCCCGGGCACGGGCGCGGCAGCTGGTTGCGATATACCGTGCCGTCCCGCATGTAGAAGAAGATATTCTCCGCGTCCACCACCTTCGTGCGATCGACGCGGTTCAGCTGCACGCAGCGCACGGCCTCGGGATCGTCGGCGGCCACGTCCGTGGGTTTCGGCTCCCGCGGCCCACTCGCGCAGCCGGCGAGCAGCAGCGCCGCTAGTGCCGCCACTGGCAGTCTCCTGTCCTTGTTCATCGTCTTCTCCATGTTGCCGTGCTCCCGCCTCCCCTTGCTTCGATTGGTATAGTACCTGCTGAGCGCAGCCGTCAAGTAACCGGGAAAGGGAGGTCTGATGATCGAAGGCGCGAAGCCCGAGCGGATGCTGAAGGCGTTCATGCAGGGCCTGGAACGGCGCAATGCCCACGAAACCGAGTTCATCCAGTCCGTCGCCGAGCTGGCGCGATCGGTGATGCCCCTGGTCCACGCCACCCCCGCCTACCGCCAGGCGCGAATCCTCGAGCGCATGACCGAGCCCGACCGCATCATCGTCTTCCGCGTCACCTGGGAAGACGACAGCGGCAACGTGCACGTCAACCGGGCCTGGCGCGTGCAGTTCAACCGGGCGATCGGGCCCTACAAGGGCGGTCTGCGCTTCCACAAGACCGTGGACCAGAGCGTGCTGAAGTTCCTCGGCTTCGAGCAGACCTTCAAGAACAGCCTCACCGGCCTGCCCATGGGCGGCGGCAAGGGCGGGTCGAACTTCAACCCGAAGGGCAAGACCGACCGGGAGGTGATGCGATTCTGCCAGAGCTTCATGACCGAGCTGTTCCGCCACATAGGCCCGGACGTGGACGTGCCGGCGGGCGACATCGGCGTCGGCGGCCGGGAGATCGGCTACATGTTCGGCCAGTACATGCGGCTTACCAACGAGTTCGAGGGCGTGCTGACGGGCAAGGGGCTGTCCTACGGCGGCAGCGCCGTGCGCAAGGAGGCGACGGGCTACGGGGCCGTCTATTTCCTGCGCAACATGCTCGAGCGCGCCGACGAACCGCTGGAGGGCAAGCGCGTCGCCATCAGCGGGGCGGGCAACGTGGCCCTGTTCGCCGCCGAGAAGGCCATCCAGGAAGGCGCGAAGGTGGTGACCCTGAGCGACTCCCACGGCCACGTACGCTGCGAGGCCGGACTCGCGCCGGAGGCGCTGGAAGACATCAAGGAGCTGAAGCTGCGCGGCCGCGGCCGTCTGGCGGAACTCGAAGGACGCATCGGGGGCGTCGATTACAAAGAAGGCGAGGCACCCTGGGGCGTGCCCTGCGACGTGGCCATGCCGTGTGCCACCCAGAACGAACTCGATGCGCAAGCGGCCGTCACGCTGGTGGACAACGGCCTCATCGCGGTGGTGGAAGGCGCCAACATGCCCTGCACGGAAGACGCCGTCGAGCATCTCCGCAAGCACCGGGTGCTGTTCGGGCCCGGCAAGGCGGCGAATGCGGGCGGCGTCGCCGTGAGCGGTCTCGAGCAGACCCAGAACGTGACCCGGGTCAGCTGGTCCCGCAACGAAGTGGATCGGCGGCTTAAGGAGATCATGCGGGAGATCCACGACAAGTGCACCCTGGAGATGGAACACGACGGCGGCATCGACTACATCGACGCCGCCAACCGGGCCGGCTTCCGCAAGGTCGCCGACGCCATGCTGGCCTACGGCGTGGTGTGAGCCCCTTCGTGCGTTGCCCGCTCCGTCCGGGCGGGTGAGAATGCTTCCATGGAGCTCCCCGACCTGCTGCTGCGCTGGCTGGCCGTCGGCCTGCACGCCCTGCTGGCGGTTATCGGAGCCGTACACGCCCTGCTCTACAAGCGCGATCCCCGCTCGGCCCTCGGCTGGATGGTGGTCTGCCTCGCCATTCCGTTCCTCGGCCCGCTCGGTTATTACATGTTCGGCATCAACCGGGTGCGCACCCGCGCGAAGAAGCTGGGGGGCGGACAATTCCGCATCGGCTACGAGAGCGGCGACACGATCAGCGAGGAGGACCTGGCCGAGCACGAGCCGGGGCGCGGCCACATCGGTGCCGTGGTATCCCTGCGCCCGCTGCTCGGCGACAACAGCGTCAGCGCCCTGCACAACGGCGAGGAAGCCTATCCCGCCATGCTGGAGAGCATCCATACCGCCGAGCGCCAGGTGCTGCTGTCCAGCTACATCTTCGAGAACAATCTCATCGGCCGCCGCTTCGTCGACGCGCTTACGGCGGCCGGCGACCGGGGCGTGTCGGTCCGCGTCCTGGTCGACGGCATCGGCGAACTCTACTCCTGGCCGCGTATCAGCCGTCTACTCGCGCGCAGGGGGCTGCGCGTCGCCCGCTTCCTGCCCCCCAGGCTCTTCCCGCCGACACTGCACCTGAATCTCCGCACCCACCGCAAGGTGCTGGTGACGGACGGCCGGGTGGGCTACACGGGCGGCATGAATATCGGCGACCGCCACGTGGTGGGCGAGGACGGGCGCCGACGGGTGGTGGACATGCATTTCCGCCTGGAGGGGCCCGTGGTGCGCCAGCTGGCCGATGCCTTCTGGGACGACTGGCGTTTCGCCACCGGCGAGCCGCCGGAGGCGACCCCGGAGCCGGACTGGTCCACGGCCCCGGGCCGCAAGCGCTGCCGCGTCATCACGGACGGCCCCAACGAGGACCTGGACCGGATCGCGCTGGTGATGCAGGGCGCCATCGCGGACGCCAAGCGCAGCGTCTGGATCATGACCCCCTACTTCCTGCCCTCGCGGGAGCAGGTGGCGCTGCTCCAGGCCGCCGCCCTGCGCGGTATCCAGGTGAATGTCATTCTGCCGGCGAAAAACAACCTCTTCTATATGCACTGGGCCACCCGCAATGCCCTGCTGGAGCTGCTGCAGTGGGGCGTGCGCATCTACTACCAGCCGGGACCGTTCGTGCATACGAAACTTTTTCTCATCGACGATGACTATTGTCAGATAGGTACGGCAAACGTCGATCCGAGGAGCCTCAGGCTGAACTTCGAGCTGGCCGTCGAGATTTTCGATTCGAGTTTCACCCGCAGCATGATCGAACATATGGAGGTGACGCGAGCCCGTTCCCGCGCGGTGGGGCTGCGCGAGATCGCCGACCGCTCACTGCCGGTGCGCTTCCGCGACGCCCTCGCCTGGCTGTTCTCGCCCTATCTCTGAGGCATGACCGTGATCAGACTGACGGAAAACATCGTGCTCCCCGACGGCGAACTGGAGATCAGCGCCGTGCGCTCGTCCGGCGCCGGCGGCCAGGCGGTGAACAAGCAGTCCACCGCGATCCACCTGCGCCTGGACATCCCTGCCTCGTCGCTGCCGCCCCGGGTCAAGGAGCGGCTGCTTGCCCTCGGGGATCAGCGGATCAGCGGCGACGGCGTGCTCGTCATCAAGGCGCGGGAGCACCGCAGCCAGCGCCAGAACCGGCGCGAGGCCATGGAGCGCCTGCGCACGCTCGTCCGCGGCGCCAGCGCTTCGCGTAAGCCCCGTATCCCCACCCGTCCCGGCCGCGCGGCCCGGCGCCGGCGGGTGGACGAGAAGAAGCGCCGCGGCACCGTCAAGGCGCTGCGCCGCACGCCGCCCGGCGAGTAAAGGTCAAAGCTCCCTTCCGGGCACATCCATCATCCCCGGCATCCAAGGACTATGGTGAACATGGACAACCTCCGCCACGGACCCCTCGATCCGGTCACGCTGCCCGCCCTGCTGGTCGGGGTGCTACCCATCGTGACCGTCAACCTGTGCCTGCTGATCAGCATCGAGGCCCAGACCATCCCCAACTGCATTCCCTACCTTGAGGGCTGCACGTCGGTAAGTGCGGCCGGCCGTAATCCGCCGTCCATCTACCTGTTCAGGCTCGTGATGCTGCCCACTGCGGCCGCACTGGTCCTGTTCTGGATCATCAATCACCGCTGGCTGAACCTCCTGCGCGGCGAAACGGACACCCGCGGCACGGTGATCCTCTGGCTCGGCGTGATCGGCGCCGTGTTCCTGGGCGTCTACGTGACCTTTCTCGGCACGGAGGGGGACTTCCAGCGGCTCATGCGCCGCTACGGCATCTACGTGTTCTTTGCCTTCACGGCCCTGTCGCAACTGCTCACGGCCAGGGACATGCTGGACAGCGCGGAGCAGAACGGCGACCGGCGTATCCGGCTGCATGCCCTGATCATCCTGTGGCTGTGCGCCGGGATGCTCGCCATGGGGCTGACGCTCGTCGTGCTGAAAGCCGTGCTGGCGGACCCGGATCCGGCCGAGAACGTGATCGAGTGGAACTTCGCCATCCTGATGCAGGCGTTCTTCCTGATCGCCTGGCGCTCGTGGAAGCACACGGGCCTGAAAGCGCGGATGCTGCTGGACGCCACCGGCACACCCCGCCCCTAGCCCGCCCGCGGGCTCAACCGTTCGGAGAGCAGCCGCGCGCCGGCTCCGGCCGTGAGCCCGATCACATCATTCGGGCTTGCGGAACTTCAGCACCAGCCGGTCCGTGCGGCCCCTGACTTCCGGGTGGTACATCGGCAGCTGGCGGTTATCGTCGGGGTTGCGCAGCACGTCGCTGCGCGCGGCCAGCTCGAACCCGGCCGACTCGATCTCGCGCACCAGTCTCGCCTCGTCGATGCGGTGCAGGCGGCCGATCTCCCCGGTGGTGATGTCCCCGCTGCCGGCGTGATCCACCACGCCGAGGGTGCCGCCCGGGCGCAGGGCTTCGCGGATGCCGGCGAGCATCGCCGGGCCGTCGATGCGCGGCCAGGAGCCGTCGTCGGGCCGGAAGTAGATGTCGTGGTAGGCCAGGATCAGGAGCGCAACGTCCACACTGCCGGGCTCCACCGCCAGTTCGGTCACCGGCGCCTCGATACGCTCCACGTTGGCCAGACGCCCGTCCGCGTAGCGGGCCGCGATCTCGTCCGCTGCATAGTCCAGGTACACCCGGTTGTTGTGGGCGATGACGCGGCCCACCGGGCCGACGATGCGGGCCGCGATCTCCGTGTAATAGCCGCCCCCGGAGAATACGTCCAGCACCGTCATGCCCGGCTCGATGCCGAAGAAGGCCAGTACCTCGCCGGGCTTGCGTGCCGGGTCCCGTGCCCGGTCGGCCGCGGGCCGTGCCTCCGCTGCCAGCGCCCGGCTCACCGGATCGCCGGCGCTCACCTCTTCCTCCTTAGGGTCGCCGCCGCAGCCACCGAGCAGGAGCAGCAACGCCAGCAGGGAGGCAGCGCCGCGGCTCATTCCGCGCCTCCTGCCAGCACGCCGCCCCGGCGTCCGATGAGGATCCCGGGATTCAGCAGGCCGGCGGGGTCCGCCGCCTGTTTGGCGGCGGCCAGCATCTCGGCGTAGACGTCCGACCGCTCCCGGTCGTAGCCGGACGGCCGGTGATCCCGACCCACGCCGTGGTGATGGGTGACCGTGCCGCCGCCGCTCACCACCAGTTCGTTGGCCGCGAGCTTGATCTCGCGCCAGTGCTCGAGCATGCGCTCCGGCGTGCTGGCCGCGTACAGGGTGTAATAGGGCGCCGGACCGTCCGGGTAGACGTGGGTGAAGCGGCAGGTGACCTCGCCGTCGCGCCCGGTGGTGCGCCGGATCGCCTCACGGATGCCCGCGGTCACGCGGCGGTGAAAGTCCGGGAAGGCGGACCAGGTGCAGGCGGTCTCGACGGTGTCCACGATCACGCCGTGGGGAACCAGCACCTCCCGGTAGAACGGCATGCGCAGAAACGCCTGCCGCCAGGCGTCGGCGGCCGCATCCCGCCCGCCGCCCCGGCTGCCATTGCCGCGGTTGCCGCCGTTGCCGGCATTGCTCCCCTGGCCACCCCGGCCGCCCCGGCTCTCGCCGCCGGCCTCGGCGCAGATCTCCAGTGCCCGCGCCAGCCGCGCCTCCTGGGTATGGTCGGCACTCTCGAAACCGAGCACCAGCAGCGCGGAGCGGCCGTCGCCGACGCCGTTCATCAGCGCCTCGCCGGGGTCCAGCAAGCGACAGTTGGCCGGATTCAGGCCGCTGCGGGCCAGTTGTCGCACGGCCTCCGCGCCGCGGTCGAAGCCGTCGAAGCGCACGGTGGCCGAGGCCCGGTGCACCGGCACCGACTGCAGGCGCATCCAGGCGGCAGTGACGATGCCCAGGATGCCTTCGGAGCCGCATACCAGCCGCTCCGGCTGCGGCCCTGCGCCGCTGCCGGGCAGCCGCCGGGTGCTGATCCTGCCCCGCGGCGTCACCATCTCGACGCTCTGCACGAATTCATCGATGTGGGTGTAGAGCGTCGCGAAATGGCCGCCCGAGCGGGTGACGATCATCCCGCCCAGCGTAGCCAGCTCGAAGCTCTGGGGGAAGTGCCGCAGCGTCAGCCCGGCCGGTTTCAGGGCCGCCTCGAACTCCGGCCCCCGCGCCCCTGCCTCGATCAGGGCGCAGCGGTCCTGCGGTTCGATCTCGAGCACCCGGTTCATGCGCGAGAGATCCAGGCTGACCACGGCCGGATAATCGGGCCCCACGTCCGGTTCCACTCCGCCGCAGACCGAGGTGCCGCCGCCGAAGGGCACCACGGCGGCCCCGGCGTCGTCCGCCCAGTCCAGCATGCGTGCCACGTCGTCCGCCGTCTCCGGCCAGGCCACCAGGTCCGGGTAATGGGGCACACGGCGCAGGAAGGCCCGGGCGATGTCCGCGTAGCTCTGGCCCATGGCGTGCGCGAGCCGGTCGGCCGCCTCCTGAGAGCACAGTCCCGCCAGACTCTCCGGCGGCCGCAGCCGGGGGGCCGCCAGTTCGAACTCCGCCGCCTGCGGGACGGTCAGCGGCTCGGGCAGACCGCCGAAGCGGGCGCCGGTCATGCGGCGCACGGTCTCCGCCTCCGCCTCGGTGGGCCCCTGTCCCTCGAATCCCCAGCCCCAGAACTTGCGCCTGGTGCTCATGCCGGCCGGCCCCGGGCCGGCCGACTATAAATAGAAACTAGATTCACTATGATCGTCATAGTATTGAATTCATTCGGGTAATACTGCACCAGCAGCAGAAGACTGCACCCCCAGCCGGGGCATCAGCCCCAGCCCCGCGAGGGACAGCGCGACGTAGCCGCCGACGGCCGGCCAGACCGCGATATCCGCGAACCAGACCGGTTCGGCCTGCGCCAGCCACAGGGCGCCCAGCGGGACGGCGACGAGCAGGCGTACCAGTTCCAGGCGCAAGGCGCCCGCCCTGCCCTCGTTGATCACCGCCAGGTTGTAGACCAGGAACCAGAAAAGCAGACAGAGCACCAGACTGGTGGACAGCGCGGCGCTGGTGAACACCGCGCCGATAGCCGAGGACGCCAGCACGGCGACGCCGAACTGCGCCACCAGGTAGGGCTTCGCCCCCGGTGGCAGTACCGGGTCGAACTTCTCGAATTGCGCCGGCGCAACGTTGCCCCGGAGCTCGTCCCGCAGGTCGGCCGGCCGCCAGCCGGTGCGCCGGAACCACAGCCCCAGCCGGTCCCGCCAGCGCCGGGTGCGCACGGCGTCCCGCCAGAGGTAGTGATAGACGTGCAGGTTGGCGTAGAACGGATTCCAGCTCCTGAGCGGCTTGCGCACGCCGTAGACCACGGGCTCCTCGTCCAGCTCCTCCTGGAAGGTACCGAACAGCCGGTCCCAGAGGATCAGGATGCCGCCGTAGTTCTTGTCGAGGTAGCGCTCGTTCTGCGCGTGGTGCACACGGTGATTCGACGGGGTCACGAACACCCGGTCCGCCCAGCCGAGCTTGCCGACGTGCCGGGTATGGACCCAGAACTGGTAGATCAGGTCGATCGCGTTCACCGTGATGAACACTTCCACCGGGATGCCCACCAGGAACATGGGCAGGTAGAAGATCCAGCTCAGCAGGAAGCCCGAACTCGTCTGCCTGAGCGCGGTCGAGAGGTTGTACTCCTCGCTCTGGTGATGGACGGCGTGGGCCGCCCACATGACGCTGATCTCGTGGCCGAAGCGGTGGACCCAGTAGTAGCAGAAGTCCCAGAACAGCAGCGCAGCCGCCCACAGGGCCAGCCCGGAGGGGCTGAAGTCGAACAGCGCCATGTCCAGGGTGGCGATGGCGAAATGATCCAGCACGAAGGCATAGATCGCGATGTTGACCACCCGGGTGAACAGCCCGATGGTGGTGTTCAGCATCCCCGTGCTGAGGCTGCCGATGGCGTCGTTCAGCCGGTAATAGCCCGTGCCCCGCCAGCGGTCGACCGCCACTTCGGCGACGAGTGCGAGGAGGAAGAACGGGACGGCCAGGGCGATCAGGTCCATGGCCCAATGATAAACCGCCGCCGCGACACGACCAACGCCTGGACGGCGGGCAGGCCGGCCATTAGTGTGCGGCAACAGTGTCCGGCACCCCCCCGGTGGAGACCCGCGCATGTATACCGACAAGGAACTCGAGGCGCTGGCCCGCGCCGCCGCCGAACTGGCCGCCGGACTGCCGGCCGACCCCGGCCGAGTCGACCCGGCGGCGGACCAGGCCTTCATGCAAGTGCTGCTGGATACCGCCCGCCGTCTGCAGGACAACTTCCCCTACCACCATCCCCTCTATGCCGGTCAGATGCTGAAACCGCCGCACCCGGTCGCCCGGCTCGCCTGGGCCCTGGCCATGACCGTGAACCCCAACAATCACGCGCTTGACGGGGGGCGCGCGAGTTCGTCCATGGAGCGCGAGGCGGTCGCCCGGCTGGCGGCGATGTTCGGCTGGCAGACCCATCTGGGCCACCTCACCGGCGGGGGCACGATAGCGAACATGGAGGCGTTGTGGGTCGCCCGGGAGCTGCATCCCGAGCAGGGCATCGCCGCGTCGGCCATGGCCCACTACACCCACCGGCGGCTCGCCGCCGTGCTGCGCATGCCTTTTACCGAACTGGCGGCGGACGCCCACGGTCGCCTGGACCCCGCCGCACTGGAGGCCGCCGCGGCGGACGGGCGCATCGGCACGGTGGTGGCAACCCTCGGCACGACCGGCACCGGCAGCACCGACCCCCTGCCCGAAATCCTGGACGTCGCGGCCCGCCACGGGCTGCGGGTACACGTGGATGGGGCCTACGGGGGCTATTTCCGCCTCATCGATACCCTGTCCGCCGAGGCCGTTCGCGCCTTCGCCGTCGTGGACCGGGCGGACTCCATCGTCATCGACCCGCACAAGCACGGCCTGCAGCCCTACGGCTGCGGCTGCATCCTCTTCCGCGACCCGGCGGTGGCGGTGCACTACCGGCACGACTCCGCCTATACCTACTTCACCTCCGACGACCTGCACCTCGGCGAAATCAGCCTCGAGTGCTCCCGGGCCGGCGCCGCGGCCGTCGCCCTGTGGGCTACCCAGCGCCTGCTGCCCCCGGAGCCGGGCGGCGAGTTTGCGGCGGATCTTGCGCGCTGCCGCCGGGCCGCCGTATCCCTGCACGGCGCCCTGGCCGATGACCCGTCGTTTCTGACACTGATGCCGCCGGATCTGGACATCGTGGTGTGGGCGCCGGCGGGGACCACGGCGGGCGAGATCAGCCGGGCCTCACGGCGCTGCTTCGAGCGGGCTGCGGAGCGGGGACTGCACCTCGCGCTGATGGAGGTCTCGGCGGCGCTGGCGGCGCCATGGTGGCCGGGCGTGACCTTCGACGAGGAGTCGGTGACCGTCCTGCGCTCGGTGCTGATGAAGCCGGAGCACGCGCAGGCCCTGCCCGCCATTCTCGAGACCCTGCGCGCCGCGGCGGCCTGACCGCCGGCGCCGTCAGGCGGCGCGGAGCAGCAGCCGCATCAGCGCCACCCCGGCGAAGAAGCTCACGAAGGCCCCGGCGAACGTGAGGGCGAAATAGCCGGCGGCGGAGAGCAGATACCCGCCGCGCAAGTACTGGACGAGTTCCAGTGTCAGGGTGGACAACGTGGTGAAGCTGCCGCAGAACCCCGTGGCCAGCAGCAGTCTCGCGTTGCCGCTCAGGAGTTCCGTACGCGCCGCCGTCTCCGCGAGCATGCCGATCACGAGGCAGCCCAGCAGGTTGGCCGCAAGCGTGCCGAAGGGGAAGACGATGGCCTGGCGCTGGAACAGCGCCGTCAGGCCGAATCGCGCAACGGCTCCGGCTGCACCGCCCAGGGCCACCATGATCAGGGCCGTGAAACCGGTCATGCCGAGTGCGGGCCCGTCTACTCGTCCCCGCCCGCGCCCGGCCCGGATCCTTCTGTCTCGCCGGCGTCCTGGTCCGGAGTGCGGATCTGCACGTCGTCGGGGGCTTCGAATCCGAGCCTGATCTCGTTACGTCTGACCCGGATCACGGTCACCTTCACGTCATCACCGATGCGGATGGACTCACCGGCTTTTCGCGCAAGAATGAGCATGATCGCCTCTGCATCGAGCCCCTGGCTGCCCCCCAGGCCACCAGGGGAGCCGTTCCGGGCTCGACTGCAGTATAGGCCAAGACGCCGCCGGTCGGCACCCCGGTCAGCCGACTCCGAGCCGCCGCTTCGTGTCCGCGTACTCCTTGGCGAGGCGATCCACCAGGTCGGCCACCGGCAGCACCTCGTGGATGCTGCCGACGCCCTGCCCGGCGCTCCAGATGTCCTTCCACGCCTTCTTGTGGGTATTGCCGCCGCTGCCGAAGTCCATGGCGCTCTTGTCCGCCTCGGGCAGGTTGTCCGGATCCATACCGGCTCGCGCCACGCTGGGCTTCAGGTAGCTGCCGTGCACGCCGCTGAACAGCGAGGTGTAGACGATGTCGCCGGCCGCACTGTCCACCAGCATCTGCTTGTAGTCGGGCGCGGCACCGGCCTCGTCGGTGGCGATGAAGCGGGTGCCGATGTAGGCGAGATCCGCCCCCAGCGCCCGGGCGGCCAGCACGTCACCGCCGTTCGAGATGCAGCCGGACAGGATCACGGTGCCGTCGTAGAACTCCCGGATCTCCTTCACCAGGGCGAACGGGCTCAGCGTGCCCGCGTGTCCGCCGGCACCGGCGCACACCGCGATGATGCCGTCGACCCCCTGCTCCGCCGCCTTGCGGGCGTGGCGCAGGTTGATCACGTCGTGGAACACCAGCCCCCCGTAGCCGTGCACGGCCTCCACGACTTCGCTGGGCGGCCGCAGGCTGGTGATGATGATGGGCACCTCGTACCTGACGCAGGTCTCCATGTCCGCCTGCAGCCGGTCGTTGCTGGCATGCACGATCTGGTTCACCGCGAAAGGCGCCACGGGCTTGTTCGGGTTGGCCTTGCGGTACGCGTCCAGTTCGCCGGTGATGCGGTCCAGCCATTCGTCCAGCGCCGACTGGGGCCGGGCGTTCAGTGCCGGGAAGGCGCCGACGATGCCGGCCTTGCACTGGGCGATCACCAGGTCGGGGGTGGAGACGATGAACATCGGCGCACCGATGACGGGGAGGCGCAGGTTCCCCTCCAGCAGTTCGGGCAGTGCCATGCGGTCTTCCTTCGGTTCCTGAGCGGGCGACGAGGGGCCGGTCGGGCCGGCAGCGCAGGCATGGTAGGCAGTGCCGGCCGCCGCCGCAAGCGGCGACGTCAGTTCGTCTCTACCCGGTAGACCAGATCCACCGCATGCTGCTCACCGGAGCGGGACTCCAGCCGCAGTCGGTCGGAGAGGTCGTAGCGCACCAGCAGCGTGCCGATCTGATCGAAGATGCCCCAGGCGTATTCGAGATACAGGTCCTCGTTCAGCCGTTTGCCGGCCAGCACCCGCCCGTCGTCCGCGCCGCCCTCCACCGCCAGCGTGTCCAGCCCCACCTCCTGGCTGACCCGGGCCGCCACCGAACCCGCCTGGGACAGCCCCAGCGACAGGGCCGCCCGGCTGAGCAGGTTGCCTTCGGCCGAAGTGGCGCCGGACAGCGGCCGTCCGGTCAGCAGATAGGCCAGCGCCTCCGCCTCCGGCAGCGGCGGTTCCGAGAAGACCGTCGAGCGGGGCGAGCGCACGGTGCCGCCGATCCGAACGCCGGCGACCACCTCGCCGGCTTCGCGTACCGCGCGGACGTCGAGTGCCGGATTGTCCAGGGGGCCGGAGAACGCCAGCTCACCACGCTCGACCGCGAGCCTCTGGCCATAGGCCCTGTAGCTCGCAGCGACGAGGCTGACCCGGCCGAACCCGAGCCATGGCCGCCGGCTGCCGCCGGTCAGCCGCAGCGAGCCCGTCAGGCCGGTTTCCAGCCCGAAGCCCTCCAGCCGGACGTCGTCGCCCAGCTGCACCTGTACCTCTACCAACAGCACCGGCCCGAGCCGGGCGTCGCCGGCCTCGGTACGGCCGTGGACCACCGCATCCGGACTCGTGCGCACGGCGTCGGCACCGGCTTCCCGCAGCCTGATATCGGCCTCCGGTACCTCGATGGTGCCCCTCACCTCGAGCCGCCTTTCGTCCAGCAGGATGTCGAGGTCCGGACTGGCCGTGGCCTGCATGTCCGGCAGCCGCACGATGCGGAAATCCTGCCCCTTCACCGTGAAACGGCTGACCCAGCCCTGGTTCTCCACCCGCCGGGTAGTGCCCCTGATACGCACCCGCCCGTCGCCGGACCGGGCGCTGCCTTCGTAGTCGACGAGGCCGGGCTGCTCCTGGCGCGCCACCACCTCGAGCTCGGTAACCTCGATGCCGGTATCGGGGAACAGAAATCCGGCCTCGCGCAGCCGCAGCGCACCGCCGAGCCGCGGCTCCCGGCGCGTTCCGCCGATGCCCACGCGCCCCATGACGTGGCCGCTGACCCGGCCGAGTTCGGGCACGAGCAGCGGCGCCATCGAGAGGTCCCGAAAGTCCAGGCGCAGCTGCCCGTCCAGCGCCGAGCCGGTATCGAAGAGATCCTCTGCCCAAAGCGTTGCCTCTGCGCCTCCCTGCCCGCCCAGATCGAGGTTCGCCTCGACGCTCGCCTCGTTGGCCTCGACGTCGAGCCGGGCCGTGAACGAGCGGATGTCGAGGTCGGTCTGCTGATCCTCGGCCAGCATCACGGCGATCCGGCCGTCCTGCACGGACAGGTCCGCCCGTCCGTCGAGCCTGCCCGACCGCCAGACCAGGTCCGCGCGCCCCTGCGCCTCGCCCTCGAAGCCGGAACCCGCCGGGAAGAGCGGCGCCAGCAGTGCGAGGGGCACCCGACGGGCCTCGGCCGCAAGCTGCGCGCCCTCGTCATCGGTATGGCCGTCCAGGCAAAGCGATCCGCCGCCGCCCGTCAGGCAGGCGCGCCCGAGTTCGGCCGGTCCGGCCCCGAACGCGAGTTCCGCCGGCTCGTCCAGGCGCCAGTCGCCGAGCTTCGGCTGCTCGATCCGCAGTGCCCGGAGGGTGCCGAGCCAGCGGCCGTCGGCCAGCCCGCCCGCGGCCTGCACGTCCGCCGTGGCGCTGGCCGCCGTGAGCGTCAGGGCGAGATCGTGGGAGTCCGGCGTGCCTTCCGCCCGCACGCGCACGGACTCGACGACCGTGCCACCGATCTCCAGGCGCTCGGCGGTGAGCCGCACCCGCGAGCCGGCCGCCGCCCGGCTCGCCTCCAGCCGTGCCGGACCGAGGGCGAGATGCTCCCGACGGATGCCGGCGGTCTCCAGGTCACCCCGGATCACCGGCGCATCCACCGTTCCCGCCAGCTCCAGCTCGCCGCGGAGGTCGCCCTCGAGGCCGGGCCAGACTGCGGCCAGGCGGGGGGCCCGGATCGACAAGCCGAGATCGGGCTCGGGTCGCAGCCGGCCGTCCACTGCGACCCGGTTATCCCCGACCACGATTTCCAGCGCCCGGGAGACGATCCTGCCCCCGGCACCGAGTTCCACGGTGCCGCTGCCCGAGAGCGGCTCGCCCCGGTAGTCGCCGGCAATTTCCGCGAGAGTCAGTGTGCCCCGGGGTCCGCCGTCCTCCGGCCAGCCTCCGGTGGTCCGGCCGTCGGCCCAGAGCGTGGCGGCCACCGGAGCGCCCCAGGGTTGCGTCTCCAGCCCGGCGAGACGGAACGCGAGTTCCCATTGCCGCTGCGGCAGTAGGGCCAGGCGGCCGTCGGCCTCCAGGGTGCCGGCCTCGCTCACCAGCCGCAGCCGCTCGATCTCCAGCGTCTCCAGGCTGCCCCGGGCCGAGGCTTCCGCCTGCACGGCAGGCCGTCCCTCCGTCACCAGCCGGGCAGCGCCCTCCGCCGTATAGCCATCCAGCCAGCCTTCCAGCGTCACCCGCCCTGCCGCCACCGCAAGGACCCGGTCCCCGTCCAGCGGTACGTCAATCTGCCCGAGCTGGTTCCGCAGCCGGGCATGCAGACCCGCCTCGCGCAATTCCACCATTCCGTCCGTCCGAACATCTACGGGCTCCGTGAGCCGGTGGGTGACGGCCCAACCCCGCGCGTCTCCCTCTATCCGGCCGGAGCCGGTGACCACGGGGCCGTCCTCCCCGGTGCCGAAACGCCAGGCGGCATTCAGGCGGAGCGGGTAGCGAGGCTCGAAGCGGACCTCGCCCCTGGCATCCAGTCCCAGCCAGTCGCTGATCACGACGAGCCGCTCGGCCTCGAGCCGGCTTCCCCGCATGCCGGCCGCGAGTTCGATGGACTCCGCGGAGCGGGACCAGCCGGGCCCGCTCACGGCTACGTCTTCCAGCCGGCCGTCCTCGATGGCGAGCGGCACCGGCAGGCGGAAGCGCAGCGGCTCGCCGGACTCCTCCGGCGCCGGCGCGTCGGCATCCGCCTTGGCGATTCGCACCGAAACGCCCCGCGCCCGCAGCCGGTCCAGGCGGATGTCCCGCCGGATCAGGGGCCAGGGGTCGAGTTCCAGCTCGAGCTCGCGTACTTCCACGGACACCCGGCCGCCCCGCCACGCGCCGTCCCGCACCACCACGCCGCCCGCCAGCGTGCCGCTGACCTCCGGCAGTTCGAGGGCGCTCGGCAGCCAGGGCTCCGCCACGTCCAGCGCGAGCCGCAACCCCGCGGGCGTTGCGACGACCAGCACCGTGAGGAGCACGGCGGCCGCGATCAGGCCGATCATCGCGTAGAGGATGCCGCGGAACAGACGCATTACAGGTCGGGGCCCAGGGTGATGTGCAGCCGCACGCTGCGGTCCGGGTCGTCGAAGGGATGGGCGAGGTAGACCCGCAGCGGCCCGACCGGGGAGCGCCAGCGCAGACCGATGCCCGCGCCGATGCTGGGTGACCAGTCCAGTTCGTCGAAGGCGTTGCCGGCATCCACGAAGACGGCGCCGGCGAAGTTGCCGAACAGGTCGTGGGCATATTCCAGGCGCACCGTGGCGAGCCGGGTGCCGCCGATTACGTTGCCCTCCTCATCCCTGGGCCCGAGGGTCTGGTAGCCGTAGCCGCGCACGCTGGAATCGCCGCCGGCGAAGAAACGAAACTCCGGCGGCAACTCGTCAAGCTCGCTTCTCATGGTGAGGCCGAGCTCGGTGCCCGCGATGAACTTGCCTTCCGCACCGAGCGGGTAGACGAAGCGGAAGTAGCCGGACAACTGCAGGAAGCTCGTCGTGGAGCCGATGGCCCGGTGCGTGCCCCGACTCTCCACGCCCACGCTGTAGCCGCGGCGCGGGTTCACCTCCCAGTCGAATTGCGCCCGGCTGAAAGAAAGCGAGGGGATCACGAGGATGCTGTCCTCGCGGTCCGTGCTCACCGCGTAATCCCAGTAACCGACCTCCAGCCCCTCCGTCCGCAGCCAGTCGCTGCCGAGTTTGGTGACCCGCTTCACACCGAGCGTGGCGCTGTCGCTCTCCGAGGTTTCGGTGTCCTCGTTGCGCAGGCCCGCGTTGTAGCTCAG
Organism: uncultured Woeseiaceae bacterium; assembly: GCA_964602525.1. Taxonomy (GTDB): domain Bacteria; phylum Pseudomonadota; class Gammaproteobacteria; order Steroidobacterales; family Woeseiaceae; genus Lentisalinibacter. The sequence continues at coordinate 47,474 of CAZRSA010000003.1, forward strand.
CCATTCCACAGTGGGATCACCGATGGGGCGCCGGTAGCTGGCCGTGAGGAACGACTCCACGTCCGAGGCCAGAAGCTCCGCGCCGAGACGGTGGCCCCTGTCGTTCACGCGCATATTCTCGTAGCCGCCCCGCAGCCGCAGGCCGGCATCGGTGGATACGCCGACCCCGGCGGTGTACTCGATCCGGGTGGCGGGCGTGAGCCGTACGGCAACGGGGATACGGTGGTCGGGCGAGACGCTCAGGTCGGGTTCGATGCGTACGGTGCGGAAATAGCCGCTGGTCAGCATGGCCTGGTAGGCGTCGCTGATGAGCGCGGACTCGTAGGGCACGCCCTCCTCCAGATCCAGGTAGGCCTCCACCAGGCCCGGCTCGAGAAAATCCTGCTCCACGGTGATATCGCCCACCCGGTAGCGCGGGCCCGAGGCGAAATGCAGCGTCACGTCCGCGGCCTGCTGCTCCGGCCAAACGTCTATACGCGCCGTGGTGAACTCCGCCTCCACGTAGCCCCGCTCGGCAGCGGCGACCCGGAGACGGTCCTTGTAGCGGGCGTAGGCGCCGTGATGCAGCGGCTCTCCCGCCCGCGGGCGCCCTTCGCGCACCTGTGCCAGGAAGGCCCGGTCGTCCTCGGCCGCGCCACCGATGCGGATACGTACCTGCCGGTAGCGGGTGCGCGGCCCCTGCTCGACCGTGACCCGGGCCAGCCAGCAGCCTTCGCGCTCGAGGTCCAGACTCTTCTCGAAGGAGGGGCTGTAATAACCCAGGGCCCGCAGCGCCTCGACGAGTTCCTGCTCGAGGTCGCGAAAGCCGCGGCGCACGCGCCAGGCGGGCGCGTCGCAGGCCTCTTCGGTCAGGCCAGCGAAGGCCCGGGCGTTACCCAGCAGCTCGCCGTCGATGCCCTCGATGACCAGCTCGGCCCGAGCGGCCGGGATGAATACGGTCAGCAACAGACCGGCAGCAAGCAGACGGACCTTGCCGCCTGGTCGCCGGCGCACGGCGGCGGGCCGATGGCCGTGCGCCGGCGCGGATACACAGCGGCGAATCAGACGACCTCCCTGCGGCTTGGCTCGATGTCGGCGCGGGGCCCCCATCCTGCCCGTCCTGTCCATTCGGCCCATTGGGCCCATTGGGCGCATTCGGCCCATTCGCTCGATCGTAATTCCGTTGGCTTGCGATCCATCAATAGCCAGCCTGAAGCGGTGCGCCGCCCCCTGCGTTGACGTTCCTCAATCGGTGCCGCCGCCGGTCTCTGGCTCGCCGTGCCGGCCGGCGCCGGCGGCGAAGCGGCGCGCCCCGGCGGCACTCTCGCCGCTGTCGAGCGTGGCGCGGCCAAGGGCGAACTCCAGCGCCATGGCGCCGTCTTCGTCGAGGCTCCACTGCCGCAGTGCGCTCAGCCGGTCGTTGCGCAGACAGGTCTGCGGGGCGGCGGCGATGTCGCGGGCGAGCGCCATCGCCTCGGTGACGGCCCGGCCGGGCGCGACGAGCCGGTTTGCCAGGCCGAACCCCGCGGCCTCCTCACCGCCGACGCCGCGGCCCGTGAGGATCATGTCCAGCGCACGGCTCTGGCCGATCAGCCGCGGGAGCCGCACCGTACCGCCGTCGATGAGCGGGACGCCGAAGCGCCGGCAATAGACACCGAAGACGGCCTCCCGGCTGGCGACACGCAGGTCGCACCACAGGGCGAGCTCCAGGCCGCCGGCCACCGCGTAGCCCTCCACCGCGGCAATTACCGGTTTCGTGAGCTGCAGGCGGGTGGGCCCCATCGGCCCTGCCCCGTCGGGCGCCACCCGGTTGCCCTCGCCCGCTGCCAAGGCCTGCAGGTCGGCGCCGGCGCAGAACACCCCGCCGGCACCGCTCAGCACGGCCACCCTGGCCTGCTCGTCGCGCTCGAACGATTCGAAAGCGGCACACAGCGCCGCCGCGGTCTCCCGGTCCACCGCATTGCGGCGGTCCGGGCGATTCAGGGTGACGAGGGTGACATGTCCCTCTCTCTCCACCCGCACGTTCTGTTTGTTGGTCATGACGGCCATACCTCCATGGCGAGTCGGATACCGGTGACGACGAGGAACACGCCGAACAATCGGCTGAGCCACCGCCGGCTCAGCCGGTGTGCCACCGCAGCGCCGAGCGGCGCCATGAGGATGGTGGCGGGGATGATGAGCCCCACGGCGACGAGGTTGACGTAGCCCAGGCTCAGCGGCGGCCGTCCCGGCTCGTCCCAGCCGGCCAGCACGTAGCCCACGGTGGCGGGCACGCTGATCGCGAATCCGAGCAACGCCGCCGTGCCGACGGCGCGGTGAATCGGCTGGTTGAACAGGCTCAGTACGGTGACGCCGAAGGTGCCGCCGCCGATCCCCATGAGTGTGGACAGCCCCCCGATGGCGAAGGGCAGCGAGAGCGCCGTCCGGCTGCGGGGTACGGCGTCCCGTAGCACCACCTCGTCCAGCGGCAGCCACATCTTCACGCCGAACAGTACCGCCATGAGCGCGAAGATGGCGGTGAGCGTGTCGCTGTGCAGGCGATCGGCCACCAGCACGCCGGCGCAGGCGCCGAGGAACACGGCGGGCGCCCAGCGGCGCGCTAGTGCGACATCCACCGATTGCCGACGCCAGTGTGCGCGGCTCGAGGACAGTGAGGTGGGGATGATGGTGGCGAGGGAAGTCGCGACGGCGACGTGCATGATCACCGCGCCGCCGGTGTCCGTGGCGGCCAGCGCCACCAGCAGCGCAGGCACGATGATGATGCCGCCGCCGATGCCGAGCAGCCCGGCGAGGAAGCCGGCGACGATGCCGGCAACCAGCACGGGCAGCGCGAGTGTCATGAGCTCGGGGCCCAGTGCCTCCATTGCCTGCATGGGATTCCGTCGGGCTTCGCGGGACAGCCATGCAGCATGCCCGAGCCCGGCGCGTATTGAAAGCTGGCGCGCCGCCCGTTCAGCTGCGCCCGGATTCCCCCAGCAGCGCGCGCCTGAGCTCGGCCGCCCTCGCCTCGGGATGCAGCCAGATGGACAGGAAGGCGGGCCCGAATTCCGGCTCGGCTACCTCTCCGGTCTTCTCGCCGTTGTGATAGAAGACGGTGCGCTCGTCCGGCAGCACCAGGCAGGCCAGGGTGTCGCCCTCGCGCACGTCCGGCAGCACCTGCCGCAGCCAGCCGAACCAGCGGGGCGGCGCGTCGATGCCGAGGCGGTCCCACTCCTCTCGGGCGATCTGGAGCAGTTTCGAGGACGGGACATCGCGGTGATAGTAGATCTCGAAGCGGGCCCGTTCTGTGTCCGTCCAGTCGCTGAAGCGGCCGGTTTCGGTGGCGAACGAGGCATGGTAGACCTGCAGGCCGAACCAGCGATATTCGCCCTCGCCGACCACTGCGAGATTCTCCGCAGCCCGCCCCTGCGCCGCATCGGCATCGGCCGCAACCGGGCCGGCGGCCAATGCCATCAGCATCGCAGCGAGGAGCGCCGGCGCGAGCCGCGTGCGCGCGGGCTCCGGCGCGGGAATCCGTCGAGTTGCATCCATAGTACGGGTCTCCTCGAAACCAAGCGGTACCATGCCGCCGTCGTACAAGCATTCGACGACGCGGCGGCAGCGGATGCAAGCCCCGCGGGCGGCAAGCGACGGAGAGGAGAGAGTATTGACGGCTGCGCAAAAGCAGGCCCGTGCCGTACTAGTCGGCATGGCCGTCTTCCATCTCGGGTGCCTGGGCGCGTTCTGGACCGGTGTGGGCCCGGCGGCACTGATCGTCGCCCTGATCTTCTACGTGATACGCGGCTTCGGCGTTACCGCGGGCTATCACCGGCTGCTGGCGCACAGGGCCTTCCGCGCAGCCAGGCCCGTCCAGTTCCTGCTGGCACTGGCGGGCAGCCTGGCCATTCAGGGCGGGCCGCTGTGGTGGGTGGCCCATCATCGCGGTCATCACCGCTACACCGAGACCGAAAAGGACATCCACTCGCCGCGTACCCAGGGCTTCTGGCGCGCACACATCGGCTGGATGCTGTCCGCCGAGAGCTTCCGGGAAAACGGTGCCAATGCGCGCGACCTCTACCGCATCCCCGAACTCAAGTTCCTGCAGCAGCACTACGGCTGGATCGTACTCGGCCAGGGCGCGGCCATCTACGCACTCGGGGCCGGGCTAGGCGCCCTCGGTGTGGAGACGTCCGGCCCGCAGATGCTCGTGTGGGCATATTTCATCGCCACCGTCGCGCTGTGGCATGCCACGTTCATGGTGAACTCGGTCTGCCACCTGTGGGGCAGCCGCCCCTTCGACGCGGATGACAGCAGCACCAATAACTGGCTGGTGGCCATCCTCGCCCTGGGCGAGGGCTGGCACAACAACCACCACAAGTTCGCCTATTCGGCCCGTCACGGGCTGGAATGGTGGCAGTTCGACCTGACCTGGGTGCTGCTGCGGGGGATGGAGAAACTCGGCCTGGTCTCCGAACTCAGACTGCCGCGCCCGCGCATGCTCGAGCGGGCCAGAGCCGTGTCGCCCGGCTGACAGCCCGGCGCCGGCCCAGACCGGGCCGCGGCGGCACGGCGCTCGCTAGCGGCCGACGACGTCGTCGATGACGAGGCGCGCAGGCTTGCCGCTGTCCATCCGGTAGACGAGATTGCCGATCAGATCGCCGTCGCTGGCAGTGATGGATCCGCCTTTCGCCACCCGCGCCACGAGTTCGAGCTCGTCCTGGGTGGAGATACGCTGCCCGGCCATCATGGCGTTGGCGTCGCTCAGCGTGATGGAGAGGGGCAGTTCGCCCGCCCGGCGGCGCACGGCTGCGATTGGCGGGCCGCCGGCGCCCGGCGTGCGCGCGAAGATGAACAGCACCGCGTCCGCCGGCGCCTGGGCGGCCAGCTCGGGGCTCAGCGTGACCTGCAACGGCACCGTGCCGGGGGCAACGTCGGCGGGCGGGACTGCGGGCGCAGGTTCGGGCTCGGACTGCGCGGCGGCCGGCTCGGCCGCCTCTTGGGTCGCCATGTCGGCGGCTGCAGCGGCCATGGCACTCTCCTCCCCACGGTTCCCGGCACCGGCCTCGCCCGCTCCGGCACCGGCGGCGGCGCGCAACTCGCGGATGTTGTTCTCGAGTATCTGGCGCACGTCATCCGGCGGTGCGGTGTCGAGAATCTGCTCCCAGCGATCTGCTGCCAGCAGGGGCTCGCCGCGGTTCGCCGCCGCGAGTCCGGCGTACCAGAGCGCACGCGCGTTGTTCGGAGCGAGGCGCAGCGCGTTCTCGAACAGCTGACCCGCCCGCCCGGTAATGGCCGTGCTGTCGGCGAACAGCAGGGCCTCGCCGAAGTCCAGCAGCACGACCGGATCGTCGTCCGCCAGCTCGTAGGCACGCTCGAACGCCTGCGCCGCCTCCCGGTAGC
>CAZRSA010000004.1:0-48411 GCA_964602525.1 uncultured Woeseiaceae bacterium
TCGCGGAACTCCTGCAGCCGGTTCTCCAGCCGGCGCAGGAAGCGGTAGGCGTCGAGCAGCTGCCAGACGCTCTCGGCGGGCAGGTAACGGCGCTCAGCCAGCGCGGTCAGCGCCGCGCGCAGCTCCCGGCAACGCAGCGCCTGGTCGCTGCCGCCGCGCACCAGCTGCCAGGACTGGGTGATGAACTCGATCTCGCGGATGCCGCCGGGGCCCAGCTTGACGTTGGCGTGCATCTCGCGGCGCTCCACCTCCGCCCGGATCATCGCCTTCATCGAGCGCAGCGACTCGAACACGCCGTAGTCCAGGTAGCGCCGGTAGACGAAGGGCGTCAGCACGGTCTCCTCGAGCTCGCCCCACGCGGCCATGCCTGCCTCGTCGGACAATGGCCTCGCCTTCACGTAGGCATAGCGCTCCCAGTCGCGGCCGTGCTGCAGCAGGTAGTTCTCCATGGCCGAGAAACTCACCACCGGCGGGCCGCTGTCGCCGAACGGCCGCAGGCGAATATCCACGCGGAAGACGAAGCCGTCCGCCGTCACCTCGCCCAGCAGCGCGACCACCCGACGCACCATGCGACCGAAATACTCGGGCGCCGACAGCGCTTTCGCGCCGTCGCTCTCCTCGGCATCCGGGTAGACGAAGATCAGATCGATATCGGAGGAGAAATTGAGTTCCCTTCCGCCCAGCTTGCCCATCGCCATGGCAATCAGCGAGACCGGCCGGCCGGCAGCGTCGCGTACCACCCCGTGGCGCTCCGACATCGCCGCGCCGGCATGACGTATGGCGGCGATGACCGCCTCGTCCGCCAGATCGCTCAGCTCGTGCAGGGTCTCGTCGAGGGTTGCCAGACCGCCCAGATCCCGCCAGGCGATGCGCGCCATCTCCCGCCGGCGCAGGCGGCGCAGCCGGCGGGCCAGCTCCTGCGGCGAGACGTCCTCGACAGCCCGGGCGACGGCGGCAGCGATCTCGCCCGGGTGGCGCGCGCGCGTCATTTCGCCGCCCCGGATCAGGGCGGCGAAGGCGTCCGGGTCGCCGCCCAGCGCCCGGCGGACGAATTCACTGACGGCGAGCACCCGCGCCGCGACCGCCTCGCTGCCGGTCTCGCGCAGCGCGGCGGCCACGTCGTCGAGAGGAGTGTCGAGGGTGGCGAGGAACGCATCCAGTTCGTCCGCCAGCCGGCGCGGCAGCGCGGCCGTCACCGGGGACGACAATGTCCGGATGAGCGCGTCCGCCGCCATGGCGGCAGTGTAGCCCGAGCCATCGGCGGTTGCAGCGCCGGCGCCACTCGACGACCATGCCGGCATGGCCGACAAACACCTCCTGATCGTCTATCACTCGCAGTCCGGCACCACCGAGCGTATGGCGGAGGCCGTGATCCGCGGCGCCCGCCACCAGGACGTGGAGGGCGTTACCGTGCGGGTACGGAGTGCGCTCGAGGCCGACGCAGACGACGTACTCTGGAGCGATGCGCTGATCCTCGGTACGCCGGAGAACTTCGGCTATATGAGCGGGGCACTGAAGTACTTCCTCGACCGCGTCTACTACCCCTGCCTGGAGAAGGTGGAGGGCAAGCCCTGGGCGCTGTTCGTGCGCGCGGGCAACGACGGCACCGGCGCCGTTAGCAGCGTGCAGCGTATCGTCGCCGGCCTGGCGCTGAAGGAGATCCAGCCGCCGCTGGTCATCGCCGGGGAATTCGACGAGACCCGCCTGGCGGAGTGCGAGGAACTGGGAATGACCGTCGCCGCCGGACTCGAAGCCGGCGTGTTCTGAGCCCGGCCTGCCTCAGCCCGACCCGCCGGCGGCGAGACGGTGGTCTGCCGTCAGGCCGGCGATGACCCCGGCCAGCGGCACCGGCTCGCCGATGAGATAGCCTTGGGCGTAGTCGACGCCCAGCTCGCGCACCTTGCGGCGCACCGGCTCGCTGTTGACGTACTCGGCCACCGTCGCGAGGCCCATGACCCGGGCTACCTGGGTGATGGCCGCGATCATGGCCTCCGAAACCCGGTTGGCCGTGACGTCGCGCACGAAGCTGCCGTCGATCTTCAGCGTATCCACGTCGAAGTCCTTCAGATACGCGAACGAGCTCAGGCCGGCGCCGAAATCGTCCAGCGAAAAGCGGCAGCCGAGGTCACGCAACGTGCGGATGAACGCGGCGGCGCTGTGCATGTTCGCCACGGCCGCCGTCTCGGTGATCTCGAAGCACAGCGAGGCAGGCGGCAGACCACTCGACTCCACCCGCTCGCGGACGAAGCCGAGAAACTCGTCGTCGCCCAGTGACTGGCCGGACAGGTTGATGGCGAATACGTAACGCCCGTCGGCCAGCGCAGCGCCTGCGCCGGCGATGCGCTCGATGGCGCTGGCGACCACCCAGCGGTCGAGCCGGGGCATGAGCTGATAACGCTCGGCAGCGGAGAGGAACTGCTCCGGCGCGAGGCATTCGCCGTCTTCGCCCTGCATGCGCAGCAGCACCTCGTGGTAGGCCCGGCCGCCGGCGTTCAGCGGCGCGATGGGCTGGGCGACGAGCTGGAACTCGTCCCGGTCCAGGGCGTTCTGCAGGCGGGACACGATGCGGATGTCGTCCGCGCGGCGGACGATGCTGTGATCGTCCTGGTCGTAGACCTCCACCCGGTTACGGCCGTGCTCCTTCGCCGCCGTGCAGGCGACCTTCGGCGCCACAAGGGCCGCGGCGGCACCACCGGAATCCTGCCGCCACGGCGCGACGCCGGCACTGACCGTGATGATCACCGCCTTGTCGCCCCGCAGGTAGGACAGGCGGCGGGCCCGCTGCCGCACCTCGTCGGCGAACGCGGCGGCCCGCTCGATGTCGCAGCCGTGCAGCAGCACACCGAAGTTGTCACCCGACAGGCGGGTCGCCACGGCGTCGGCGGGCACCGCCTGCTGCAGCTCGGCGGCGAAGCGCCGCAGGATGTCATCGCCGGCGCCGTGACCGAAACTGTCGTTCACGAGCTGGAGCTTGTCCAGGTCGAAGATCACCAGTGCGTGGGCATCGTCATCGGCGAGCTGGCGATAACCCTCGCGCAGGTGGGCCTCGAAGCCGTAGCGATTCACGAGGCCGGTGAGAGCATCGTAGTAGTTCTCGATCACCCGCTCGGCGCGGCGGGCGACCAGGCTCGCGAGCCGGCGCTCGGGCTCGCCGAAGCGGCTGCCGTCGATGCGGCCGGCCAGCGCGAAGACCCCGTTGACCCGTCCGCCGCGTTCGCGCACGGGACAGAGCAGCAGCTGGTAGCCGTCTCCCTGGTGCTCGGTGCCGTCGGGCAGCGTGGCGATGTCCAGCACGCTCGGACTGCGCCGCCGGGCCAGTCCCGGCAGGAAGCGCCGCACGACGACCTCGTCCAGCGCGCGCCGGTCCGCACCCTTCCAGCTGCGATGAGTGGCGCTGATACGGATCTGCTTGGACGGGAGGATCAGCACACTGTAGCCGGCACCGATGTGGCGGCCACAGGCACGCACCAGACCGGCGAGCTGCTCCTGGCCATGGGGCGCATCTTCCAGCTGGTCCTCGAGTTCGTAGAGCAGATCCAGTTCGCTGCGCGCTGCGGCGGCGACGGGCCCGCCCTCCTGCGGCCGGCCGGCCAGCAGTCGAGTCAGAAGCGGCACGGCCCGGGCGACCAGGCCGGCCGGACCGTTGGGCGCGAAGGCGGCCTTCGGCCAGACGCAGGCGAGCACGCCGACGCGCCGGCCGCCCGCCTCGTCCTGGGGGAACACCCAGAGCGTGGCACCGTCGGACAGCGACAGGCTGCGTGGCTGGGCGGACGTGGAGGCAGCGTAGAACAGTTCGGGCGGCAGCGACAGCAGCGCGCTCGCCACCTCCCGGTCGGCCCCCCCGGACGTGCTCCACACGAACTCGCCGTCGTCACCGTAGAAATCGAAACGCCGCGCCGTCGGCAGCAGGGCCGACAGCAGTTCGCCGAGCTCCGGAGAAGCCGGGCCGGCAGACGTCATCTCGTATCCGTCCATCCGCGTTCCGTGCGCACTGCGGTCGGCCGGCTGCCGCCGGCCGTGGTCCGCCACGACCACAAGGGTGCGGAATCGGGACGCGGATGTCTGTGATGCCCGTCGCAGGCGGGCGGCCCGGGGCTTGTCCGGCCGGTCAGGGCAGGCCGGCCAGCCACTCCTCGTCGGAGCCTTCGGAAATGTCCTCGAACAGGAAAGTGCTGAGATAGCGCTCGCCCGTGTCCGGCAGCATCGCCAGCAGCACCGAACCGTCCGGCGCCGACTCCGCCGCCTTCAGGGCCGCCGCCAGCGTGGCCCCACCGGAGACGCCGGTGAAGATACCCTCGTTCGCCGCCAGCCCTCGGGACGTCTTCGCGGCGGTATCATCGTCGATCGGGATGAGATCGTCGTAGATCTCCCGGTTGAGGACGTCGGGGAGGAAGTCCGGCGTCCAGCCCTGGATCTTGTGGGGATGCCACTCCTGGCCCGCCAGCAGCTGGGCGGCCTCGGGCTCGGTGGCCACGATCCTCAGGTCCGGCCGCGCCGCCTTCAGTACCTCGCCGGCGCCCGTCATGGTGCCACCGGTGCCGTAGCCGGTGACCCAGTAGTCGAGCCGGCGCCCGGCGAAATCACGCAGTATCTCGGGGCCGGTGGTGCTGCGGTGGAAAGCCGGATTGGCCGGATTCTCGAACTGGCGGGCCAGAAACCAGCCCCGCTCGGCGGCCAGCTCTTCCGCGCGGCGCACCATGCCGGTGCCCTTCTCCGCTGCCGGGGTCAGGATGACCTTCGCTCCCAGCGCGCGCATGATCTTGCGCCGCTCCACGGAGAAGCTCTCGGCCATGGTGGCGACGAAGGGGTAGCCTCGGGCCGCACAGACCATGGCGAGCGCGATACCGGTGTTGCCCGAGGTGGCCTCCACCACGGTCTGGCCGGGTTTCAGCGCGCCGCGCTGCTCGGCGTCGATGATGACCGCGTAGGCCAGCCGGTCCTTCACCGAGGCCATGGGATTGAAGGACTCCACCTTCACGTAGAGGGTGACGCGCTCGGGTCCCGTGCGATGGAGGCGCACGACCGGTGTATCGCCGATGGTATCGAGTATGCTGTCGTAGATCATCGTCGCATCCGGTTTCAAATCTGGCCAAACACTATAACCGCCTGGAGCAAGCCGCGAAAAATAATGAAATTTTCTTCGCTTATACCCGGTCGTTATATAGAGTAGGAGAAAAGGATCCGGAACGCGCCATGAAACTGCAGCAGCTGAGATACCTGCTGGCCATCGTCGACAACGGGCTGAACATCACCGCGGCATCGGAGCGGCTGCATACCTCCCAGCCCGGCGTCAGCAAGCAGATCCGCCAGCTCGAGGAGGAGCTGGGGCTCGCACTGTTCGTACGCAAGGGCAAGAGCCTTGCCGGGGTGACCACGGCCGGCCAGGAGGTCGTGGCACGCGCCCGGAGCATCATGCAGGAGGTGCAGAACATCCGCACCCTCGCCGCCAACGCCCACCGGGAAACGGAGGGCACACTGGCCATCGGCACCACGCATACACAGGCGCGTTATGTCCTGCCGGAGGTGATCCGGCGCTTCCGCGAGCGCTATCCCAACGTGAACCTGGAGCTGCACCAAGGTACCTCCGAGCAGATCGCGGACATGGTGGAAGCCCGTCACATCGACTTCGCCATCGCCAGCGGCGGCGAGGACCTGTTTGCCGACCTCGTCTGCCTGCCCTGCTATCGCTGGGACCGCACGATCCTGGTGCCCAGGGATCATGAACTCGCGCGCCGCGGCGGCAAGCCGGGCATCCGGGATCTGGCAGGATACCCGCTGGTCACGTACGTGTTCAGCTTCGGCGGCGAGTCGTCGCTGAAACGCGCCTTCGCCGCGGAAGGGCTCGAGCCGGACGTGGTATTCACCGCCCGGGACGCCGACGTCATCAAGACCTACGTGCGCATGGGCATGGGCGTCGGCATCGTGGCCGCCATGGCCCACGACTGCGCCGACCGGGAAGACCTGGTCGCCATCGACGCGGCGGGCCTATTCCCCCGCAGCACCACCTGGATCGGCTTCCGCCGCGACACCGTGCTGAAGCGTTACATGCGGGACTTCATGCTGCTGTTCGCACCGCACCTCACCGGCCGCTTCGTCGATCGCTGCCTCGCAGCGCCGAATCAGGACTCGGTGCATGCCCTGTTCGCGGATATCGATCTGCCGCTGCGCGGCGGCTGCCCCGACGGCTATCCCGCAGCCGCCTGAACGGTCCGGTAGGGATTCAGTAGATGCGGAAGCCGCCGTGACGGCGGCGGCTGCGGTGGTCGATCCACCAGATACCGGCCACGAAGCCGAGCGCCAGGGACACGACCGCGGCGCCCAGCACCATCGGCCAGGGCAGGCTGAACTGGTACAGGGACATGCTCCGGCGGAAGCCGTCGTTCTTCTCGCGGAGTTCGGAGACGGCGGCCCGGGCATCGGCCAGCTCCTCGGCCTGCGCGGCGGTCATGCTCTCCAGCTCTGCGATGCGCCCGGCCGAGCCGGAGTAAGCCTCACGGGTCTCGGCCAGCTCCTGCTGCACTCGCTCGAGCTCCGCCTGTGTCTGCTCCACGATGAGCTTCGCCGGCTTGTCGTCCACCAGGAAGCCCGCCTTCACCCAGCCCTCGGTCCCGTCCGGCAGCCGCACCTGGGCGTACAGGGGTCCGCGGGTCAGGATGGTAAGTTCCTGGCCGCTCTCCAGGGTGCGGAACGCCCGGTCGCTGGTGTCCTCGGCCCGGTGCAGACCGAGGCGCAGGTTATCGGTGACATAGGCGGTCTGCGCCAACGCCGCCGGCGCCAGGGTCAGGAGCGCGAGGAACGCCGCAGCCACCGTACCGTGCCGCCAGGAGCCGTTCGGATGACATAATCCCATGGCGCCGCAGTTTACTACGGCGCTCCCGCGGAAAGTGAGAACTGGTTCAGCCATTCGAGCAGCGCGTCCTGCAGCTCGTCGCCGGGGCCCCGGTGCACGTCACCGGCGTTGTGCAGGATCACGACAGCATGGCGCGCACCGTCGTCCGCCTGCAGGTACCCCGCCAACGTGCTGACGTGGTCCAGCGAGCCGGTCTTCAGCCGGGCGCGTCCGGCGATGGCGTCGCCCCGCCGCCGGCCATAGGTTCCGTCCATTCCCGAGATGGCCATCGACGCCGCGAACTCGGGCATCCACGCGCTGGCCCACGCTGCGCCCAGGAGCTCGCCCATGTGGCGGGCTGTGATGCGCGCCTCCCTGGAACGCCCGGCACCGTTCTCCAGCACGAGTTCCGGGAATTGGAAACCGCGCTCCGCCAGCCAGTCCGCGATGGCGCGGCGCCCCTTCTCCTCCGTCCCCGGCACCCCGTAGCGTTCGGCGCCCAGGGTGTAGAGAAGCTGGCGGGTCATGACGTTGTTGCTGTACTTGTTCACCGAGCGGATGACTTCCCCCAATGGCAGCGAGTCCATGGCGACGAGGCGCTCGGCATCCGCCGGCGTTTCGCCCACCACCAGAGCGCCGTCGAACTCCCCGCCCATCTCCCGCCACAGCGAGGTGAACAGGCCGAACACGAAATCCTCGTGGCTCAGCACGCTGCGCGCCAGCGAATAGCGACCGCAGGCGGCGGGGAACTCACCGGAGAAGGTGACCGCCCGCTCGGTCCGTTGGGCGCGCACCGCGATGCCGCGCTGGTAGCCGCGACAGCGTCCCGGGGCCGGCTGCAGGCGGTTGTCCACCCTCAGGTTCGCCAGCGGCGGCTCCATGTCCACCAGCACGCTATCCGCCGCGGGCTCGAACCAGAAGCGCACCACGTTGAAGTTCACCAGCAGCGCGTGCGGCGTCACGTTGTAGGCGCGCAGGGGCTGGTTGTCGAAGGCCCCGCGGTCCTCCGGCGCAGGGCGGAAGTAACCCGTGTCGACGACGAGGTCGCCCTCGATGCGCTCGAGGCCGCGCCGACGCAGTTCCCGGAGCAGTAGCCAGAAGCGCTCCTGCACCAGGTAGGGATCGCCGCCGCCCCGCAGTACCAGGTCGCCTGCCAGGACGCCGCCTTCGAGCCGGCCGTCGAGATAGACCTCCGTGCGCCAGGTGTGGGCCGGACCAAGCACGTCCAGGGCGGCGAAGGTGGTGAGCAATTTCAGCACCGAGGCGGGATTGCGCGGCGTATCGGCGTGGTGGGCCAGCACCTCGCGACCGCTGCCGAGTTCATGCACGTGGATGCTGACGTCGTCGGCGTCGAGTCCATGGCCGTCGAGCACCCGCTGCACCGGCGGCGGCAGGCCGTCGGGCGTCGCCGGCGGCCCGGCGAACACAGGGCCGCCCGCGAGCAGGCCGGCGAGGAGGACGTGTCTCAGTGCGGCAAACAGCATCGGGTACACTCCGTGACCGTTCGCCAGCCACTGTGGTTGCTTTCGGAGATCCAGCACATGGCGCATTGTGTCGGCAAACACGGACGACGTTCAATTGCGCGACGTTCCGGCATGCGTCGGGCGACGGGACGGCGGCCGGTGGCCTGTCTGGCGCTCGCGGCCCTGGCGGCCGTGCTGCAACAGGCCGATGCGGCAGCCCTCGACGTGCGCCACGGCGGTCCGCTGACCGGCCTGTTCGGCCTGCCGTCGCCCGGCGAGTCCGCCGCGCTGGCCCCGGGCGAGGACCGGCGCTTCGACCTCCTGCTACAGGGCTCCAGCCACGCCGTCAGCGGCGCCGCAGACGGCGAGGAACTGCTGCTGGACGGCGAGACCTGGCGCGCGGCCCTGCGGCTGCGCACCCGCTTCGCGGAGCGCTGGGAGTTCGGCCTGGAGATCCCCTGGATCCGCCACACCGGCGGCAGCATGGACCGCCTCATCGACAACTGGCACGCACTGTTCGGCCTTCCGGACGGCATTCGGGACGAAGTGCCCCGGGATGCGCTGCGTTACGCCTACCGGAACACAGCCGGCGAGGTGCTCGACTTCGGCGAAGGCGCCGGCGGCCTCGGCGACATACGCCTCAGTGCCGGTTACCGTTTGCGCCGGGACGGGGCCGGCTCGCTCTCGCTGCGGGCGGCCGTCGAACTGCCCACCGGCGACGAGGCGAAACTCACCGGCAATGGCGCCGCGGATTACACGCTGGGTATCGCCTGGGAGCGCGGCGCAGCGGAGGGCTCCGGGCGCTGGAGCGCCCATATCGTCGCGGGCGTCGTCCGCTTCGGCGAGACGGACCTGCCGGCCGTCGACACGCGGGAGTTCGGCGCCTGGATGCAGGCGGGCGCCGGGTGGCGGGTCACGCCGCATATCGAGCTGCTCGGCCAACTGCAGGCCGCCAGCTCGCCGGTCGACAGCGCCATCGACGCCTGGGGCGGCAGCCTCATGCTGGCGCTCGGCGCCGGTATCGATCTCGGCGGCCGCTACCGGCTGCAGCTGGGCTTCACGGAAGACATCGACGTGGAGACGTCGCCGGACATCACCTTCATGCTACGGCTGACCCGGCGCTGAGCCCTCTACTCCAGGTCCTCGCCCATCTCGCGCCGCAGAGCGCGGGTAGCGGTGCGGTGGATGATCCACGTGACCGCGACGATCGCGACCAGCCCGGCGGCGAACAGCAGCTTGCCGGCGAGCCCCGTCTCTACCTCGCCCTCCACGAGCTGATCCACGTTCTTGGCGATGGACCCGAGATAGACGTACAGCGTGACGGCCGGGATCATGCCGATCCAGGTGGCGAAGAAATACGGCACGACCCGGATACGGGTGAGCCCGTAGGCGTAGTTCAGCAGGTTGAAGGGTAGCAGCAGCGACAGTCGCGTGAGCATGACCACGACGAAGCCCCGGTGGGCGATGGCCTGGTCGAGAGCCGCCATGCGCCGGTCGCCGGCCACCTTCTGCGAGACCCATTCCCGCGCCACCGTGCGGCCGATGAGATAGGACAGCGTGCCGCCCAGGGCCGTGCCCAGCGAGACCAGCGGCACGCCCCCGGCCAGGCCGAACAGGTAGCCGCCGCTCATGGTCAGCACCGAGCCGGGCACCATGAGGGCGGTGCCGACGGTGAAGCCCGCCACGAACAGGGCACGCCCGAGTGCCGGGTGCTCCGCGATCCACACCGCGGCCGCATCGAGCCAGACGTCGAGCGGCAGCGTCCAGACGGCCACCACCATGGCCGTCAGGAACAGCCCCGCCGCGATGAGCCGGCGGCGCGGGCCGGCTTTCTCCGCACCAGCCATGGGGCTAGACGGTATCCCGGCTCGCGTGGCCGACGCCGTTGCCGGCGTCGTCGGCGAGCACTTCCCAGCCGCGGGCCTCGGCCGACGCACGCAGTTCACGGTCCGGGCGCACCGCCACGGGCATGCCCACCCGTTCCAGCAGGGCCAGATCCCAGCGGGAGTCGCCGTAGGCCGCGACCGCCCCGGGGGACACGCCCCGGTCCCGGCAGATACCGTCCAGCAGCGTGGTCTTCCCCGCGCCGAACGGGTGGCGCAGCGGCGGGGCGGCGCGCAGGCGCCCGTCCCGCTCAGCGCAGAGCGAACCGATCGCCTCGTCCGCGCCGAGCCGGGCGGCGATTGCCTCGGCGATGGGCTGGAGCGTGCCGGACAGCAGCACGATCGCATCGCCCGCCGCCCGGTGCCGCTGCAGCCTGGCCACCGCCGGGGCATACAGAGCGGACTCCACCTCCGCCGCCACGAAGGCGCGCGCCTCGCTCGCGAAGCGCTCGCTGTCCAGGCCGCTGAGATAGGCCTTGTTCTTCTTCGCCACGTGCCGGCCGTAGCGGGGCAGCCAGCGCAGGTTGAACCAGAGAAACGCCAACAGCCGCCGCGGCCCCAGCGCACCGCGCCGCAGCAGCCACAGGAAGAAGCGCTTCTCCGTGCTGGGCCCGGCCACCAGCGTGCCGTCGATATCGAACACCGCCAGGCCCATCAGTCCTCGCCGCCGGCCTTCGGGATCAGGCTGTCGCGCTCCTCGTAGACGAACTCGGCGACCACGGGCAGACCGCGCAGGATGCAGATCAGCACGGCCAGGTAGACCAGCACCGCGCCGACCGCCTCGAGTACGGCCTGCCATTCGACCCAGAGGGACGGTACCAGCGTCGGCAGCGGCTGCAGCAGCAGCATCCAGCAGAATGCGGTGGCCTTCAGTACGGCGTAGAAGCCGCGCATGAAGCGGCCCGCCACGAGCCACTGACCGACGGGCGAGCGGATCATGCTGAACGGGGCGTGGCCTTCCGTGGTGGCCTGGTTGGCGCGGATGGTATCCACCACGGTGCCCCGGATGACGAACACCAGCGGGACCCACACCGGCACCAGGTCCAGGTCCGCCAGCACGATCCACATGGTCAGTTCGACGATGCGGTCGCCGGCGATATCGAACATGGCGCCGAACAGGGAGGTCTCGTTGCGGCGCCGTGCCACCCAGCCGTCGAGTCCGTCCGTCACGAACAGAAAGATCAGCAGCGGCACGTTCGCCAGCTGCCACCAGGGATGTTCGGGCTGGTAGGCGATGGCGACCACCACGATGAGTAGCAGCAGCCGGCTGAGTGTTATTAGATTGGCCACGCGGCGATTATACCTGAGCGGACCCGCCGCTCAGGCTCGCGGACACCGCCTGCAGATCCTGCATCCGAAGCCGTCGCGGCCGCGAATTGCGTGTGGAAGAGAGCCGGCAGAGACGGACGATGAGAATGACCGCGCACATCACACGCAGACCGCAACCAGCGAGCCTCGCCTGCAGGCGGCAGGCCGGCGCCATGCCGCTGAGCGCACGCGCAGCTACGCTGTATGCGGAAAGCTTGTTAAGCTTGCCCCCCGTGGCCGGTCCGGGAGCCCTGCTCCCGTGAGCACCGGCATGCACATCCGCGCTGTCCGCGGCGGCATTCCCGCCGCGGAAGCGGCACAGCGCTACCGTGACAACGAGCCGGCGCGCCGTACCGGCAGAGAATCAGGACGGCAGGTGACGGGGCAAGCGACCTTACTCGAGAGGATCGGCAACGGCGATCAGGCCGCCGTGGCGCAGTGCATCGAGCGCTACAGCGGTCTGGTGTGGTCGCTAGCACGGCGCTTCATAGCGGTTGAGGCGGACGCCGAGGACGCCGTGCAGGAGATCTTCCTCGAGATCTGGAACACCGCGGAACGATTCGATCCGTCCAAGTCGGCGGAAGCCACCTATATCAGCATGATCGCCCGGCGCCGTCTGATCGACCGGCTGCGCAAGAACCGGCGCGAACCCGAACGGCAGAATCTCGAGGACGTGGAGTACGCCCTCTCCGGGGAAGGGCACCGGGCGCTGGAAGCCTCGGCCGAAACCGAGAAGGTGGTCGAGGTTCTGAATGCAATGAAGCCGGAGCAGCAGCAGGTGATCCGCATGTCGACGTGGCTCGGCATGTCCCACTCGGCCATCGCCGAGGAGACCGGCATGCCGCTCGGCACGGTGAAGAGCCTGCTGCGGCGGGGCCTGATGCACATCCGGGATCAGCTCGGTGAGAGTGGCGCCGCCGGCGGGGGGGCGTTGTCATGAATGCACACAACGATGAAATGCTGGACCTCCTCGTGGCAAAGGCCACGGAGGGATTGTCGCCGGAGGAAGAGCGCGAACTCGAGCGCCTGCTCGCGGCGGAGGAGGAGGCGGACGCGGAAGGCATGGAGCTGGCGGCAGCGGCGGCCACCAACGCTTTTGCACTCGGCGGCGGTCACGGCGAGGAGATGCCGGCCGGCCTGAAGGAACGGCTGCTGGCGGACGCCAGCGGGCGTACGCCGGCGGGCGACGCGACGCGCGCCTCCGCCACGGTGACCGACATCGGCAGCCGAAGGCGGCCCGGGACGGATCCGCAGGAGATCGGCGGCAACGGGCTGGCGAGCAGCACCTTCAACCGACTGGGCTGGGCCGCGGCTGCCATGCTCCTCGTGGCGCTCCTGGTAGTGAACCGGCCGCTGCCGGAAGAACCGGGCGGTGCCCCCGCCGAACCGGCCGAGGCGCGTGCGGAACTGATCCGGGAGGAGCCGGGCACCCTGGTGGTGCCGTGGAGCCCGCCGGACGTACCCGAGTACGCAGGCGTCACCGGCGATGTGATCTGGAACAACGAGAAGCAGGAGGGCTACCTGCGCCTGGCCGGCATGCCGACGAACGATCCGGCCCGCTCCCAGTACCAGCTCTGGATCGTGGATCCCGAGCGGGACGAGCAGCCCGTCGACGGCGGGGTGTTCGACATACCGGCCGGCCCGGGCGAAGTGGTGGTACCCATCCGGGCGAAGCTCGGCATCATCGACCCGCAGGCCTTCGCTATCACTCGCGAACAGCCTGGCGGCGTGGTGGTCTCCGACGGCCCGCTGCTCGTGGTGGCAAGCGCGGGCTGAGCGCCGCCGAGGCAGCCTCGTCCCGGCTGCCGCTACGACACCGGCAGCGGCGGCTCGGCCACCTTCAGCAGCTGCTTGCCCCGGTTCGCCCCCTCGAACAACCGGCGAAGCGTGGCGGGGCAGTCCCCGATACCGCCCTCGCGTATGTCCTCCTTCACCCGGATCTTCCCTTCCCCGAGCCAGCCGCTGAGCGCTTCCACGGCCTCCGGGAAGCGCTCGCGGAAATTGAGCACGATGAACCCCTCCATTCGCGAGGAGCGTACCACCAGCTGCATGTAGTTCTTCGGGCCCGGCGGCGGCTCGGTGCCGTAGCCGGTGGAGATGCCGCCGCAGAGCACGATGCGCGCGTGCTGCGCCAGGTTGGCCAGGGCCGCATCCAGCGCCGGTCCGCCGACGTTGTCGAAGAAGACGTTGATGCTGTCGCCGCAGAGTTCGGCGAGCCGTGCCGTCACGTCTTCGTTCTTGTAGTCGACCGCGGCATCGAAACCGAACTCGTCGGTGAGCCAGCCGCACTTCTCCGCGCCACCGGCGATACCGATCACCCGTGCACCCTTGATCTTCGCGATCTGCCCAGCCACCGAACCGGTGGCGCCGGCTGCACCGGAGACCACCACCGTATCACCGGCCTCCGGCCGGCCGATCTCTAGCAGGCCGAAATAGGCGGTGATGCCGGTAACCCCGAGCACGCCGAGGAACCAGGTGGGCGGCACACCGGCCGGGATCCTGGTCAGCGGCAGCGGGCCCTCGGGGTCCGTGACCACGTAGTCCTGCCAGCTCAGCATCCCCTGCACGAGGTCGCCTTCCCGGAAGCCGGCGTGGCGGCTCGCCACCACCTGGGCAACCGCGCCGGCGCGCATCGGCTCGCCGATCTGCACGGGCGGGACGTAACTCCTGACGTCGTTCAGCCAGCCCCTCTGGGCCGGGTCGAAGGAGAACCAGAGCGTGCGCAGAAGCACCTGGCCGTCAACGGGTTCGGGCACCGGGGGCTCCTTCAGTTCGAAGTGTTCGTCTCCCACTATGCCCGTCGGCCGGGCAGCAAGGACCAACTGTCGATTGACGTCGCTCATGCGCTCTCTCCTTTGTGCATTGCCGCGCCGCAGCCGGGGCGGTCCGGGGCCGACATTGTACAGGCGCCGCGCGGCGCGCTCAGAGCATGGCGGGTTCGCGGCCGGCGGGCGCTCCCTGCTCGCCGCCGGTGGTGCGGTAGACGTCCCGGCCGGCGTCGCCCTCGATCCGGCGGGCGAGTTCGGCCGCCTTGCGGCGGAACAACGCCTCGTCGCGCTTCATGCGCATGGCGCGTTCGAGATGATCAAGGGCCCGGCGGTATTCGCCCTCCGCCTCCGCCTCGCGCGCGAGGGCGAAGTAGTAGTAGGGGTTCGATTCGCGTACCCGCTGGATCTCGTCGAGCCAGTCCCGGGCTTCGATCGACCGTCCCCGGCGGTGCAGCAGCACCGCGAGATTGTTGATGGCGGAGGTATTCTCCGGCTCCAGCGCTATGGCGTAGCGCAGCATTTCCTCGGCGCTCCGGTCGTCGCCCACCCGCTGGTAGAGCAGGCCCAGGTTCGACCAGGCGTCGCTCCAGCCCGGCGCCTCCCGGATGGCAGCGCGAAAATACACCCAGGCGCCGGCGTAATCGCCCGACGCCAGCCGGCGCGCACCCTGGTTGTTGTAGAACTGGCCGATCGCCTGGCCGTCACTCAGCATCGTGCGCCGGCCGCGGGGCTCGTCGGGGTAGGGATAGAAATCCATGACGTAGTCACCCCATCCGCGCAGGCGGCCGTAGACGTTGACGTGACGGGCGGCGAACAGTACGTCGCCTTCCATGTCCCACTGGGGCATGACCTCCACCTGCTGGAACCGGGCGTCGAGGCCGAGTTCCCGAGCCATCGCGACGAACAGGATGGACAGGGACAGGCAGTTGCCGGCACGGCTGTGGAAGGTCTCTTCGGCGGTGCCCGTGCGACGCGCCTCGTAATCGATGCCGAGCAGCGCGGGATGCAGCAGCAGCCGTGACAGCGAGCGGACACGGTGAGGCCGGAAGCGGCTGTCGTCGATGTGGGTCTGGAGATAGCTCAGCATCTCCGGGGTGAGGGAGAGGATCTCCTCCCTGGTGGGCAGCGGCCCGACCTCTGCAACACGGTCCGACCAGGGCTCGGGCAGGGGCGCCGGCTGCGGGGCGGAAAGCCGCGCCGGCGCCGCAGCGCACCCTGCGGCCAGCAACGCCGTCAATGCAATCGTCACGCCGGTCGCCGCTCTCGTCGCCGCCAACCGCCGTGCTTCCCCCCGTGCTGTCATGGCTGCCCTCCGCGTCAGGCCGCTCCCCGCCGTTCGGGCCGGCGGATGCCCATGGCGCGCATGCGGTCGGTCAGCGTGGTCGGGCGCAGGCCGAGCAGTTCGGCGGCACCGCCCGGACCGGACACCTTCCAGTCCGCGTGCTCCAGCGCGGTGACGACGTTCTGCCGCAGGCGCTCCTTCATCTCCGCATCCGTCAGGAAAGCGCGGGACGTTTCACTGCACCGCTCTTGGTCGCGCCGCCGCTCGCCCGACGCCTCCCCTTCCGGTAGAGACAGATCGAGCCGCAGAACGTTCCCTGCCGAGAGTATCACGGCCCGCTCGATCACGTTCTTGAGCTCGCGC
Source organism: uncultured Woeseiaceae bacterium (assembly GCA_964602525.1). Classification (GTDB taxonomy): domain Bacteria; phylum Pseudomonadota; class Gammaproteobacteria; order Steroidobacterales; family Woeseiaceae; genus Lentisalinibacter. Next base: position 15,897 of record CAZRSA010000004.1, read on the forward strand.
ACGTTGCCCGGCCAGTCGTAGCCGCGGATGGCCTCGACGTGCGCCGTGCTGAGCGTCAGCGGCTTGCGGCCGAATTCGCGGCACGCCTGTTCCAGGAAATGCTTGGCGATCTGCACCACGTCGTCGCCCCGCCGGCGCAGGGGCGGCACCTCGATGGGGAACACCCCGAGCCGGTAGAACAGATCCTCGCGGAAACGTCCTGCCTCCACGTCCTGGCGAAGGTCCCGGTTGGTGGCCGCGATCACCCGCACGTCCACGGTGCGTGTCACGTCGTCGCCCACCCGCTCGAACTCCCGCTCCTGCAGCACGCGCAGCAGCTTGCCCTGCAGCTCCACCGGTATCTCTCCCACCTCGTCCAGGAAGATGGTGCCGCCGTCGGCCAGCTGGAAGCGCCCCACCCGGTCCCGGTGGGCGCCGGTGAACGCGCCTTTCACGTGACCGAAGAACTCGCTCTCGAACAGCTCTTCCGGGATGGTGGCGCAGTTCACCTTGACCAGCGGCGCGTCGGCCCGCGGGCTGCGCGCGTGGATCGCGCGCGCCACCAGCTCCTTGCCGACGCCGGACTCGCCCTCGATGAGCACGTTCGCCGGCGTGCCCGCCACCGCCTCGAGGCGGCCCAGCATCGCCTTCAGCACAGGACTCTCGCCCACGATACGGCCGTAGTTCATCGCCACGTTAACCTCCTCGCGGAGGTAGTCCCGCTCGCGCTCGAGTTCCTCGCGCAGCCGGGCGTTCTCGGCCAGCGTCTCGCGCAGCGCACGCTCGGCACGGTTGCGTTCCGTGACGTCGGTGGAGGCCACCAGCAGCTGCACCACCCGGCCCTTCGCGTCCCGCTCGGACACGCTGGACATGATGGTGTCGATCACCCGCCCGTCGCGGGTCACCATCTGGCGGTCGCGGCCGCTCACGTCGCCCTCACTGATCACCCGCCGGAGACGCCCGCCGCCTAGCTCGGAGCGGTAGGACTCCGACAGGAAATCCAGGATCGAACGGCCCAGCACCTCCTCGACCCGGTAACCCATGATCTTCAGCCAGTGGTCGCTCACCTGGGTGAGGTGGCCCTCGGCGTCGACGATGTGCAGCATGGCCGGGGTGGCCCGGTAGAGCTGGCGGTACTTGCGTTCCACCTTCCCCGAGTCGCCGAGCTCCTGGTAGACGGCCACCGTGCGGATGTAGCCGCTCTGGGGCTCCTGCTCGATGACGGCGCTGGAGACGAGGAAGACCTCCTCGCCGGACACGGAGAGAAACTCCACCGGCTCGTCCACGGCGCGGCCGGCGCGCCTGAGCTTCGGCAATATCTCGCGCTCGATGCGCGCGGCACAGGAGACGGTGGTGAACTCCAGCGGGCGCCGGCCGACCAGTTCCCCGCGCTCGTAGCCCAGCCTTTCGCAGAACCGGTCGGTCACGTCGATGAACTTGCCCTCCTCGTCCAGGAGGGCCCCCATGACCGGCACTCGGCGCAGCAGCCGGCGGTATCCCTTGGCGACATCCATGGAGGCAATATACGGAATTCCGTGATTTGTGTCACGGGATTCCGCGTATTACGAAATTCCGTAAGAGCATCTTCCGAGCCAAGTCCCTGTCCGGACTGGGAAACACGATCTGGCACGTTCTGTGCAATGCAACATACGATGGCCGGGCAGGCATCCGTGCAGCCCGGCCGGAACGTGCTCAGAGGCGCCCGTACCCGACCGGTACTTCTCTCCCCCGCCATCGGGGACCGGGCGCCGACGAAAGTCCCGGCGCGACGCCGGGCAGATTGACCCGCCACGGGTCCGTCGGCACCAGGTTCCCCCGCCGGTGCCGGCCATCAGGGGCCGGAGGGTATCCGAGTCGGATGCCCCCCCTGCTGAAACGAGGTTACTCCTCCGGCCCCTGTTTCCTTTTTCCTTCGTATTCACCGGCATCGCGGACCTCGGCCGCGTCGCGGCGCTGCCTGGCGCGCATCGCCCGGCCCGCGGAGGCCGTATCGCTGATGCGCTGGCGTATGTGCCGCAGCCAGCGGCGGGCCCAGGCGAATTCGATACTGAGTATGGCGAGGCCGAGCGGGATGACCACGAAGGCGGGACCGGGCGTCACCAGCATCACGATCCCGGTCACGGCAACCGTCACGCCCACGACGAATACCACGATGCGCTTCGCGGCCTTGTAGGTAATCGCTGCGGCGTGCTTGATCATGCGGCACTCCCTCGTCTCCGGGGACGGCTCCTGTATTGTGCCTCAATGCGCGTCCGGATTATCGTTGCGTCCATGCACAGACTCTTCCTGCCCGCGGCCTGGCTGTGCCTCGCCGCATTGCCGGCGGCTGCCGACACGCTCGAACTCGAACAGACTCTCGAGGACTCGAGGGCAGCGCCATTGCTCGGTCAGCGCGAGCCCGTACGTTTCGTTTTGCGGCTCGTGGCGGCCTGCGCGGACGACGAGACGCTCGCCACGCTGTCCGTGGCGGTTGCCGATACGCGCCTTTCGGCGGACCCGGCCGCACTGGACGATGGCGACAGCACCGAGCTCACACTGGAAGTCTCGCCGCGCCAGCTTCGGGGTATCAACGAGCGTCTGCTCTGCTCGGACACCGGGGCCGCGGAAGGTTCCCTGAAAATACTGCGCGGCGCCTTCAGCGCCACGGCTTCGGCACGCTGCACCCATGCGGAACGCGGCTCGCGCCTGCTCTACGCGAGTACCGACGTGGACGTCTCCTACCGGTGTCCGCGCGCCGCTCAGTCGCCGGAGGCCGGCGACGCGGGGAGGTGATCGGCGAGAAAGTCGAGCGTCATTGCCCAGGCATCCTCGGCCGCCTCCGCGTCGAAGTTGTTGCCCGTCGGATTGGCGAACGCGTGCCCGACGTCCGGATAGATCTTCAGCGCCAGGTCCTTGTCCAGTTCCTCCATGGTCGCGCGGAAAGCCTGCACCGATTCCAGTCTGATGCCGGTGTCTTCCGCGGCGAACAGACCCAGGAGCGGGACCTCCAGCGGCGCCAGCACCTCCTCGTCGAGGATCACCTGGCCGTAGTAGATCACCGCCGCATCCAGTTCGCCAGGGAACAATAGCGCCGTGCGCAGGGACCAGTGGCCGCCGAGACACCACCCCACGGATGCCACACCGGGCGCGCCCACCTCCTGCAGGAAGGCGTGAGCCTGGCGCAGATTCTCCTCCGCCCGGTCCTGATTCTCGAGCAACTCCATCATCAGCTCGCGGGCATCCGACGGCTTGTCGGCCGTGCGCCCGCCGTACAGATCCACCGCCAGCACCATGTAGCCCGCCGCGGCGAGGCGGTCGGCCATCGCCCGGATGTTGTCGTTCAGACCCCACCACTCGTGGATCATGATCACCGCGGGCACGGGCTCCACCATATCACCCGGCGCCGCGAAGTAGCCGCGCACCAGACTGCCGCCGACATCCGCGTACGCCAGCTCCTCGCTCACCACGCCGCCGGATGCGGTACCCGCGGCGCCGCTCGGCACGGCCTCGTCATCCGCGTGCTCCCGCGCCATGGCATCGACGTTGTCCCGGCTCATGGAGGCGTCAGGCCGCTCGCCGGCGGCCGGCGGGGCTGCCGGCTTGCCGTCCCCGGCGCCTCCGCCGCAGGCAGCGGTCGTCAGAGCGAATCCCATGACAAGGATCGGGACGAGGATCCGGGAAAGGGAGGCAAACGGGCGGGCTGCGGTGATCATGCCCGAAGTGTAAACAAAAAACGGGCCTTTGCGGCTTATTGCCGCCCTCCCGGCCGGATGCCAAACTACCCCCACGGCCGGCTGTCCGGGAAGAGAGGAACGTGGGCTACCTGCACGAAGCGCTCGTCTACCTGATCACGGCCGTCATCGCGGTACCCGTGGCGAAGCGGCTCGGCTTCGGATCCGTGCTCGGCTACCTGGTGGGCGGGCTCGTAATCGGCCCGTGGGGCCTCGGCTTCGTGTCCGAGGTCGACCACATCCTTCACTTCTCCGAGCTCGGCGTCGTGTTCCTGCTTTTCGTAATCGGCCTCGAACTGCAGCCCTCCCGGCTATGGGTGCTGCGCCGCATGGTCTTCGGCCTGGGTGCCGCCCAGGTCATCGTCACCGCCGTCATCATCGCCGGGCTGGCCTGGTTGGCCGGGCTGACCGGCGAGGCGGCCATCGTCGCCGGCGCCGGCCTCGCCCTCTCGTCCACCGCGTTCGTGCTGCAGCTGCTGGCCGAGAAGGAGCAGCTGACCAGCCGCTTCGGCCGGTCCGCGTTCTCGATTCTTCTCTTCCAGGACCTCGCGGTGATCCCGATCCTCGCTGCGGTACCGCTGCTCGCCGCCACCACTCCCGACGGCGGCACCGGTGCCGGCCGCTGGCTGCTCGGTATCGGCGCGCTGCTCGCCCTGGTCTTCGGCGGCCGCTATCTGCTGCGCCCGGTGCTGCGCTGGGTGGCGGGCACCGGAATCGAGGAGCTGTTCACCGCGGTGGCACTGCTGGTAGTGATCGGCTCGGCCGTCCTGATGGAAGCGGCGGACCTCTCCATGGGCCTCGGCGCCTTCGTCGCCGGCATGCTGCTCGCCGACTCGGAGTACCGCCACCAGCTCGAGGCCGACATCGAGCCCTTCAAGGGGCTGCTGCTCGGACTGTTCTTCATCGCCGTCGGTATGTCCGTCAATCTCGGCCTGATCGCCTCCCGGCCGGCCGACGTCTTCGCCATCGTCGCCGGGCTCCTGGTCGTGAAAGCGCTGGTCATCTACGTGCTCGGCCGCCTGTTCCGGCTGGGCGGGGACGAGCCCCGCTCGCTGGCGCTCCTGCTGCCCCAGGGCGGCGAGTTCGCGTTCGTCATCTTCACGGCCGCCGTGGGAGTGGGCGTCCTGGACCGCGCCACCTCGGAGCTGCTGATCGTCGCAGTCATCCTGTCCATGGCGATAACGCCGCTGCTCTACATCGCCAACGAGGCCTGGAGCCGGCGCACCGCCGCCACCCTGCCGGAGCCGGAATACGACGACATGCCCGCCCACCACAACGATATCCTGATCGCGGGATTCGGCCGGGTGGGCCAGATCGTCGGGCGTATCCTGAGTTCCCGCGGCATCCCGTTCACCGCACTGGAGAACAGCCCGGAGCGCCTGGACGCGGTGCGACGCTTCGGCAACGTGGTGCACTTCGGCGACGCCTCCCGACCGGACCTGCTGAAGGCCGCCGGCATCGAGCACGCACGCTTCTTCGTCCTTGCCCTGGGCGACGTCGAGAAGTCCCTCAAGCTTGCCCGTCACGTGCGCCAGCACTACCCGAAGGTGACCATACTCGCTCGGGCCAGGAACCGGCTGCACGCCTATGCGCTCATGGATTGCGGTGTACAGGTCATCATCCGCGAGACGCTGCACTCGAGCCTGGTGATGGGCGAGACTCTGCTGCGCGACTACGGCCTCGACGAGCAGGAGGCGGCCCGCATCGTGGAGACCTTCGCCGAGCACGACGAGGAGACGCTGCGCCGCCAGCAGGCCGTGGCCCACGATATGGACAAGCTGGTGCAGACCACCCGGGAAGCCGCGGTCGAACTCGAATCCCTGATCCGCGCCGACCGAGGCAAGGATCAGTACTGAGCGCCGGGCGCGAGGTTTCGCCGGGTCTGCTCCAGCGCCGGGCGCAGCGGATGACCGTCCGGCGCGGCGGCCAGCGCCCGCCCGATGGCCTGCAGCGCCACGTCCGTCCGCCCGGCACGGCTCAGCGCCACCGCCAGGTTGTTCAGCGCGATCAGGTCATCCGGGTCGTCGGCGAGCAGCGCCCGGTAGTGAGCGGCAGCCGTTTCCGCTTCTCCCCCGGCGAGCGCGACGTTGCCCAGGCCCAGCCGGGCAAGGCGGTTACCGGGCCAGCGGGCGAGTGCCGCCCGGTAGCCGGCCCGGGCCAGCGCGAGCCCGCCCGTCGCCTCCACGGCGGCGAGCGCGCGCAGGTAGCCTGCGGCGTCGTCCGCCGCCGGCAGTTCCCCGGCGTCCAGCATGACCAGCCCCCAGTTCCCGCTGCGCGACCAGGTACGCAGGAACACGCCGCGGTCCGTCACGCGGCGCCGCTCGGTACCCGAACGCAGGAGGTAGGCGTCGCGGCCGGGGTCCATGCCGATCACGACGGCGTAGTGCCAGCGCGGAAAGGCGCGGATGCCGAGGTTCTGCAGCACGAGCACGGGCCGTCCGGCGCGCAGTTCGGCGGCCAGTGCGGACTGGGTCGGAGGAAGCCGGTAGGGAACGCGCCCGCGGCCGCGGGCGGCTGCGATCAGTTCGGCCTGCAGCGCGCCCTCGCGGCCGGGGATATAGACCTCGTCCACCAGTGCAGCCGGCTCCACCGGGACACCGGAGGCGGACAGCACAGTGGCGAGTGCGGCTGGCCCGCACTGGTAGCGCTCCTGAGGAAAGAACGGGGTCGCCTCGAGCTCTACTGCCGCCGGAGCGAGGCTGGCCACGGGCACGCCGACGGAAGCACACCCGGCGAGAAACAGCAGGGCGGACGGCAGGACGAGGCGTCTCAGCGGACGACGGGCCTCGCCCCGATCCACGCTGTCCTCAGATTCGGCTGAAGACGTCGGTGACGCCGACGAGTTCCAGCACCAGCAGCACCACGAAGACGACGCCGAGCACCGCCAGCAGGTCTCCGCCGGCAGCGGCATCGGCAATGCGCCCGTCCAGTTCGGCCAGCTCCGCATCCGAGAGGGCAGCGGCACGCTCGGCGGCCAGGGCCGAGTCGACGCCGAAGCGTTCCAGTTCGACCGCCACATCCGCCCGGGCGAGGAAGGAGCCCACCCGGTCGAGACGCTCGGCCCGTTCCGCTGCAACGACGGCCTGCTCGGTGGTGATCACCCCGGCCGAGGCGCTGACGGCGAGGCCGGACGACAGCATCGCCACGGCGACGACGGCGGTGACCAGGCGACAGAACACGGAATGCATCATGGATTTCTCCCCTCTTGCCGACGGGCGGTCCCGATTGGCCAATTGAACGATCGGACGACGGGTCGATTGCCGGCCGCTGGTTGAGTAAATGCCAAGGATAACACCGGGACCGGCCCGCTCAGTCGCGCCATTCGTCCTCATCCTCGTCCCAGGTGCGCAGCTTCTCCTTGTCCGCCGCCTGCCACTGGTCCTCGCTGCGGCGCATCATCTGCCGTATGTACAGGACCAGATAGCCCGCCCCGGCAGCCAGAAAGACCAGCAGGATGATCAGCTCGGTGCTCATGCCCTCATGCTAGCACCGGAAACGTGCCCGGCGTCCTGTGCCGGCCGCCGGTGACGGGGTAATATTGATCAGGAAGCAGTAAACGGCCGGAACCTCATCATGACCCTGCTCCGCGATACCCATCACGCCCCGGCGAGCGGCTTCCGCCCCCGCCAGCGCCGGTTCGACCTCGACGAATCGCTGGCGGACGACTGGCACGGCGGCAGCGCGTTCCGCACCGCCTGGTTCAACGCCATGTCCATGCTCTTCCCCCTGGGCGAGAAGTTCTTCATCGACAGCGTCCGGGCCTACGCCGACCGGATCGACGACGAGGCGCTGCGCGCCGAGGTCCGCGCCTTCCAGGGCCAGGAATCCGTCCACCGGCGGGAACATCAGCGTTACAACGAGGCGCTGTGCAAGGCCCGCGGCTACGACCTCGAGGAGTTCGAGGGTCCGGTGCGCCGGCGCATCGGCTGGGCGAAGGGCCACTTCAACGAACGGCGACTGCTCGCCGGCACGGTGGCCAACGAGCACCTGACCGCCATCATGGCCCACGACCTGCTGTCGCACGACGACGTGCTCGCGGGCGCCGCGTCGGATATCGCCGAACTCTGGCGCTGGCACGCGGTGGAGGAGACCGAACACAAGGCGGTGGCCTTCGACGTCCACCGCCTGATCGGCGGCACTGTGAAGGAACGGCGCCACGCGCTGGTGATGTCCAGCTTCTTCTTCCTGAAGGACACCTTCCGCAACGCACGCATCATGCTGAAACGCGACGGCCAGCTATGGCGCTGGCGCACGTGGCGGGACGGCTTCCGGTTCCTCGTCGGCCGGCCGGGCACGCTCAGGCGCATCGTGCCGGCCTGGTTCGCGTTTCTGCGCCGGGACTTCCATCCCTGGCAGCACGACAACAGCGAACTGATCGAGCGCTACGAGCTGGCGCGCAAGGGCTGAGCAGGGCCCGGTCAGGCGACGCCGTGCTCGATCAGGCTGTCGGCCATGTCCCTGACCATGGTGTCCAGCGAGCGCGGCTGCCAGCCCAGCACGCGCTTCGCCCTGTCGTTGGACAGATCCATACGCAGGCCGATCTCCGGCACCACGAGGCGCGTGGTCTTGTCGAACAGCGCGGCGATCCGTAATACGAAGCCCGGCAGCCGGCGGGTGGGGACGCGGTAGCCCCGCTCCCGCAGGTGTTCGTCCAGTATTTCCGCGATCTCGCCGAACCAGGCGTGATCGATGGCCAGGATGAAGCGCTTGCCGGCGGCCTCGGGGACGTTCATGGCCCGCAGGTGGGCATCGGCCACGTCACGCACGTCCACCGTCGCGAAACCGATCGGCGGGCAACCCGGCAGCTCCCGGCGCATGAGCTTGCGCACCACCTCGCCGCTGGTGCCGTAATCCTCGTCCAGGATCGGGCCGAGTACCAGCCCCGGATTCAGGGCCACGAACTCCAGCGGACCGTCCTCCGGCAGGGAGTCCATGAACTCCCACGCCGCCCGCTCCGCCAGCGTCTTCGACTTCTCGTAGGCACCCACGGTCTTCTCAGGGATGGTCCAGTCCGACTCGTCGTAGACCTTGCTGCCGTCGCGTTCGTGGCCGTAGAGCACGGCGGCCACCGAAGAGGTCATCACCACCCGGCGCACGCCCAGCTCGGAGGAGAAACGCAGCACCCGCAGCACGCCCTCCCGGGCGGGCCGGATGAGGTCGTCCTCGTGCTTCGGCGGCGTGCGCGGCAGCGGCGAGGCCACGTGGAGGACGGCGTCGCAGCCGTCGATCGCCTCCCGCCAGCCTTCGTCGTCCATCAGGTTGGCCGTGAAGAACGTGAGCCGGTCTTCGGCGTCAACGTGATTCGCGAAGGTGGCCCGCAGCGACGTCTCCCGGGAGGGCGAGCGCAGCGTGCCCCGCACCCGGAAGCCCTGTTCCAGCAACTGCAGGATGCAGTGCATGGCGATGAAACCGGATGCCCCGGTGACCAGGATGGTCCTGTCGTGGTTGTCTGCCGTCATTGAACTCTCTCCCTCTGCACGGCGGGCGTCCCGGTCGCCGGCGACCTAGGGCCCGACCTTGATCTCGTCTATCAGCGTGCGGCGCACACAGACGCCGTCCTCCAGCCAGTGCCAGGTGCGGGAACGGCGATCGTCGTACTCGTTGATCACGATCATCTCGTAGAGCTCCGTGCCCGGATTCTCATGCCGCGTCCAGGTCAGGAGCACGATGTTCGGCGCGCCCTGCCACGCGACGCCCGTCAGTATGTCGTTGTCGAAATGGACCCGGCCGTCCCGGTAGATGCCGGGCAGCTCGGCATACTGCGAGCGGCCGTCGGGCCAGACCCAGCGGTTCTTCTGCAGGTAGTCCGGGGAGCCGCCCTTCGGGAAACGCACCTCGACGGTGGAATGATGTCGCTCGACGATCCTGCCCCGTGCATCGAGATGGCGGTATTCCCCGTCCCAGAACCCCTGGTGTCGCAGGAAGCCGGGCAGGTTCTTCGCGATGGTCATGGTGGTCTCCCTGGCTCTCGTTCCGGCGCTGGTTCCGGCGCTGGTCAGTGCTCCGGATACGGGTACCATACTGCACTCGCGGGCCCGCGGGCAGACCCGGGCGGCCCGGCGCCGCGCGGCTCGACCGCCCGCCGGGCCGGCGGCATGCTCCCGCGATGGCGCCCTCACCGCCCCTCATCGAGATCCGCACGCCGTCGTCTGGCGGGGCGGCACCCGGGTGTTCGACGGCCTGGATCCGACCACCGAGGCCGGCCGGCACACGACCGTCCTCGGCCCGAACGGCGCGGGCAAGGCGACGCTGCTGCAGCTGATCAGCCGCGAAATCTACCCCGAGGTGCGGGACGAACCCGTCGTGCGGGTCATGGAGCAGGGCCTGCACGTGGTGAGCGAACTGCGGAGGCGGCCCAGCCTCGTCTCCCACGACCTGCAGCGCGAGTACCCGGACGGCGTGGCGGTCCGAGTGGTGGAGTCAGAGGGTTTCTTCGTCGCCCTGGCCGGCTGGCACCCCGCGGCAGTCCCCGCGCATGCCCGCGATCCACGCGCGCACGAGGGCGACGCCCTCCACGTGCACGACCGCGCGGCCGAGCTCCGGCATGGCCTCGCCCGGGTCGCTGGTCTCCATGCGGTAGACGAGGATCGAGGCGTCCGGATCGCCGGGCACGATGGAGTACAGCCGGTTCCCCGACCCGCCTCCCGCCGCGATGGGCGGCTTGCAGCGGCCGAGCCGCCGCGGCTCGGTGGTATCGATGTCCAGGAACAGTCCGGAGGTATCCGCCGCTCCGGCGGGGTTGTGGCAATGGCCGCAGTTGACGTCGAGATAGGCGCGAGCCCGAGCCTCCAGGGCGGCATCCCCGGGGTCGTCCCAGCGCGGCAGCCGCGGGGCCGCCGCGGCCGGCGGCGCGCCCGTGAGATAGCCGGCCTGTGTCCACGCCGCGAGCTGGTCGCCGCCGCCGGGTGCCGCCGCCCTGTCGGGTCCCACGGCGTTCAGATTACGGGTCTTCGGACCCAGGGGGCGGAGCTGACGGCTGCCGTGGTCCGGCCGATGGCAGCCGGCGCACTGGTTGGCGTCGGGCACGACGTAGGTGAACGGCTGGCCGGTGCCGCCGTCGGCGACGAGCGTCAGGGGCACCAGATCGCCGACCCGGCGGAGCAGCGCATCGGACTGCGCCTCGTTCCAGACGTAAGGGTAGGCCTCCCAGCCGTCGGCCTGTTTCACGAGCAGGCGGGTCTCGACGAGGCGCACGCCGGCGAGGTGTAGCGCCGTGCCGTCGAACACGCGACCGGAGGCTTCGGCCCGCACGGCATCCGGGCCGGCGGCCGGGTAGTAGAAGGTCTTGGTGAGGATGGTGCCCGTCGGGAACTCCCAGTCGCCGGTCTGCCGGTAGCGGGCAGCGCGGCCTGCAGGCATCCAGACCGTGCGCAGCTTCTGCGCATAGTCGGAGAACAACGGCGTGTTCAGGTCGTACGGCAGCACCCGTTCGTTCAGCACCAGCCGGTCACCCTCGGCGAGGATCAGCCCCCACGCGCTCAGCCGTTCGGGCGGAGACTCGTGGAAGACGGTGGCGGGACGGTCGCTGCAAGCCGCGACGAGCACCAGCGCCGCCAGCACGGCGATAGTGCGGCGCCGGCTCATGTCTCCGCGTCGGCCAGCGCCAGTTCCACGGCCGGCAGCTTGTCGTGGCTGCAGCGGTGGGCGGCCATGTCCGTGGTGACGTCCGCGCTGTTGTTGCCCATGTCGGCGTTAAGCACCAGGGCCGGGCCGTTGTCCACGCAGATGGCATAAGGCGGCTTCAGCGCGCCGGACTCGTCGGTCTTGGCCGGGTTGGCGTAGCCGTCCCAGAGGATATCCGGCAGAGAGCCGCGGAGCCCGAACATGGCCACCTTCAGGGTCTTCAGTGCCAGTGTATCCGGCGAGTCGCCGCCGCCGGAGAACCGGTTGCCATAGATGTAGATGGTCTCCGGGTAGGGATCGTAGTTCTCGGCCACTTCCATCGTGCCCTCGAACCCGGAGGAGAAATAACTCGAGACGATCAGGTTGGCCGTCTCGTTATCGGCGATGTCGTTGTCGAAAATCTCCACCCGGTCGTTGGCGTTGATCAGCACGCCCGTACCGGCCGGCACGCCCGACACCGCGGTGCCGTCCGGTGCGAAATTGGCCGTGTTGTTGGCGACGACCCGGTTGCGATAGACCCGGCTGGAATGGCCCGGCTGAGGCAGGTCCGGCATGTTGAACACCAGGATTCCGCCCGTGTTGTTGGTGGCAAGATTATCGTAGACGTCGGCGCCGACGGTGTTCTCGATCTCGATACCGGCCACGTTGAACTCGGCACGATTGTCGCGCACCACCACGTTACGCGACTGCCCGACGTAGATTCCCGCGTCGGAGGCCCCTATTGCCACGCAGTCCTCGAGCAGCAGATTCTCCACCTGCACGGGATAGAGGCCGTAGGCCCCGTTGTCGGTATCCGGCCCGCCGGTCCATTCGGCCCGCACCCGGCGGATGACGATGTTGCGGCCCTCGTTCACCTTCAGCGCGTCGCCGACGGTGTCCTCGATGGCGAGATCCTCGATGAGGAAGTCGCTGGCGTTGACCAGCAGGCCCTCCGCCCCCTGCACCTGGCCGGCGAACGAGAGCACCGAGCGGTCCATGCCGGCACCGCGGATGGTGACGCCGTCGGTGTTCAGCGTCAGACTGCGGCTGATGCGGTGTACGCCCGGAGGTATCTCGATGACGTCACCGGGCCGGGCGTCGATGAGGGCCTCCAGCAGCAGGTCCTGATACCCGGTATCGGCACTGCCAGCCTCGCCGGCCTCGTCGGCGGGCGGGCCGCAGGCGGCGAGTGCCGCCAGACCGATGACGATCCACAGATGACGTGCGTGCATGCTCCCCCTCCCGAGCCGTGGCCCGTTGCGTGTGGTCCGCCGTATTGTAGCGAACCCGGCGGCCGCGCACCGGCGCGGGGGATCCGTCGGAGTGTGACCTGCACCCGGGCATTCCCGCCGGTTTTCCGGTGCAATCAGCAGTGGCGCGGCCGGTGCCGTCGCCCCGGAGGCGGGCGACTCGGCGCCACAGTCAGCAGGTTTGACATAATCCTCGACGATCCGCGGAGCCATGGAGACCCAGGTGACGGACTACACCCCGGTACTCGACAACCCCTACGCCCGGCAGCTGGCATCCGGTTTCCGCTGGCTGCGCTTCGGGCGTCGGCTCGAGGAGGAGTACCAGCAGCACCACCTCGCCATGACGCTGCTGCAGACCCGCGCCGGCCTGGGACTCGGGCTGGTCCTGCTGCTGGCGCTCATCGCCGTGGACCGGCATTTCATGCCGCCGGACTACGCCCACATCTCGAATCCGGTCCGCCTCTTCGTGATCATCCCGGCGGTGCTGGGCGTGCTGCTGCTCTCCTACTGGCAGCCGGCCCAGCGCGTCATCAAGGCGTTCACCATGGTCGCGGCGCTCATCGCCGGACTGGGCTCCCTGTCCATCGGCGTCCTGGCCGCCGACCTCGGCACGCCCTACTATTTCTCGGGCTTCATGACCATCACGGTCTACATCTATTTCTTCCTCGGCCTCGGCTTCTACTACGCGATGGCCACCGCGCTGACGCTGCTTGCGACCTTCGTCGGCCTCAGCCTGGCGCTGCAGGGCGTGACCGTCGACCTGATGTACAACGGCCTGTACATCCTGTTCACCAACATCATCGGTCTCTTCGGCGCCTACTCACTGGAGCGCAGCCGGCGGCGCAGCTTCCTGGAGGCCAACCTGATGGAACGCGTCGCCGGGCAGGACAAGCTGACCGGACTGAGCAACCGGCGCGCCTTCGACGAGCGCTTTCGCAGCGCTTGGCAGGAGGGCTCCGACGAGGGAGCACGGCTCGGCCTGCTGCTGATCGACGTCGATCACTTCAAGCAATACAACGACCAGTACGGCCACCAGGCCGGCGACCGGGCACTGATCACCGTGGCGAAAACGGTGCGCAACGCCATCCGCCGGCCGACGGACATGGCGGCGCGCTACGGCGGGGAGGAATTCGTGGTGCTGCTCACGGGCACCACGGACCAATACGCCGCGAAACTGGCCGAGCACATCCGGCTCAGCATCCTCGAGCTCGGCATCCCGCACCGGGTGGACGGCCGGCCCGCGAAACTGACCGTCAGCATCGGCGTGGCCACCACGCAGCCGGCCGCAGACCGGCGCAGCTCCGAGGGCCTGATCCAGATGGCGGACGAGGCCCTCTATGCCGCGAAGGCGGGCGGGCGCAACCAGGTACAGATCGCGGCGCCGGACCCCGACATGCAGACGGGGACCTTCCGCGTGGGAGCCGCCTGACCGCCCCTCACGCGGCTGCTCAGACGGCCGGTTCCGGCGGCGGCAGGTGGCCCGTCTTCACCCAAAGGACGGCGCCGGCCTCCGACGTCACCGCGTGACGGCTGCCCGGCGGCAGACGCAGCCAGTCCCCGGTCAGGTATTCGCGCTCGCCGTCTGCGAGTCCGCCTTCGAGCAGGAACGTCTCCTCGCCGCCCGGATGCTCGTGTTGCGGCACCCGCGACCCGGGCGCCAGGCGATACAGCGCCACCCGCTCGCTCCCGTGGGCATGCAGGGGCAGGCACTCGACCCCGTCGACACCCGTCGGCTGCCAGTCGCCTTCCCGGATATCGACGACCACCCGTGCTGTGTCGTCGTCGGCGAACTGGCGCAGCTTGACCAGCAGCACGCAGCCTGCCGGGCTGGCGGGCGCATGGGATGTGCCCGGCGGGTTGCGCACGTAGGTGCCCGCAGGGTAGTCGCCGTATTCGTCGGCGAACACGCCTTCCAGCACCAGGAACTCCTCGCCCCTGGCGTGGGTGTGTTCGGGGAAGCGGCTCCGCGGCGCATAGCGCACCAGGCTGGTGGCCCGGGCCACCTCGTCGCCGACCCGGTCCAGCATGCGCCGCTCCACACCCGGCGTGGGTGACGGAATCCACTCCATCTCGCCGGTCCGTGCGAAGGCGGGTGCCGAGAAGTCTGCGTTGACGCGCATCGTCAGTCTCCGCAGGAAAGAAGGCCCCTGATGCCGAGACCAGGGGCCTCCTCCGGCAAGTCGCCGGACGAATGGTCAGCCGGAAATCAGAACGAGTACTCGGCCTCGAAACCGATGATCCGGCCCTTGTTCAGCGGCGAAAAGGTAGCGCCCGGCCCCGGCGTTACCGGCAGCACCGCGCCGCCCAGCGGTCCGCCCGCGAAGATGTCGGGCAGCTGGGTATCGCCGCCGATGGTCACCTCGTCCTTCAGGTTCTTGCCGTAGACGGAGAGCTTCAGGGCGCGGTCCATGAGGTACAGCGAGATGCTGGCATCCAGCATGTCGGCCTCTTTCAGCAGCCCCTCGTTGTTGTCCGTATACGGGGCCTGGTCACGGTGATTGAAGCTGACCAGCGCGTTCACCGCCATCCCGTTGCCGATGTCCTGGTCGTAGATGAGGCTGGCGCCGTAGGACCAGGGCGCCAGACGCGGGATGTCGAGCGCCTCGTCCTCCTCGTTTACCTCGCCGTCGCCGGAGATGTCGAAGATCACGTTGTCGTACTCACCGTCCACATAGCCGGCGTTCACCGTCGCGGTCAGGCTATCGGTGACGAATGCCCGGGCCTCGAAGTCGAAGCCCTGGATGGTGGCATCCGCCGTGTTGTCGATGATCTGGATGACGCCCGCCTGATTGCCGGGGAGATTGACCTCGCGCTGCAGATCCTCCAGCTGGTTATGGAAGACCGCCGCGTTCACCCGCACACGGCCGTCCAGCAGGTCGGTCTTGACGCCCACCTCGAAGGAATCCTGGGTCTCCTGGTCGAA
Organism: uncultured Woeseiaceae bacterium; assembly: GCA_964602525.1. Taxonomy (GTDB): domain Bacteria; phylum Pseudomonadota; class Gammaproteobacteria; order Steroidobacterales; family Woeseiaceae; genus Lentisalinibacter. The sequence continues at coordinate 31,361 of CAZRSA010000004.1, forward strand.
GGGGCCGGGCGACGCGGTGGGCGAGGTGTTGCGCAGGTTGTAGCCGCCGCTGCGGAAGCCGCGCGTGTAGAAGCCGTAGACCTGGGTGACGTCGTTCGGCCGCCACTGGAAACCGATCTTCGGCGTGAAGGCGTCCCAGCTCTCGTCATCCACCAGGTTGTAGAAGCTGCAGCCGTTCTCGATGGTGCAGGCCGGCGCGCCACCGAGGTCAGGCAGGCCCAGCGTGGCGATCTGCACGTCCTTGTCCTCGGAGCTGTAACGGGCGCCGATGTTGATGGTCCAGCGCTCGCTAAGCTGCCAGTCCACCTGGGTGAACACACCCCAGGTCGACTGCTCCTGGATGCCGCCGCCCACGATCTGGTTGGTACCGAAGATCAGGTTGCGCTCTTCGCGGTAGTCCAGATCCTGGGTCAGGTAATACAGGCCGCTGGCCACGAAGAAGTTGCCGAAGGCGCCCGAGTACCGGAGTTCGTTGGAGATCTGATCCTGCTGGGTCAGCGCGCGGGAATGGAACAGGAAGAACGGCGAGGCGTCGATGTCGCCCGACGACAGGCTCTCGTAATCGCGCCATGCGAGGATATTGACGATTTCACCGTCGCCGAACGCGACGTCGAGAGTCGTCTCCAGGATGGCCTGATCCCACTCGTTGTCGTAGGAGCCGGGCTCGTCGATGGAGAAGTCGAAGCTCTCCCGGCTGAACAGGCCGCTGTTCTGACCGGCCGGACCGTCGCCATCGGCGCGTCCGTTCTCCGTGCGCAGCAGGAACTCCAGCGCGTCCGTAGCACGCCAGGTGAGGCCGGTGCGGATGAGGACCGTATCGGCCTCGCCGAAGTCGCTGCCGTCGAATTCGTTGGTGTGCCAGCCACCGTCCTTGTTGTGGTAGACGGCGAGCTTGCCGAGCAGCCTGCCGGACTCGCTGAGCGGGCCCGAGAAGACGCCGGAGGTGACGACGTTGTTGCCGGTCTCCACGGCCGCCTTGGCCTTGACCGACAGCTCCTCGGTGGGCCGGCTGGTCTGCAGCAGCACCGCACCGCCGGTCACGTTGCGGCCGAACAGCAGCCCCTGCGGCCCGCGCAGCACCTCGATGCTCTCGAGATCGAAGGTGTCGAAGACCACGCCGCCGTTGATGCCGTAGTACATCCCGTCCACGAACACGCCCACGGTAGGGTCGATGGACGGGATGGAGCTGTTGATCCCCAGACCGCGGATCGAGAAGTTCGCCACACCCCGGGTGGTGCCGATGTCCTCGAGCTGCACGTTGGGTATGCCGTAGCCGAGCGCCTTCAGATCGCGCAGGTAGAGTGCGTCGATCTGCTCCTCGCCGAGTGCGGTAACGGCCACCGGCACGTCCTGGACTTCCTGACCACCGGCGCGTTTTGTCGCGGTGACGATGATCTCTTCGACGAAGGCATCCTGTGCCCCCTGAGCCTGCGCGAGCGTAGCCGCGCCCGTCATGCCGGCGAGCGCCACCATTGCGGTCGCCCACCCGGCGATACCGGATTTTCCGTGTTTCACGATTTCTCCCCCTGTAATCTCTGCACGTGCCGAATTCGGCCCGCAGTTGCATGCAGGGCGGTAAGCGGCCGCGGCCGTTTCCCCCTGCCGGTGCAGGATAGCGATGCGCTTTCGGACCCGTCAAGCAGATTGTCGGCTTGCCGCAACAGCAGGGAGCGGAACGGGCGCACCGTGGAAGCCCTGTGCAGCATTCCCGGGCCGGCGGCGGGCGAACGCCAGCTTTTATGTACAATGATTTCGGCTGGCTGGCCGAGCCAGAAGCGGACGCTTCGCAAGAGCACCGGCACAGCCCGCCCCTTGTTGCTCCAGAGCCACAATGGCAGGCTGCAGCGTCGGCGACGGGAGATCCCATGACGGAAAGACTTTTCGAGCAAGACGCCTATCGGCAGGACTGCGAGGCGACCGTCGTCGCCGCGGACGAGACCGGCATCGTTCTGGACCGCACGGTGTTCTATCCACAGGGAGGTGGCCAGCCCGGCGACCGGGGTTACCTGGAGCCGGCCGGTGGCGGGCGCATCGGGATCGTCGATACCCGCAACGGCGAGGCCGGGACCATTCGGCACATTCCCGCCGACGGCGCCCCGCTCCCGTCCCCCGGCGACCGGGTGCATGCGGTGATCGACTGGGATCTGCGCTACCGGCACATGCGCATGCACACCTGCCTGCACCTGGTGGGCGCGGTGATCCCCCACGGCGTCACTGGCGGCAACATCAGCGCGAGCAAGAGCCGGCTCGACTTCGACATGGAGGAGACGCTGGACAAGGAAGCGGTCACGGCAGCGGTGAACGCACTGATTGCCGGGGACCACGAAGTGGGTTCCCGCTGGATCACGGGCGAGGAGCTGCGCACGCAGCCGGAACTCGTGCGCACCATGTCGGTCTCACCGCCGATGAACGCGGCGCATATCCGGCTTCTCGAGATTCCCGGCGTCGACCTCCAGCCCTGCGGTGGCACACACGTGCGCCGGACCGGCGAGATCGGACCGATACGGGTCAGCAAGATCGAGAAGAAGGGCCGCCATAACCGGCGCGTGAATATCGTATTCGCGGACGCCTGAACCGCCGCCCGGACCACGCGGTATGGCCGCGCCGCGCAGTACCCGACGACACCCGAGAGGCACCATGAAGAGAAGAGGCCTGCTACTGCTTATGACCCTGTTTCTGTCTGCCTGCGGCCAGGAGCCCGCGGCGCCGACGTCCGCGGCGGAACCGCCGGCGCCGGCAGGTGCGGAGCCGCCCGCCACCGAAAACCCCCTGCTCGCGGAATGGGATACGCCTCTCGGCGTGCCGCCGTTCGACCGCATCCGTTCGGAACACTACCTGCCCGCGCTGCGGGAAGGCATGCGCCACGAGCAGGCGGAGATTGCGGCGATCGTGGAGAACCCGGAGCCGCCGACCTTCACCAACACCGTCGAGGCACTGGAGCGCGCAGGCGCCGCCCTGGAGCGCACGGCACGGGTGTTCTATGCCGTGAACGGGGCTCATTCCGACGAGGTCATACGCGAGACCGCCCGCACCCTCGCCCCAGAACTCTCGGGACACGACGACGACATCCTGCTGGATCCGGCGCTCTTCGGGCGCATCGATGCCGTCTGGCAGGCCCGTGATCGGCTCGACCTGGACGCCGAGGCCCACCGCCTGCTGGAGGAAACCCACAAGGAGTTCGTGCTGGCCGGCGCGGCGCTGGGCGACGAAGCCCGTGCGCGCCTCAAAGAGATCAACGGCCGTCTCGCGGTGCTCGAGGAGGAGTTCCAGCAGAACGTGCTCGAGGAGACGAACCGTTTCGAACTGCTGGTCACCGACCGGGCCGACCTCGGCGCCCTGCCGGCGAGCCTGGTCGCCTCGGCGGCGGCGGAGGCCGAGCGCCGCGGCCACGACTGCGAAGCGTGCTGGGTATTCACACTGCAGCGCCCCAGCATCGAGCCTTTCCTCGAGTATTCGCCGAACCGGGAACTCAGGAAGAGAATATTCACGGGCTACGCCATGCGCGGCGACCAGGGTAACGAGGCCGACAACAACGCCGTCGTTACCGAGATGGTGGCGCTGCGGGCCGAACGTGCGCGGCTGCTCGGCTTCGACAATCACGCGGCCGCCGTGCTGGTGGACCGCATGGCGCAGACCCCCGAGCGGGTGTACGCGCTGCTGGACGAGATCTGGGAGCCGGCGCTGGCCATGGCGAAACGCGAAAGGGATGCGCTGACGGCGATGCTGCGTGCCGACGGCATCGAGGGCGAGCTGGAGCCCTGGGACTGGCGCTACTACACCGAGAAGCTGCGCCGGGAGCGCTACGACTTCGACGAGCAGGCGCTCAGGCCCTGGTTCGAGTTCTCCGCCGTGCGCGGCGCGGCCTTCGAGCTGGCGGGCCGGCTGTTCGGGCTGACCTTCGAGGAGCGTTCCGACCTGCCCCGCTGGCACCCGGACCAGCAGGTTTTCGAAGTGTTCGACGCCGACGGCTCCCACCTCGCCATCCTCTACATGGACTGGTTCGCCCGGGAGAGCAAACGCGGTGGCGCCTGGATGAACGCTCTGCGCCAGCAGTCGAATATGGACGGCTTCGTGACGCCCGTGGTGACCAACAATTTCAATTTTCCGGCGCCGGCACCGGGGCAGCCCGCGCTGCTGCGCTACTCCGAGGCCGAAACCCTGTTCCACGAGTTCGGCCATGCGCTGCACGGCATGCTCTCGGAGGTCCGTTATCCGTCACTGGCGGGTACCAGCACCGCCCGCGACTTCGTGGAAATGCCCTCCCAGGTCATGGAAAACTGGCTGGGCGAACCGGAGATGCTGAAGACCTTCCGCCATCACGAGACCGGTGAGCGGCTGCCCGACGAGCTGATACAGAAGATCCAGGCTACGGCGAAATTCAACCAGGGCTTCCGCACAGTCGAGTACATGGCGGCGTCCTACCTCGATATGGCGTACCACATGCTGGAGCCCGGGGCCGAAGTCGTGCCCGCGCAATTCGAGCGCGCGGAGATGGAGCGCATCGGGCTGATCGACGACATCATCCCGCGCTACCGCAGCACCTACTTCCGGCACATCTTTTCCAGCGGCTACTCGGCCGGCTACTACAGTTACCTCTGGTCGGAGGTCATGGATGCCGACATCTTTCAGGCCTTCCGCGAGCAGGGCCTGTTCGATCAGGGTACGGCAACGGCCTTCCGCGAGGAGATACTGTCGAAGGGCGGCACCAGGCCGGGGCTGGAGCTGTTCCGCGCCTTCCGCGGACGCGACCCGGTCATCGAGCCGCTGCTCGAGCGCCGGGGCCTCCTGCCCGAACGGCCGCTGGCGCCCTGAACAGGACAGCCGGGCCGTCCCGGGCCCGGCTTGCCTGCGCTCCGACCGGCGGGCACCGCGACGGCCGAGGGGGGAGGCCGCCCGCGGCTCCGCTCGCCGCTCAGCGGGTGGTCGCGGCGAGTATCGCCTCCATGTTGAGGCCCACCGCCTTCTCGCCGGGCGCCATCTCCGACGCCAGTTCGAAGTACTCGCGAGCCGCGGCGAGGTCACCCGTCAGGTAGTGATACGCGCCGAGATTGTTGTAATCGCTCCAGTTGGCGTAACGGCTCTCTGCCGCAGTTGTGCAGGCCTCGCCCGCAAGGTCGTAGTCCTTCTGACGCAGATGGGCGTTGCAGAGCGTGGCGTAGGCACGGTTGCGGGCGTACTCGCCGCGCAGCCTTTCGACGCGGGGCGCCACGAGGCCGACCGCCCGCTCCAGGTTGCCCGCGGCCAGCGCGATCTCCGCGCGCTGCACGAATTCCGGCGTCGTCTGCAGATCCAGGCCGGCCGCGGCAGCGTCGCCCGCGCCCGCGCCGCTGGTAATGACGAGTATCAGTGCAGCGAGCTGTGTTCCGGTGGTCATGGCTGTCTCCCTGTCGATAAACCGTGAAGCACACCTTAAGGATTTCATCAATGCATAGCGATAAAGGAATTACATATTTATTATGCTTTCATGAATAGCAAATCCGCCCTGCGGGACTGGTCGGACATCCGGCTGTTCCTCGCCATCGTGGAGCACGGCAGCCTCCTCGCCGCCTCCGAACACCTCTCGCTCAGCCAGCCCACGCTGGGCCGCCGCCTCGCCGCCATGGAGAAACGCATGGGGGTGCCGCTGTTCGTGCGCACCGGGCGGCGCATGCAGCTCACTGACACCGGGCGGACCATCCTGGAGAACGCGCAGCGGATGGAGCGGGAGATGCTCGCCATCGAGCGCGCCGTGGAGGTGCACTCCAAGAGCCTGGCCGGCGAGGTGATCATCACGGCCACCGAGGGCACCGGCACCGAGTGGCTGCCGCCCGAACTCACCGAATTCCGGCGGCGCTATCCGGACATCACACTGAACATCCGTGTGGACAGCCGCAGCATGGACCTGCTGCGCCGCGAGGCCGACATCGCGCTGCGGCTCGGCGAGCCGAAGGAACCCGAGCTGATCGGCCGGCGGCTGGTCACCGTAGGCTTCGGTCTGTACGCAGCGCCGTCGTATCTGGAGCATGCGCCACCGGTGAACTCGCTCGACGACCTGGCCGATCACGACCTCATCGGCCTGGAGCAGGCCGGCAGCCCGACCCACCTCGTGCCCGGCGACGACCTCGGCCACCTGCCCGTGGGGCGCTTCGTGTTCACGACCAACAGCCCGGCGGCACAGATGTCGGCGGCGCGGGCCGGCTACGGCATCGCCGTGCTGTCGCACCGCTGGGTGGCCCTGCAGGGCGGACTCGTCCCCCTGCTGCCCGACACCAACGTCTTCGAGACCTCGATGTGGCTCCTCACCCACGAGGAACTGCGCCACAGTGCCCGCATCCGCGCGGTCTCGAACTTCCTGACCGAGCGGGTGCTCGCCAACAAGGAGCAGTTCGAGGGCCGCCCGGCCGGATAGGAGGGCATTCAGGTCCGACTCTGCCAGACCCGTCCCTTCTTTTACGGCCGCCCTGCGGCGCCATCCCTTTCGGCGATGGGTCCGTCAGCGAGCGGGCCGACGCCAGCAGAACGCCGCGATCGGAAAAGCGGTCAGCGCAGCGGGATACCGCGGCCCGGCGACCAGGGCACTCCCGCCGCGTCCAGGCGCTCCTTCAGGCCGGTCATCTCGACGTCGATCAGCTGATTCAGCGCCTGCTTGACCTCGGCGAACTCGTTCTCGGCAATCTCCAGGCTCATCCGCTGGGTCGCCGTGGGGCCGTAGGCGTTGCTCCGGCTGCCGAAGCCCGCGACGTTCAGCCGGCGGGACACCGGTACCGGCTGGGTCTCACCCATCTCCGCCCGCTCCTCGTGGCCCGCGAGCCGCGTGCGCAGGCGCCGCGCCCGCTCCTCGATGTCCTGTGCCGTGGCGTAGAGGGCGGCGTCCGCCGTCGACCGGGTGACCACCTCCTTGATGGCGGCCGTCTCGGCCACGAGTTCGTCGATGGCGGCGACGGCCGCGCTGGCGGCCCGGCCCACCTCGGCCACACGGCGGTCGAAGCGCACCCGTTCCTGCTGGGCGGGCCCCTCGAGAACGGGCTCGCGGATGGACTCCACGCGGAAGCTCTGCGGGCCGGCGACGGTCTCCACGCGCCCGCCCACGCGGCGGGCGAGAGTCACGGAATACTCGCCGGGCTCGGCCAGCACGCCGTGGCGGATGTCCCAGGGAGCCGGCTCCTCGTCCTCCGGCTGCCAGTGATTGAGGTCCGGATAGCGCAAGTCCCATGCGACGCGATGGAAACCCGCCTCCGCCGGCGCCTCGATGTGGCGGACCACGGCGCCCTCGGCGTCCCGGACGGTCAGCCATGCGGCCGGGGCATCCTCCAGTTCCTCCTCCAGCACGGTATCCCAGTCCGGGAACGGAACGGCAGCACCCTCGAGCTTCAGTTCCTTCTCGCGCTCCTGCCGCCGCTCTTCCAGGCTGCGGACCTTCTCCGGCAGGTAATAGGTGAACACCGCGCCGAAGGGCGGATTCGGTGCCACGTAAAAGCCCGCGCCCTGGGTGGCCTGACAGGCCGGGCGGCCGCAGCCGAGCGGGTCACGAGGCACGTACCAGGCCGCATTGCGCACGGGGAACAATACCGTTTCCTCCGCCAGCGTGTTCTCGCTCAGGTCGCGCAGCGGGGAGTAGTCGTCCAGCACGAAGAAGCCACGCCCGAAGCTCGCCGCCACCAGGTCGTTCTCCCGGCGCTGGATCTCGAGATCGCGGAGCGAGATGGTCGGAATACCGCCGTCGAGCTCCGTCCAGTTTTCGCCGCCGTCCACCGTGAAGAACAGGCCGAACTCCGTGGCCGCGAACAGGAGCTGCGGGTCGACGTGGTCCTGGATGACGCGCCAGACGATGTGCCGGTCGGGCAGGTCGTCGCCGATGCTGCGCCAGCTGCGGCCCCGGTTGGTGCTCTTCAGGATGTAGGGCTCGAAGTCGCCGGCCTTGTGGTTGTCCACGGCCGCATACACGGTGTCCGGGTCGTGCAGGTCGGCCTTGATATCGTTGACATAGAAATAATCCGGTACGCCCGGCAGCGAGTCGATCTCCCGCCACGTCTCGCCGCCGTCCTCGGTCACCTGGATCAGGCCGTCGTCGGTGCCGACGTAGATCAGGCCCTCGACCAGCGGCGATTCGTCCAGATTGGCGATCGTGCTGAACTGGGACATGGCATACAGGTCCCAGGGCGCGTCGAAGCTCCAGCGCTCGCCCATCATCGGCTGGCGCAGGCGGTCGATGTCGCGGGTGAGGTCGTCACTCAGGGCCTGCCACTCGTCGCCGCGGTTGTCGCTGCGCCACAGACGCTGGCTGGCAAAGTACAGCCGTGCCGGGTCGTGGGGGCTGATGAGTATCGGCGCATCCCAGTTGAAGCGCTCCTCGGGTTCGCCGGGGCCGGGCTGGGGCTGGATGTAGACGGTCTCGCCGGTGCGGCGGTCGAAGCGGTTCAGGTTACCCCGCTGCCACTGCACGTAGACGATGTCCGGGTTGGTGGGGTCGGCCTCGGGCTCGTGGCCGTCTCCGCCGAGTGCCACGTACCAGTCCGAGTTGGTGATGCCGTGGACGTTCGGCGTGCGGGAGGGGCCGCCCTGGGTGGAGTTGTCCTGAGTACCGCCATAGATGTTGTAGAAAGGTTCGTCGTAATCGACGGAGACCTTGTAGAACTGGGTGATGGGCAGATTGGAGGCGTAGCGCCAGGTCTCCCCGAGATCGTAGCTCTCGTAAATGCCGCCGTCGGTGCCGACGATCAGGTAGTCGGGGTCGTCGGGCCGGAAGGCCATCGCGTGGTGGTCGACGTGCTTCGCGTCGAAGCCCATTTTCGTGAAGTTCCGACCGCCGTCATGGGTGACGTGCAGGAACACGTCCATCTGGTAGACGCGATCGAAGGCGTGGGGGCTGGCGAAGATTTCCTGGTAGTAGTGGGGACCGGTCCCGCTGGACAGATAGTCGTTGCGTTTCTCCCAGGTCTCGCCGCCGTCCTCGGAGCGCCAGAATCCGCCGGTGCGCCGCGCGAGTTCGATGGTGGCGTAGACCACGTCCGGGTCCTGGGGCGAGATGGCGAGACCGATCTTGCCCATGTCCTCCTCGGGCAGGCCCTCGGTGAGTTCCCGCCAGGTCTCACCGCCGTCTTCGGACTTGTGGATGCCGCTGCCCGGGCCGCCGTTCATGAGCGCGGCCACGTTGCGGAAGCGTTGCCACGTGACCGCGTAGACCACGTCGGGGTCGCGGGGGTCCAGGTGCACCTCGTTCGCGCCGGTGTACTCGTCGTCGCCGAGGAGCTTCTCCCAGGTCTCGCCGCCATCGGCGGACCGGTACAGGCCGCGCTGGCCGCCGGCCGACCAGAGCGGACCCTGAGCGGCCACCCAGATCACGTCCGAGTCGCGCGGGTCGATGCGGATCATGCCGATGTGCTCGGAGGCCTCCAGACCCATGCGCTCCCAGGTCTCGCCGCTGTCCCGGCTGCGGTAGAGGCCGTCGCCGTAGCCCACATGGCGTCCGCTCACGTTCTCGCCGGTGCCCACCCAGAGGGTGTCCGGGTCGTTGGGATCGAGGGTGATGCAGCCGATGGAATAGGAACTCTGGTCGTCGAATATCGGCTCCCAGGTGGTGCCCGCGTTCGTCGTCTTCCAGACGCCACCGCTGCCCACCGCCACGTACCAGGTGCTCGGGTCCTCGGGATGCAGGACGATGTCGGCTATGCGCCCGGACATGAAGGCCGGACCGATGTTCCTGAGCTCGAGGCCCTCCAGGGTCGCGGCGTTCAGGCCGGGCTCGGGTTTGTCCTCGTCGGCTTCGGCGGCCAGTCCGGCGAGCGGCAGAAGCAACAGGGCGAACAGGAGTCTGGCGGATATCTTCATCATCCATCTCTTTCAGCGGCACACGGAACCCTGACCGGCGGACGGCCGGCGGACGGCCGGCCGGACAGGCCGACACTATGCCATAACCGGCCGCGCCGATTCAGCGGAAGCGGATGTCCAGACACTCGGCAAGGACCCGGCGCAGCGCGGGCAGCGAGGCGGGATCCAGCACGTTGACGGCAGGTACGCCGCTCAGTCTGTGCACGAGGCGGATGGCGGCGCTGGTACTCGTGGCCGGACCCATGACGACGTCCGGGCGCAGGCCGAAGGCGTGCTCGACGCCGGTGACCGCATACGGGTCCGAGGCACACAGGACCGCGCATCGTATGCGCGCGCCCAGCTCGGCAATGGCAGCCGCGCCGTTGTAGGGCTCCAGCGGCGAGGCGCCCGCCTCCACCACGACCACATCCGGCCGGCGCCGGGCGATGCGCCCGAGCAGCGGCCGGATCGCCGCCAGAAAGACATCCTCCGGCACGACCGTCGAGGGCAGGCCGGCGTCGACGAAGTCGAACACGGCCGCGGCGCCGGCATCCCGAAAGCTGAGCACGTCCCGATAGCGGCCCGCGCCCGTCAGCTTCACGCCGATCACGTCCAGGCCGGCGTTCGCCAGCTCGTGGACGATGACCCGTCCCGCCGTCGTCTTGCCGGCGGACATGGAGGTGCCATACAGCAGCACCACGGGCGCCTCGAGCGCCTCCGGCTCGGCCGGCTCGACGAAGTCCTGCATCCGGAGCTTGCGGCCGTCGCGCAGTGCGTGGCCGCGGTATTCCAGAGAGAGCGGGCGGGGCAGTATGAGCGAGAGCGAGACGAAACGCCCGATGAGACCGGCGCCGGTCATGGCGTGCATCTCGCCCCCCTCGATGTCCCGCCAGCTGCCCACCCCCTCCAGCGTGGCCTCCCGGTTGCCGAACGCGCCCACCACCAGGTCGCCCGGCAGCACGCGGACGTGGCGGCCGGTAGCGGTCTCGATCTCGTACAGCGGGCCCGGGGTGCCGGTGACGGCGCCAACCACGTAGTCACCGCCGGCCCACTCCGCAGGCGCCACGCGTTCGATCAGGAACGACGCCACATCCAGGTCGGATATTCGCGTCAGGCTGCCGAGGAAGATGCCCGTCATGGCGGCTCTTCCTCGCCGACGTCCGGCGCGAGCAGCAGCGAGCCGAGCAGCGCCGCGCGCTCCAGCGTGCGGTCGAGATACAGGAACTCGTGCTCGGCGTGGGCACCGTCGCCCACCGGCCCGAGACCGTCCAGGGTGGCGGTGTAGAGGCTGGTGGTGTTGCCGTCGGATCCGCCGCCCGCGCGGGCCTCGGCGAGATCCAGGCCCAGGGCGGCGCCGTGGGTGCGGGCCGCCTCCCAGAGCGCCCGGTTGCGCGCCGTCGGCTCCAGGGCCGGGCGGCCGAAGCCGCCCTCGGCGCGAAGGCGCACGCCCGGCGTCTCGGGCGCGAGACTCGTGATGGCCTCGTCGATGCGTTCGGCGTCCTCCGCCGTGGGCACCCGCACGTCGATCACCGCCTGACTCAGCGGCGCGATCACGTTCGGTCGCATGCCGCCGTCGACGGTGCCCACGTTCACGGTCACGCCCCGCTCCGCGTCGTTCAGCGCGAACAGCTTCTGGATCACGTGAGACAGTTCCAGGATTGCGCTGGCCCCGCCCTCCGGGTCCAGTCCCGCGTGGGCGGCCCGGCCGTGCACCGTCACGGTATAGCGCCCGACCCCCTTGCGCGCCGTCTTCAGCCGCCCCTCCGCGCCCATGGAGGGCTCCAGCACGAAGGCGCGGCGGGCGATGCGCGCGAGACGGCGGACGTGGCGGCCGGAGTCGCGGCTGCCGATCTCCTCGTCGGCATTGACGAAGATCACCGGCGTGAGCGCCGGCTCGAGGCCCAGGGCGCGCAGGGCCGCCAGCGCGAAGACGATCTGTGCGAGACCGCCCTTCATGTCGAACACGCCGGGGCCGCGGATGACGTTGCCGTCGACCTCGAACGGCCGCTCGGCCAGCGTGCCCACGGGCCAGACCGTGTCGTAGTGGCCGATCAGGATCTGCACGCCGGCGCCCCTCCGCCGATGGCGCGGCCGCGCATAGAGATGGCCGCCGGTACGCCGGCCGTGCAGCGGCTGCGTATGGAAGCCGAGATCCTCCAGCGCGGCCGCCAGCACGGAGCGTACCCGCCGCTGGGTCTCCGGCACCGACGACGGCGACTCCGCCTCCACCAGGTCGCGCAGGAAGCGGATGAGCCGGTCCCGCTCGGTTTCGAGCTGCGCCAGGATCTCCGGTCCACGCAGCCGCTCCATGACCTACTTCTTCATGTCGGCCGGGAAGGGAAAGGCGTTCGACGAGTCGATGCTGGCGAAACGCCCGGGGTGCAGGTAGGCGAACAGCGGCGCCTCGTGAATGAGTTCCTGATCGTCCCGGTCGGAGCTTCGCAGCGCCGCGGCGTCGACCCGGGCGGCCACGATGCGCCCGGTGATCAGGCTGTTCACGCCGAAGTCGTCATAGATGCGGTAGTGCTCGCACTCGAGGAACAGATACGCATCCTCCACCAGGACGCCGTCCACCTGTTCGGCGGGGATCGTGCTGAAGGCGTCGAGTACCGGCTTCTCGCCGGTGTCGCAGCGGGGTGAGGCGGCCAGGCTGGCGTACAGCACCTGGGACGGTTTCGGGAAACTGACGGTGAATACGCCCGTGCGACGGATGTTGCGGTAGGTACTGTGCGAGGGCGTGCAGACGAAGCCGAAGTAGTTCTCCCAGCCCATCGGCGAGACCATGTGCTTCGGCGCCAGGTCCGGACTACCGTCCTCGTCCCGGGTACCCACCAGTACCAGCGGCGCCACCATGAAACAGCGCTCCCAGATGGGACGCGAGACATCCAGTGCCACGCGTCGTCTGCCGGCTGCCTCGGTCATACCGACCCTCCTTCGCCTGTCCGGGCCTCGTATTCACGCTACCGTCCGACCCTGGACGCTCCAATAGGTAATTGCCGCCGGGCAGACAGCTCAGGGGATGGGCAGCTCAGTGGTGCGGCGCACGGTGCGCAGCGCCACACTGGAGTGCACGCGGGCCACCCCGGGCAGGGTGGCGAGATGCCGGCGATGGATGCGTTCGAAATCCGCCATATCCGCCACCACCAGCCGCAGCAGGTAGTCGAATTCGCCGGTCATGAGGTAGCACTCCATCACCTCCGGCAGCTCACGCACCGCGGCCTCGAAGGCGTCCAGGTCGCTTTGCTCCTCGCGTTGCAGCGTGATGCTGACGAAGACGTTGCCAGGCAGTCCGGCGCTGTGCTGATCCAGCAGCGCGGCGTAACGCTCGATGAGTCCGTCCTGCTCCAACGCGCGCACCCGCCTGAGGCACGCCGATTCGGACAGGTTCACCCTGGCGGCGAGTTCCACGTTGCTGATGCGCCCCTCACGCTGGAGGATGCGGAGTATGGCCCTGTCGTAGCGGTCCGTTTTCATCGCAGGAAATTGTGTATTTCATGGGTTTGGCTACAGATTCTGCCACGTATATGGCTTGTCCTGCCCGTGATTCGCAGCCCGCTCCACGCTCCGGCAGTATCCTGTTGGTATCTGAAACCGCCGGCCGGAGGGGGACAGTCATGCGTATCGGCGTACCGAAAGAGATCAAGGTCCACGAGTACCGTGTCGGCATGGTGCCGGCCGGCGTGAAGGAACTGGTGCAGGAAGGCCACGAGGTCATCGTCGAGACCGGCGCCGGGCTCGCCATCAACATGACGGACGAGGACTACCGGGGCGCCGGAGCCCGCATCGCCGCCGACGCCGCCGAGGTGTTCGAGCAGGGCGAGCTGATCGTCAAGGTGAAGGAACCCCAGCTGAAGGAATGCGAGATGCTGCGTGAGGGGCAGGTGCTGTTCACCTACCTGCATCTCGCCGCCGATCCTCAGCAGGCCGAGGGACTGGTTAAGTCCGGCTGCACGGCCATCGCCTACGAGACCGTCACGGGATCCGGCGGATCGCTGCCGCTGCTGACGCCCATGAGCGAGGTTGCGGGACGCATGTCCATCCAGGCCGGCGCCTTCGCGCTGCAGAAGGCCGGCGGCGGCCGCGGCATCCTGCTGGGCGGAGTGCCCGGGGTGCGCCCGGCCCGGGTGGTGGTGCTCGGCGGCGGCGTCGCCGGCACCAATGCCGCGGAGATGGCCATCGGTCTCGGCGCCGAGGTGACGGTGATCGACCGCTCCGTGCCCCGCATGCGTCAGCTGAACGACATCTTCGGCGGCCGCCTGAAGACCGAGTTTTCCACCCAGCATTCCATCGACACGCTGGTGCCGCGGGCGGATCTGGTCATCGGTTCCGTGCTGATCACCGGCCACGCGGCGCCGAAGCTGGTGACCGAGGAGCACGTGAAGGCGATGTGGCCGGGCTCCGTGCTGGTGGACATCTCCATCGACCAGGGCGGCTGCTTCGAGACCAGCCGGCCGACCACCCATGCCGAGCCCACCTACATCGTGGACGACGTGGTGCACTACTGCGTCACCAACATGCCGGGTGCGGTACCACGCACGTCGACCTTCGCGCTGACCAACGTGACGCTGCCCTTCGTACGGGCGCTGGCCGATCACGGCTGGCGCAAGGCGCTGGCCGCGGACGAGCACCTGGCCCACGGGCTGAACGTGCATGCGGGCCATGTCACCCACGAGGCCGTGGCGGAGGATCTCGGCTACGGCTACATGCCGGCGGAGGAAGCGGTCAGCGCGGCATGACGTCCTGGCCGGCCACCCGCCGCCCGCCCTTCCAGTAGCGGTCGCGGCGAAAGCGGCCACCAGCGCCTTCCGCGTCTCGCCCCACTTCTCGTGGGGTACGCCGATGACCGCGGACGCCCGCCGCTTTATTCACCTGCGCGGCCCGCCACGGCAGACAAGGGCCATGGCTCTCGCGTAGGCTGGAAGCATGATCACCCGGCGGGCGCAACGGCCCGAACCACGGACATGGACCCGAGCGGCTGGCCGCTGACGGCGCTGGTGGCCGCTTTCGCCGCGGCCGCAGCACTCATCGGCGTCTTCGGCGTCATCATGACCCGGGCGGCGCGGGATCTCGCCCACCGCACCGGCCTCGGCGAGGCGCTGATGGGTGCCGTGCTGATCGGCGGGGCCACCTCGCTGTCGGGTATCACCACCTCCGTTACGGCCGCCTGGAACGGCCATGCCGGGCTGGCGGTCAGCAACGGACTCGGCGGCATCGCTGCCCAGACGGCGTTCCTCGCCGTCGCCGACATGTTCTATCGTCGGGCCAACCTGGAGCACGCGGCAGCCTCGGTGGAGAACCTGATGATGTGCGCGTTCCTGATGGTGCTGCTCGCGCTGCAGATGATCGCCTTCGCCGTGCCGGAGCTCGCTGTTCTGGGCGTGCACCCCGGGAGCGTCGTGCTGATCGGCGCCTACCTGTTCGGCCTGTCGCTGCTGGTGCGCACCCATCGCCGGCCCATGTGGCTGCCGAAACGCACCACGGATACCCGGCCGGACGGTCGGGAGCGGCGCTTCCGCACCCGGCTGGGACTGCCGTCGCTGTGGCTGACCTTCGCCGGCTGCGCCGCGGTGGTGGCTTTCTCGGGCTGGATACTGGCCCGGGTCGCCGTACCCCTGGCGGCACGCACGGGGCTGTCCGAGAGCTTTGTCGGCGGCACGCTGACGGCCGTCGCCACCTCCCTGCCCGAGCTGGTCATCGCCGTATCCGCCGTACGCATGGGCGCACTCACGCTGGCGGTCGGCGACATCGTCGGCGGCAACGCCTTCGATACCCTGTTCGTGGCCATATCCGACGTCGCCTACCGGGAGGGATCCATCTACGCCGCCCTCGCCGGTGCCGAGCTGCTCTGGCTGGCGCTGACCATGCTCATGACGGGCGTGCTGCTGGCAGGACTCCTGTTCCGGGAACGTCACGGGGTAGGCAACATCGGATTCGAGAGCCTGCTGCTGTTCGCCATCTACCTGGGCGGTGCCGCGCTGGTGGCCGTCACCGGCTAGCTGGTTGACGCTGGTTTTGGGCCGCCGCAAGATGCTCTCATCACCGCAGGCGCCCGGCGGCGCCGGAGAACCGACCGATGACACTGGCTGACCTGAAGCAATACGACGCCCGGCGCTGGCACGAGATCGCCGACGCCACGAAAACCCGGCTGGAGACCCGTCATTTCATCGCCGGCGAATACGTCGACGCGGTCGACGGCGGGCGTTTGGAGACCGTCGATCCCGCCACCGGCGAGACTCTCGCCGAGGTGGCCGCCGGCAACGAGAGGGACATAGACGCCGCGGTGGCCGCGGCGCGGGCCGCGTTCCGCTCCGGCGTCTGGTCACGAATGGCGCCACGGGCGCGGATGGCCGTCATGTACCGCTTCGCCGAACTCATCGAGGAGAACGCCGCGGAGCTGGCGGTGCTCGACACGCTCACCATGGGGAAGCCGATCCGGGACATGATCGGCGTCGACATCCGCGCGATGCTGCTCACGATCCGCTTCATGGGCGAGAGCATCGACAAGATCGAGGGCAAGGTGACCAATACCGCCAGCGACGTCGCCCATTTCGTGTTGCGCGAGCCGCTGGGCGTCGTCGCTGCCGTCACGCCGTGGAACTTCCCCATGCTGATGGCGGCCTGGAAGTTCGCACCCGCACTTGCAGCCGGCAACACGCTGGTGCTGAAGCCCGCGGAACAGGCGCCGCTCTCCTGCCTGCGCCTGGCGGAGCTGTTCGCGGAGGCCGGAGGCCCACCCGGCGTATTCAACGTGGTGAACGGCCTCGGCGAGGCCGCGGGCAAGCCGCTGGCACTACATGACGACGTGGCCAAAATCTCGTTCACGGGCTCCACCGATGTGGGCAAGCTCATGCTCCAGTATGCCGGCCAGTCCAACATGAAGAAGGTGGGTCTCGAGTGCGGCGGCAAGTCGCCCCAGGTGTTCCTGCACGACCTGCCGGACATGGAACGCGCCGTGGAAACCGCCTATCACGCCATCTACGGCAACATGGGCGAGGCCTGCAATGCCGGCTCCCGCATCATGCTCGACCGCCGCATCCACGACGAGTTCGTCGAGCGTTTCACCGCCGGGGCCCGGGAGGCCTACCGGCCGGGCGATCCCCTGGACCCGGCCACCACGATGGGGCCGCTGGTGACGCGCCGGGACCAGCAACGGGTGCTGGGGCTGGTGGACAAAGGCCGCCGCGAGGGCGCGAAGCTGGTTTTCGGCGGTGGCGTGCCGGAGGCCCTGGAACGGGGCGCCTACGTGGAGCCGACGCTCTTCACCG
>CAZRSA010000005.1:0-47619 GCA_964602525.1 uncultured Woeseiaceae bacterium
AGCGTCGAGCCGGCACGGGGCAGGCCGACGATGAAGATCGGGTCCGGTGCGTCGCAGCCCGTGCCCGCCCTGCTCTCGAACAATTCCCGTGTGCAGGTCTCGATCTGTGCGTCCACCATGGCGGCAGTCTTGTCGGGATCGTAGCCGGAGCGCTCCTGCCGCAAGGCATTACCCCGCCGGTAGAAACGGAACGATTCCTCGTACCGGCTGCGGTCTTCCAACCCTTTGCCGAGTGCGAAGCAAAGATGGATGCGGTCGTCGGCCGCCACGCCCGGCTCCGCCTCGTAGCGGCGCATGTGATCGAGCTCCTCGTCGGTGAAGCGGTAGGTCTTTGTATTGGCGAGACTCCAGAAGGCGTCGCCGTAATCCGGGCGCAGCCGGTAGGCCTCCCGGTAGGAGGCGATGGCCGCATCCAGGTCGCCGATGGCCTTCTCGGCATGGCCCAGCATCACGTGGACTCCCGCCTTGTTGGTGGTGAAGCCGAGGCAGTCGCGATAGATGTCGATGCCTTCCTCGATGCGGCCGAGCCCGACCAGGGCACTAGCCCGGGCCAGGCGGAACACCGGGTTGTCCGGCTCGTCCCGCAGCAGGATGTCCGCCTGTTCCAGCGCCTGGCGGAAGCGGCTCTTGCGGTTCAGCACCCGGAGATAATCCAGCCGGGCACGGACGTTGTCCGGGGCGAGTTCCACGCAGCTCTCCAGCAGGAACTCGGCGTCGTCGAGCACGCGCAGGCGCACGCCGATGTCCGCCAGGAGGCGCATGGCCTCGATGTGGTGCTTATTGTGCGCCAGGAAGCGGCGGCAGAGCTGCTCTGCCTTGTACAGCTTGCCCTCGTGGATGAGGTCGAGCACGGCCAGCAGTTGCCGGGGCAGGGAGGCCAGGTATTCCGCCTGAGCCTCGGCGTGGCGCATACGCTCTTCCCGGCCGGCGGCACGGTACAGGTTGGCGAGCGACTTCCACGCCGCCACCAGGCCCGGATTGAGATCGACCGCCCGGGAGAACGCCTCCGCGGCCTCGGCCGGCCGGTTGGAGGCGAGGTAGGCGTAGCCCTTCTCCTGCCAGGCGCGGCCGTATTCCGGACGCACCGCCAGCAGGTCGTCAGCCGCCCGCAGCGCGCCTTCGTAGTCCTGCGCGTAGCGCCGCGCCACCGCGATGGTGTAGCGGGCCTCGAGCTCCTGCCGCGGCGCCGGCGACTCGCCGAGTACGTCGAGCATGGCGGCCTCGGCCTCGGCGAATCGCGCTGCCTCGATCAGCCGTCTGGCGCCGGCGATGGCGCGCTCGTGGTCCGGCCGCCCGGCCTCCTGCTCCGCTGCTTCAGTCACATCGTTACCCGGTGCTGCGCCCGTTCATCCCGATTCGGTTTTTCTAAACCCTGAACGCAAGAAGGGCAAGCCCGCCAGGCGGGCCTGCCCTTCCCGTGCGCAATCCGCCGACTCAGAGGAAGTCGTAGGAAATACGCAGGCCGATGGTACGCGGCCGGTTGGTCACGACCTTCGGCGTATTCTGCTGCGTGTCGATGTACACCTGCGCGTTCTCGTCGAACAGGTTATCGATGAACAGCTCCGCCGACCAGGTGTCCTTCTCCACACCGAAGGCGAGATTCGCGATGGTGTAGTCCTCCTGGACGTAGCGCCCGCCCGGGACCCCGTCCTGGCCGATCAGCTCGGTGCCGAGCGGGGCGCCGAGGAAGTCGCTGGCCTCCTGCTCGATCTCCAGGCCCGAGCCGGAAACCTGATAGATCCGGCGCAGATTGTCCTCGATCACGTAGGCGTCCATCTTCAGGCCGACCTTGCTCTCGCCGGTATAGACGAAGCCGCCGGTCACGTAGCCGCGCAGGTTCTCGACCTCGCCGATGGCCGGCACGTCGAAGCCGTAGCGGGCCCGGATGTTGCCGGAGAATTCCGGCGAGAACGGCAGCTCGCTGCCGACCGGGGCGGCCACGCCCTGCAGTTCCTGGTTCAGGCGCGTGATCTCGGTATCCAGCACGCTGAAGGCGCCGCTGATGGTGAGATTCATGGTGGGCTGCCAGATGAAGTCGGCGTCCAGACCGCTGATCTCCGCGTCACCCACGTTGTCGGCGAACCACAGGAAGCTGATGTTCGTGGGGTCGAAACGCGAGGTCTGCAGGTCGGTGATCTCCGAGTAGAAGGCCGTCGCGTTCAGGCGCAGCGTATCGTCCAGGAAATCGCCCTTGAAGCCCAGCTCCCAGTTCTCCAGGTCGTCCGTCTGGGAGTAGACCGGGATGCGGAAATCCGCGAAGTTGGGATTGGCCGACCGCGCCGCATCGGCACCAAGCCGGTTGGTGACCGGCGGGCGGAAGCCTTCGGCGAAGTTACCGAACAGCAGGATGCGGTCGGTCACGGCCCAGTCCAGCGAGAAGCGCAGGATGACGTCGTCCTGGGTCAGCACGCCGTCGCTGTCGAGGTCGCTCACGTCCAGCTGGCCGCTGTCGATGGCGGCCAATACCGCGGCGCCGTCAAGGCCCACGGCATCCAGTGCCGCCTCGTCCTGGCTGCCGAGCGCACGCAAGCGGGCCGTCACGTTGGCCGTGGTGGTCGCGCCCTTGTAGTCGTCCTCGATCTCGTACCAGCGCGCGCCGACGGCGGCCGTGAGCCGATCGGTGAGGTCGAACTCGAGCTGGCCGAATACGGCGATCTGGTCGGTGTTGCGGGTCACGTCGTTGACGAAGCTGACCTCCGACGGGACGGGCTGGCCGCCGACGCGGGTGCCCTCGACGACCGGCACGCTGCGCGCGCCGCCGACGTTCTCGAAGAAGGGGCTGTCGGTGGATGCGATCTTGAAGTAACCCGTGCTGGCGAGCTCCTGCGCGTCGTAGAACAGACCGGCGGTAAGACGCCAGCGGTTGTCCTGCGGTGTGTTGACGCGGAACTCGTGAGTCGTGCGGGTGTTCTCGGTGTCTTCCTTGTAGAACTTCTGCGGGTTGAAGCACTCGGAATAGGTGCCGTCGCCCGGGTAGCAGACGTAGTAGGCCGAGAACAGGCCGCCGTTGGTGTAATGGGTGTAGTCGATGGTGGAGTTCACCGAACGGTCGAGGTAGCCGCCGGTGTAGACGACGTCCAGCATCGCCAGACGGCCGTTCAGCGTCCAGGTGGTGAGGCCGAAATCGTCCTCGTTGTTGTCCGGCGCGAAACGGTTCACGGAACTCTCGCCGTCCAGATTCGCGTCGTAGGCCCACACGCCCTCGGTGTCCAGCGTCTGCTGGGTGTGCTGCAGCAGCAGGTCCCAGCGGTCGTTGATGAGCCAGGACAGGCCGAAGCGCCCGCCGGTGTAGGTGGCGTCGTTGAAGTCCTGCTCCACCAGCTGATCGTTACTGGGGATCGGGATGGTCTGGTTCTCCGGATCCGGCAACGCGCCGCCCGAGATGCGGTCGATCACGACTGTGCTGCCGTTCCAGCCGCCGTTGTCCGGATCGTTCAGGATGTGATCGATCCAGCCGCCCTGGTTGTCGTTGTAGGCCGCCAGGCGGAACGCCACCGTGTCGGTGATCGGCAGGTTGAAGTAGGCCTCGACGGAGTTGCTCATCTCGCCGCCGGTGGTGTTGGCGATCTGGGTGTCGAAGCCGGCCTGGAACGAGGAATGATCCGGCTTGTTGGTGATGAGCCGGACCGTGCCCGCCTGGGAACTCGCGCCGAACAGGGTGCCCTGCGGTCCCGGCAGCACCTCGACGCGCGCCAGATCGGTGGCGTAGACGTCCAGGTTACGGCCCTGCAGCGCCACCGGCTGCTCGTCCAGGTACAGCGCCACCGAAGGCTGGAGGCCCTGGACGGAGGACAGCGAGATGATGGTCTGGGAGGTGGCGGCGCCGCGGATGTAGATCTCCTGCTGGCCCGGGCCGGTGCCCTGGCTGGTGACGTTCGGCAGGTACAGCGCGTAGTCCTCGAAGCTGTCGATGCGCAGCTCCTCAAGGTTGTCGCCCTGGAGTGCGGAAACCGCAACCGGGACGTCCTGCATGGACTCCTGGCGCTTGGTCGCCGTGACGACGATCTCCTCGATGGCCCGCTTGCCCGGGTCGGCCGGTGCTTCCTGCGCCTGCACCGCGGTGACTGCCGTCGAGCCGGCGCCCGCCGCAAGGGCTGATACCACGGCCGCGCGAATCTTCGTGTTCCGTCTCATAACCTCTTCCTGTTTGTCGCTCCGAATATTCCGATACTTCGTCGGCCGGCTTCGTCGCCGGCCGTCCTGTTCTGGTTCGCCTGCTGCGGCACTCGGCCGGCAGGCCACGGATAGCCGCAGAGCGTCGCGGCGTCAGCCCTCCTCGCGGAGCACCGACGCATCCCTCCCCTTGACGCTGCACGACCGGGCCGTGTGGCAGGACAGCGAAGCACCACGCAGCACGCGGCACTGTGTCCATCTAGCAACACAGTGTGCCTAGGCCGGCCCCTGATTGCAAAGTCGCTCGAAATAAATTGTGGTATTTTCGCCATTCTACGACTGCCGCGGAGCTCGGCAAACGGCAGAAAATGTAGTAGGATCAGTAGTCTGCACTACGCCCCGGGAACGCGGCCTGCAAGCGGGTCCAACGGCGGTCAATGGGCTTGTGCCCCACCCGGCGTTGCGCCGACGTAACAGCCGGTCGCGCACGTCAATCGAAAGGAAATCACTTGGTTCCGGATCCCACCGAGACGAGACGCTCGCGCCTGCCCCGGCTGCAGATACACCCCTGGGTGTTCGGCTGCTCCACCGCGCTGATCGTGCTGTTCGTCGCCCTTACCCTCGCCAACCTGGACACCGCCGACGCGATCTTCAGCCGGACCAAGAGCGGCATCACCTCGAGCTTCGGCTGGCTGCTGATCCTCTGCGTGCAGGGCTTCCTGCTGTTCTGCGTGTATCTGGCGCTCAGCCGCTTCGGCCATATCCGCATAGGCGGCCCGGGTGCGCGGCCCTCCTACTCACGGCCGGCCTGGTTCTCCATGCTGTTCAGCGCCGGCATGGGTATCGGCCTCATGTTCTGGGGCGTTGCCGAGCCGGTGACCCATTTTCAGGATCCACCGGGCGTGCCGGCCATGGGACCGGAGGCGGCGACCCGCGCCATGGACCTGACCTTCCTGCACTGGGGCTTCCATGCCTGGGGCATTTATGCCCTGGTCGGGCTATCGCTGGCGTACTTCAGCTTCAACCGCGGGCTGCCGCTGACCATCCGCAGCGGCTTCCATCCGCTGCTGGGCGAGCGCATCCACGGACCCATCGGCAACGTCATCGACATCATGGCGGTGGTGGCGACGCTGTTCGGCGTGGCCACCTCGCTCGGCTTCGGCGTCACCCAGATCAACGCGGGTCTCGGCTACCTGTTCGACGTCGGGATGTCCGCTGCCACCCAGCTCACCCTTATCACGGTCATCACCGCCGTGGCGACGGCCAGCGTGGTCTCCGGCCTCGACAAGGGCATCAAGCGGCTCAGCGAGCTGAACCTGGTGGCCGCACTCGTCCTGATGCTGTTCCTGCTGGTGCTCGGTCCCAGCCTGTTCCTGCTCAAGGGTTTCGTGCAGAACACCGGCCATTACCTGCAGAACCTGCTGACGCTGGGCAGCTGGACCGAAGCCTATACCCGGGACGCCGGCTGGCAGGGGGACTGGACGGTGTTCTACTGGGCCTGGTGGATCGCCTGGTCGCCTTTCGTGGGCATGTTCATCGCCCGCATCTCGCGGGGGCGGACCGTGCGCGAGTTCATCCTCGGCGTGCTGGCCGTGCCGTCGCTGCTCACCTTCTTCTGGGTGTCGGTGTTCGGCGGCGCTGCCCTGTACGAGGCACTGAACGTGGACACGAGCATCATCGATGCCGTGAACGCCAACGTGGCCACCGCGCTGTTCGAACTGCTGGCCGACTTCCCGCTGGCGGGCGTCACCAGCCTGATCGCCATGATGCTGGTGTTCGTCTTCTTCGTGACCTCGTCGGACTCCGGGTCGCTGGTGATCGACATCATCACGTCGGGCGGCGCGCTGCACCCGCCGGTGGCCCAGCGCATCTTCTGGGCGGTCACCGAGGGCGCGGTTGCCGCGGTGTTGCTTGTCGGCGGCGGACTGGCCGCCCTGCAGAGCGCCTCGATAACGACCGGGCTGCCCTTTGCCATCATCCTCATCGTCATGGCCTGGTGCCTGCTGAAGGCCTTCCGCGAGGAGATCCCGCCGCTGACCCACCGCGCGGCGAAGGCCCACTACAACGGCGGCGACGGAGAATCGTAGGGGGTTTCACCGCCGCAATATCGCCCACCAGCGCGCGACGTTCAGCAGGCTCATCAGCGAGGCGGACACGTAGGTCATCGCCGCGGCCCGGAGGATCTTGCGCGCATGGCGCTCGTCCCCGTCGCGCAGCACCCGCTTCTCGGCCAGCAGCGGCAGGGCCCGGCGGAAGCTGGCGTCGAACTCCGTCGGCAGGGTCGTGGCGTGCACCAGAATGCCCGACGCCAGCGTCAGGAGGCCGCCGAGGAACATCATGAGGCCTGCCACCGGCGCCCGGGTCACGGCCACCATCACCGGCGAGGCCATCAGCAGGCCGGCGCCGAGGCGCTCGATGGGCGATATCCAGCGCACGAGCCGGGTGCGCCAGCGCAGTGGCCCGAAACCGCCCGCGTCCTGCAGCGCGTGTCCCACCTCGTGGGCGGCGACGGTGATGGCGGTCAGCGAGCGGCCGTCATGGTTGTCCGCGCTGAGCCGCACCACCTTCTCGATGGGATCGTAGTGGTCGCCCTGCTCGGTCACCTCTGTGCGCACTCGCTCGAGGCCCGCCCCGTCCAGCAGATCCCGTGCCAGCCGGGCGCCGGTCACGGGGTAACGGTCGGCGGGACGGCTGTAGCGCTCCATGACCCGCTTCACCCAGAGCCCGGGGCCCAGGATGACGACGATACCGATGACGAGCAGCAGGATGATGTGCATGGGAAGAGTTTCAGGGTTTCGGGGACAGTTGACTCAATTGCTAATAGAGTCAACTGTCCCCGTAATTGTTCCCTCCTAAGATTCTTCCGGTCTCTCTTCCTGCGCGGCCGCTTCGGCTTCCTCTTTCTCCAGGCGGGCGCGGCGTCGCAGGAAGCGGCTCAGCTGGCGCTCGGCGGCCTGATAGCCCAGCTCGATCAGTTCGTCGGCGCGATCGAACTCCATGATGCTGGCCACGTCCCGGGGGACGGAGATGACCACGTCCGGCGGATAGGCCGCAAGCTTGGTGCGGGCGATCGTGCTCTGCATCGTGTCGAAGGTCTGCTGGGCGATGTCGAGCATGCTCCAGCCGTCCGAGCCCTCGCGGGTGAACTGGTCGTGCAGGCGGTCCAGGAAGCGGTCGATGAGGCCCTGCTTGTCCTTGCGGTTGTCCTCGGACAGCGCCGCGCGCTTGCCCGGCAGCCGCAGGTTCTCGTCCGGCGGACCGTTCAGGTTCACCGCGACGGTGAAATCGGTGGGATCGTCGAAGGTCGGTGCGATCGGCACCGGATTCAGGATGCCCCCATCCAGCAGCGGACGGCCGTCCTTGCGGAAAGGCACGAAGAAGAACGGCAGCGCGATAGACGCCCGGATGGCCTCGAACAGCGAGCCGCTGTTGATCCAGACCTCCTTTTCCCGCGCGATGTCCGAGGCCACGGCCGTGAACCGCACCGGCAGATCGGCGATGTCGTGGTCGCCGACGAAGTCCTTCAGCACGTTCATGATGCGGGTACCGTCCACGAAGCCGGACTTGCTCAGCGTGAAATCCAGCAGCCGCACGATGTCGCTCTTGCGCACGGCGGAGGCCCAGTCCGCGTACTCGTCCAGCTTGCCCGCCGCATAGCAGCCGCCGACGAGCGCGCCCATCGAGGCACCCACCACCGAGGAGATCGCCAGATCGTGTTCCTCGATCCAGCGGATCACGCCGATGTGTGCATAGCCCCGGGCGCCGCCGCTGCCCAGCACCAGCGAAATCTCGCGTTTCCGTTCGCTCACGACAACAATCTCCGTTCAGTCATCCGCCGGCGCCCGGGCGGGATCGTACAGGCGTTTGAGCTCCTGTTTCACCACCTTGCCCTGGGCGCTCACGGGCAGCGCTTCGACGAAGCGCACGTACTTCGGCAGCTTGAACCGGGCGAGGCGGGCGGCGCAATGGGCCAGCAGGGCCTGGGCGTCCGCGGCCGCGCCGGCCCGGAGCTGGACCACCGCCAGGCCGGTCTGCCCCCACTTGTCGTCGTCCACGCCGAGCACGGCGGCGGCTGCCACGTCGCCGTGCGCGCACAGCACGTTCTCCACCTCGGCGGGATAAACGTTCTCGCCGCCCGAGATGTACATGTCCTTGTAACGGTCGACGATATACAGCGTGCCGTCGGGTTCCAGCCGGCCCGCATCCCCCGTCCGGAACCAGCCGTCGACGAAGGCTCGCGTCGTCTCCTGCGGCGCCTTCCAGTAACCGGGCGTCACCGCCGGCCCCTTGATCTGGATCTCTCCCACCTCGCGGGCCGGCAGCGCGTTGCCCGCCTCGTCGGCGATGCGCAGCCGGGTGTGCATCATCCGGTGGCCCGCCGACCCCACCCGGCTCGCCGCCTGCCGGGGCGGCAGGATGGCCACGCTGAAGGCCTCGGTAAGGCCGTAGGACTGGGCGAGGTGGACGCCCTTCGCCGCCCACACGTCCAGCAGGTCGGTGGAGACCGGCGCGGCGCCGACGCCCGCCACCCGCAGCGTGGGGAAAACGGACTCGGCGAACTCGGGCAGCTCGGCCATCATCGCGTATTGCACCGGCACGCCGAGGCAATGAGTGATGGCGGCCTCCGGGCCGGTCAGCAGGCCGAGGAATCGCCGCGGATCCCACTTCTTCATCACGCACAGCGTGCCGCCGTAGTGGAACACCGGCATGGAGAAACCGTACAGGCCGGCCGAGTGGAACATGGGCGCGCAGGTGAGCGAGCGCGAGCTGCCGGTGAGGTCCCCGTGCAGCGCGGCGTGAATGATGGTGTCGCGCATCATGCGGAAGGTGCCGATGACGCCCTTTGGCATGCCGGTCGTGCCGGAGGTATAGAGCAGCGTCGCCAGATCGTCGATGGTCAGATCCGCCGGCTGCAGCGCAGCGGCGCTCGCGGAGTCGATGAGCTGCTCGTACTCGCTGGCCGCCGAGTCGCCGCACCGCTCGAGCACCGGCAGCCCCGCGCCCTCGACCAGGTGGCCGAACTCCTCGTCGCAGATCACCACGCTGGGCTCGCCGTGCCGCAGGATCGCCGCTATCTCGCGGGCGCTCAGCCGCCAGTTCAGCGGCATCAGGGCCGCGCCCAGCTCCCAGCCGGCGAACAGGGTCTCGAACACGTCCGTGGAGTTGTGGCAGAGCATGGCGATGCGGTCGCCCTTCTCCAGGCCGTAGGCGGATTGCAGCCCCACCGCCAGGCGCCGCAGCCGGTCGTTGAACTCGCCGTAGGTGAAGCTGCGGCCGGTGTCCACGTCTACGGCGGCCACCACGTCGGCGTCGTAACGGGCATGGTAGTCCAGCCAGTCGACCGAGAACTCGTCCCGGATCGAAGGGCCCGGCTGGTCGGTAAACGCCGCCATCCGCTCCATGCTCATGCGTCGTCCCCGGTCGCGCCCGCCCGCCGCATGCGCGAGGCGCTCTTCCCGGCCGCACGCCGCTTCGCCTTCTTCCGGCCGGCCTTCTTCCCGGTGGTTTTCTTCGCGGGAGTTTTCTTCCCAGTCGTCTTCTTCCCGGCCTTCTTCCTGCCGGCAGCCTTTTTCGCGGACGTCTTCTTCCCGCCGGTCTTCCTGCCCGGGGTCTTCCGGCGGCCCCGCCCGGACAGCGCGGCGTCACGCAGTTCTCGCCAGGCGGCGTCGATGCACTCGGCGTAGAACTCCGGGTCCGGCAGCATCTGCCGGCAGGCGGTGAACATGATCGAGATGACGCCGTTGTAGGAGAACACGGCGTGGAAAAGGCCGGCCTGGTGCACCACGGGCCCCATGCCCAGCATCGCCACCATCTCGGCCCCCGCCAGGTAGACCGGCTTCCGGATGCCGGCGACATTGGTCACCATCGTGTTGAACGGCACCGTGCCCGAACGCACGGTCAGTTCCATCAGCAGCGGAAACAGGCCGCGGGCCACCGGCGAGGGCAGGTTCATGGGGATCTCCGCCATGCGCCGCGGGCCGATCCTCTCCATCTTCGACTTGGCTTCTTCCGTACCCTCGTGGACGGCACGTACCCGCTCCGCCGGATCGGCCATCTCCGTGTGCAGCGGCGTCAGCATGGCGCTCACCAGGTTGTCCACTTCCTCGCCGTGGTCGTCCCGCCCCCGCACGTCCATCGGGCAGGCCGCCACCAGGGTCTCGGCGGGCAGTTCGTCCCGGGCCGCCAGGTAGCGCCGCAACGCCCCGCCCACGACGGCCAGCACCACGTCGTTGATGGTGCCGTCCAGCGCCTTCGATACCGCCTTTACCTCGGCCAGGTCGTAGAGGTGGCCGTCCACCACCCGGCTCGGGGAAACCCGCCCCCGGTTGAACACGGTCTTCGGCACCGGCGTGCGTTCGCTGCCGCGGCCGGCGAGACCGGCCCGCACCAGACCGGGCGCCGCGGCGGCCAGCGAGCCGCCGAGGCGCAGGGCTTTCGAGAGGTTGCTGAGCGGGCTGCGCAGCAGCAGCCGCACCGTCCCCGGCGCCGGCTGCGCCCGCCCGGGCGAGGGCTCGTAGCGGGAGGCGTCCGCCGGTATCGACTCGAAATCGTGGATGGCCGCCTGGATCTCCTGGCCACTGACCCCGTCGATGGTGGCGTGATGCATCTTCATGAACATGCCGAAACAGCCGGGCCTCGCGCCGGGGATCTCGTTCAGCCCCTCGATGATGTAGACCACCCACAGCGGCCGGGCGAGGTCCAGCTGCTGGGCCTGCAGGCGTGCGGCCAGGTCCATGAGCTGGCGCCAGCCGCCCGGCTTCGGCAGGGCGATGTGGCGCACGTGGTACTCCAGGTCGAAGTCCTCGTCCTCCACCCAGTAGGGATAGTCGAGCGCGAGGGGCACCGGCAGGAGCTTCCTGCGGAACACCTTCGAGCGCTCGATCCGCTCCGCGAAGGTGGCCAGTATCTCTGTGAACTTCACCCGCCCGTCCGGATGCGTGGACGGGTCGTAGATCTGCAGCGAGCTCACCTCCAGCGGCGCCCTGTCCGACTCCGCGTAGAGGAACATGGAATCGAGACCGGATAACTGCTTCAGCATGTCTGCTCCTCCTCCCTCACCCGTGCAGGAAACGGGCCACCGGGTTGGGGTTGAACGGGCGCCAGCCCTCCTCCGTTTGCGCCAGCCGGTCGGCCACGATGTAGAGCACGGCCGGGTTAACGGCCATGCCGAAGTGGCTGGCCACCACGCTGATGTTCTCGGCCAGCGGCGACACCCGGTCCTGAGCGATGCCCGGCGCCACCACGCCGTCAGTGCGGCTGTAGATGCAGGTGCAGCGGACGTCGGGCACCGGCGTGGCCACCTCGCGCAGGAAGGCGAGCAGCTCCGGCGTGATGTCCTCGGCCGAGGTGCGCTGGTAGATGCGCCAGATCGTGGTGGCCTCCGGGGTATCCCCGATGGGGCTGCCCAGTGTGATCAGCTGACGCACGAGGTCGCCGCGCAGTTTCGCCGCCTGGCGGGCGATGACGCCGCCCTGGCTCCAGCCGATCAGCGTCACCTTGCGCCCGGTCTCAGCGGCGATGCGCTCGAGCTGGGCGACGAAGCGCTGCTCGTAGTCCGTGCGGTCGTAGCCGATGCCGAGGTTGGTGCCCAGCCCCCAGGGATGGGGGTCGTAGCGCCAGTGCTTCAGATAACGCCGCAGGATCAGCATCGAGGTGTCGTTGCCGCGGAATCCCGGCACGGTGACGACCGGGTGGCCGTCTCCCCGCGGCGCCGAGACCACCAGCGGATGCGCAGGCAGCAGGCACATGAACTCCAGGATCGCCCGAGGCAGCTCGGCGAAGGCATAGCCCAGGAAGGGCGGCTCCACCCCCCTGGTATCCGGATCCTCGGCTTCCGGCATCAGGTATCCCCGTGGCAATCCTCGTACCGGTGCATCCCGGCCCATTGTACCCGGGCGCGGCGGCGGCGGGAGTCGGGGCGCCTGCCGCGCCGTCGGCCATTGGCGGCGGCCCCGGGCCCGGCCTAAGATGGCAGCCCCGGCAACACGGAGTGAGCGGCATGACCACGGAGCCTTATGCGCGGGTAACGCGCCCGGTGCGCGACGGCATCGGCGGCCGCAGCGTGGGAGCCTTCTTCGACCTGGACGGTACCATCATCGCCGGCCACTCCGTCGGCGATTTCTTCGTCGAGCGGCTCAAGGCCGGCCAGGTGAGCGTCGACGAGTTCCGCGACCTGCTGACGATGTCGGCCCGCTATCTCACGAAGAGCGGCGACTTCGAGGACGGCATGGCCGCCTCGGTCGCCAACCTGCGGGGCCAGCCGGAGGACGAGCTGATCAGGCTCGGACAGAAGGTGGGCCGTGAGCGCCTGCTCGGGCAGGTGTTCCCCGAGATGAAGGCCCTGCTGCGGGCCCACCGTGAGCGGGGCCACACCGTCGCCATCGTGACCTCCGCCAGCCGCTACCAGGCGCAGCCGCTGGCCGACTACCTCGGCGTGGATCACGTGCTCTGCACCGAGCTCGGCGTGACCGGCGGTCGCTTCACCGGAACCATCCGGGGCGAGCCCTGCTACGGCGCGAACAAGCTGACGGCCGCCCGCGCCTTCGCCCGCCGCCGCAGGGTCTCGCTGGCGAAGAGCTATTTCTACTCCAATGGCAGCGAGGACCTGCCGCTGCTGGAGGCGGTGGGCAACCCGGTGGTCGTGAACCCGGACCGGCAGCTGCGCCCGGCCGCCGAGCGCCAGGGCTGGCCCGTGCACGACTTCGCTAGCCGTGGCAGCGTCGGCCCCCTGGACGTCGCCCGCACGCTCACCACGTTCGGCAGCATCCTGCCCACCTTAGCGGCGGGCCTGCCGCTGCGCCTGCTCGGCGCCAGCCCCCGCGACGCGCTGAATTTCTCGCTGGCCACCTGGACCACGCTGGCTCCGCTGATCGCGCGCCTGCGACTGATCGTGGAGGGCGAGGAACACCTCTGGTGCCACCGGCCCGCCGTGTTCGTCTTCAACCACCAGAGCGCCATGGACGTTCTCATCGTCGCGCGGCTGCTGCGCGAGGACATCGTCGGCGTCGCAAAGAAGGAGGTGCAGCGCCAGCCCTTCCTCGGCCCGGCGCTGAGCTTCGCCGGCACGGTGTTCGTCGACCGGGACCGCGCGGGCGATCCGAGGAAGGCGCTGGAGCCCGCCGTCGCCGCCCTGTACGAGGGGCGCTCGGTGGCGATCGCCCCGGAAGGCACCCGCAGCCGGGACGGACGCCTGGGCGAGTTCAAACGGGGCGCCTTCCACCTGGCGCGGCAGGCCGGCGTTCCGATCGTGCCCGTCGTCATTCACAACGCGCCGGACGCGCTGCCGAACGGCGGCCTCGTGGTGCGCCCGGCCGAGGTGAAGGTCACGGTGCTGCCGCCGGTGGCCACGGAGGGCTGGACGCTGCGGAGCATCGCGCCGCAGGCCCGCCGCATCCGCCAACTCTTTCTGCGCGAGCTCGGGCAATGGGAAGCACGGGAGGACTGACGACGGCGGCCGGCGCCCGTCCCCGCGTGGCCGCCCTCGCCGAGCGCGAGATGCTGGGGCGCGCCGCGTTCCGTGAGGCGCTGGCCGAGACCGCGGACCGGCTCGGCAGATCGCGTCCCGAGGCCGAGGCCTATGCGGCGAAGTGCCTCGAGGAGATGGCGGTGCACCCGGAGGCGCGCCAGCTCGACCGGGTGGCGCGGCTCGCCCGCTTCATGATCAGCCGCAGCTACGATCCGGTGCTGGACATCAACACCGACAGGCTGGAGGAGCTGAAATCGCTGGCGGACCAACGCCCGCTGATCTTTCTCTGGTCCCACAAGTCGCACATGGACAGTTTCGTCCTCACGCACGCGCTCTACGAGCACGACTTCCGGCCGCACCCGCTGGGATTCGCGGGCATCAACATGAATTTCCCGGTGTTCGGCCCGCTGGCCAAGCGTTCCGGCGCGATCTTCCTGCGCCGCAGCTTTCGCGACGACGACATCTACCGGCTGGTGTTCCGCCACTACATCGACTACCTGGTGGAGCGGCGCCTGCCGCTGTCCTGGTCCATCGAGGGTACCCGCTCGCGCACCGGCAAGCTGAATCCGCCGAAGCTGGGTCTGATCCGGTGGGTCGTGGACGCCTGCCGGCGCACCGGCAGCGACGATGCCCTGTTAGTACCGGTCTCCATCAGCTTCGACCAGATCGCCGAGATCGACGACTACGCCGCCATGCAGCGGGGTCTGCCGAAGCGCAGGGAATCCCTCGCCTGGTTTGTGGGCTACATCCGCGGCATGCAGGCCTCCACCGGCCGCATCTACGTGCGCTTCGCCGAACCGCTGTCTCTCGCCGCAGAGGTGGACCTGACCGAGCGCCTGTTCGACGCGAGGGCCGCCGAGGAGCGGGTCCGGGTGCAGAAACTCGCCTTCGAGGTCTGCAGCCGCATCGAGCACGCCACGCCCATCAACACCACGGACCTGGTGACCCTGGTGCTGCTCGGCGCCGGCGGCCGGGCGCTCACGGGCTGTGAGATGCGCGGCCTCACGACGGACGTGCTCGCGCTGATCGAGGCGCGCGGACTGCCCCGCAGCGGCTCGCTGGCGCGGGAGCTCGGCGACAGCCTCGACGAGGCCCTCGCCGCGCTGACCCGCACGGGCCTGCTGGAGGCCTACGGCCAGGGCGTCGAGCCGGTGTGGCGTATCGCGCCGGGCAAGGAGCTGGCAGCGGCCTACTACCGCAATACCGTCATTCACTACTTCCTGGCGGCCGCGGTCGCCGAACTCGCCCTGGCCCGGGACGACGTTCATGGCGCCGCCGATAGGCCGGCCGCATTGCGCGAGGCGGCTCTGGCACTGCGCGATCTGCTGAAGTTCGAGTTCTTCTTCCGCCGCAAGACCGCCTTCGCCGAAGAAGCCGGCGCTTATCTGGATGCCCGCTACCCGGGCTGGCATGACGAGCCGGATCCGTTCGGCGGCCGGCCGCCCCTGTTCGGTCACAGCATCCTGCGCTCGTTTGCGGAAGCCTACCGGGTACTCGCCCAGGTACTGCTGCGGGGCGGGCATTCGGCCCGCGACGACGCCCTGGTCCGGGACTGCCTCGTCACGGGAGGGGAGATGCTCCTGCGAGGACGCATCGGCAGCGAAACCGCCCTGTCGAAACCGCTGTTCGGCAACGCGGTGCGCCTGGCGCGGCACCGGGGCCTGGTCGGCGGCGCAGACATGGCCGACCGGGACGCCCGGGAGCGCTTCGCCGCCGAGACCGCCGCGCTGACGGCGGCGCTCGCCCGCCTGCAGCGCCGCTACGACCGGGCCATCGGGGGTACAATGGCCGCCGGGAGCCCGACATGCGACAACTGAGCGGATCCGACGCCTTCTTCTTCTACTCCGACCGTCCCGGACGGCACCAGCACGTCTCCACCGTCTACGTCTACGACCCCTCGACGACGGTCGAAAGAGAGGTCGGCTTCGACGCCATCCGCCGCCACATGGAAGCGCGTCTCGACGCTTCCCGTCTCTTCCGCCAGCGGCTGGTGCGCGTGCCTTTCGACCTGGACTACCCCTGGTGGATCGAGGACCCGCACTTCGAACTCGACTTCCACCTGCGCCACATCGCACTGCCGGAACCGGGCGACTGGCGCCACCTGTGCATCCAGCTCTCGCGACTGCACACACGCCCGCTGGACCTCACGCGCCCGCCCTGGGAGATGTATGTCATCGAGGGCCTCGACAGCGTCGAGGGTCTGCCGGCAGGTGCCTTTGCGGTGATGACGAAGGTGCACCACGCCGCCATCGACGACACCACCGAGGAGGATTTCACCGTCGCGCTGCACGACCTCGAGCCCCATCCCTCCGTGTCGCGCCGCAAGACCGCCTGGCACGCGGACAAGGAGCCGGGCCTTGGCGAGCTGCTGCTGCTCTCCTGGTTCAACAACACGACCAAGATCCTGGAAACCGGCCAGAGCCTCGTCGACCGCCTGCCGCTCGTGGGCAGCAGCCCGGGCAGACCGCAGGACCTGCTGCGCACGGAGCACGGGCCGGCGCCGGTCACCCGTTTCGACCACCGCATCACGCCTCACCGGGTGTGGGACGCACGCTTCTTCGACATGGCGGAGGTGAAGCGCATCGCCGGCTCTTTCACCCGCGGCACGGCAGAGGACGTGGCCGTGGCCGTCTGCGCGGGCGCCGTGCGCCGCTATCTGGAGGCGAAGAAGGAACTGCCGGCGGCCTCGCTGTGGGCTCTGCTGCCGCTGCATCAGCGCGAAAACGCCGACGAGGGGCTGCCCGGCCATCGGGTCCGGCTGGCGAGCATCAAGCTCATGACCCACCTTACCGACCCGGAGGCTCGGCTCGCCGGCATTCACGGCGAGATCGAGAACAACCGCCGGGAGAGCGCGACGGGGGCCGGCGAGATGAGCGAGCTGCAGGACATTCTGCCGGCTACCACAATGAATCTGGCCGCCAGGACCATCTCGGCGAACCTCGGTCCAGGCCGCCAGTACCGCAAGAACCATAACCTGGTGATCAGCATCACGCCGGGGCCGGACAGGCCGCTCTACCTCTGCGGCGCCCGGCTGCTCGCCTACACCGGCATGGCGACCCTCATGGACGACCTGGCCCTCGCCCACACGGTAACCGGTTACGACGGCCGCCTGGCCATCGCCTTCGTGAGCGACCGCAGGATGATGCCGGACCCGGCGTTCTACGCGGAGTGCCTGGAGGCGGCGTTCGACGAGCTTTGCACCGTCGCAACCCGTGAGGTGTAGGAGGAGGCTGGCAGGAGGGCCTTCAGGCCCGATACATTAGGATCGCGGCTGAAGCCGCTCCCGCAGAGCCGCTCCGGCAGCCCGGCCCCACAGGAAAGCAGCACCATGCGCGACATCATCACCATCGACTGCCACTACCTGGACCAGCCCGAGTTCGCCGCCGCATATCTCATCGTGGAGGGCGACGAGGCCGCGTTCATCGACAACAACACCAACCATGCCCTGCCCCGGCTACTCGGCGCGCTGGAGGACGCGGGTCTCGAGCCCGGACAGGTGCGCCACCTGATCGTCACCCACGTGCATCTCGACCACGCCGGCGCGACGTCCGCGCTGGCGCAGGCCTGCCCCGCTGCAACCGTGCTCGCCCATCCCCGGGCGGCGCAGCACATCGTCGACCCCGGCAAGCTGGTGGCGAGCGCCAGCGCGGTGTACGGCGAGGCCGAGTTCGCGCGGCTGTACGGGAAGATCGAGCCGGTGCCGGCAGCGCGTGTGCGCGAAATGGCGGATGGCGAGACACTCGCCTTCGGCAGCCGGGAACTGACGTTCCTGCATACCCGCGGCCACGCCAACCACCACTTCTGTGTTGCCGACAGCGCCACCAACAGCATCTTCACCGGCGATGCCTTCGGGCTGCACTACCCGGCGCTGCAGTCGGACGGCCCCTTTGCCATCCCCTCCACGAGCCCCACGGACTTCGACGGTCCCCTCGCCCGGAAAGCCGTGCAGCGCATCGTCGATCTGCAGCCGGCGACGTTGTATCCGACCCATTTCGGTGCAGTGACGGCCATCGAGGAGACCGCCGGCCAGCTGGACCGGCACCTGCACTTCGCCGAGCAGGCCATGCTCGACGCCGAGGCGAGCGATCTGCCGGACGACGCGCTGTACGACTCCATCCTGCCACGCCTGCGGGACTACTTCGCCGGCCTGCTGGACGGCCGCGGCGCGCTCGGTAACCGGGCGGAAACGTGGCAGCTGCTCGAAATGGATCTCGACCTGAATGCCCAGGGGCTGGCCTTCGCCGCCGCCAGGCGCAGACGCAAGGTCCGCG
Organism: uncultured Woeseiaceae bacterium; assembly: GCA_964602525.1. Taxonomy (GTDB): domain Bacteria; phylum Pseudomonadota; class Gammaproteobacteria; order Steroidobacterales; family Woeseiaceae; genus Lentisalinibacter. Next base: position 17,851 of record CAZRSA010000005.1, read on the forward strand.
AGGCCCGCGAGGCCGGCGCCTGACCGCCGACGGCCGGACATAATCACGGCCGCACGAACCGCCGCTTGCATCATGACATTTCGCCTGCTTTGATAAATGGCCGGCCACCAGCCGGCCGCAGGCGGGGTGACAATGTCCAGAAAGAACGAACAGGCGGCGTCCGCATGGGGACGCCTCGGGAGCGAACGCGACGAAGAGGCCCGGCGCAGGCAGGCGCTGGAGTCGCCCGGCGACTACCACGGCGACATCGCCGCCGCCGAGCTGCACTGGTTCGATCCCGACGGCACCGCGTGGCTCGCCCGTGACCCGATCGCCGACACGTGGCAGGGGTTCGACGCCGCGCGCGGCGAGCCCGTGGGCGAGAGCGAACGCGCCGCGGACTGGCGGCCGTGGGAGCGTGGCTTCGACGACAGCGACGCGCCATTCTACCGCTGGTTCGCCGGCGGCCTGACCAACGCCAGTTTCAACGAGGTCGACCGGCACGTGCTGGACGGCCGCGGTGCGCGTCCCGCCTTCGTGTTCGAGGGCGACCGCTGGGACCCCTCCAAGAACGAGGGCCGTGGCGGACCGGTGTTCCAGCTCGAGATCCCCTACCGCCGCCTGCTGCTGGAGACCGTGATCCGGGCGGAGGTGATGGCGTCGCTGGGGCTCGGCAAGGGCGACCGCGTCGCCTTCAATCTGCCGAACATCCCGGACCAGCTCTACTACACGGAGGCGGCCAAGCGGCTCGGCATCATCTACACCCCCGTGTTCGGGGGCTTCTCGGCAAAGACACTGTCCGACCGCATCGCCGATGCCGGCGCGCGCGTGGTGGTCACGGCGGACGGCGGCTACCGCAACGCCGAGGTGGTCCCGTACAAGGAGACCTTCACCGACGCCGCCCTGGACAACTTCATCCCGCTGCCGGCCGCGCTCGACGCCCTGGAGGAAGTTCTCGCCGGCCTGGAGTCCGGGGAGACCGCCGTGCGTCTCGGCAGCGCCGTGCGCGACGCGCTGACGGGCGAGATCACGGTCGAGCGCAGCGACGTGATGCGGGAACTGGGCCGCGCCCTGGAGCAGGAAGCAGACCTCGATGCGGAGAAGACCGCGGAGGTGCGCACCAGCGTCGCGCGCCGGCTGGCCGAGGTGCAGCACATCGTCGAGCAGGTCGTCGTCATCCGCTACACCGGCCAGGAGATCGTGGTGCAGCCCCGGGACCGCTGGTCGCCGGAGCTGGTGGCCGAGGCCACGGAGCGGGTGCTGGAGCGGGCGCGTGAGGAAGGCTTCGACGTGGCCGGCAAGGACGACCTGCTGGCGCTGGACGATGCCTCCCTGTACCGCGCGCTCTGCGCCAGTCACCCGGCGCTGCCCGTCGAGGCGGACTGGCCGCTGTTCATCATCTACACCTCGGGCTCCACCGGGAAACCGAAAGGCGTCGTGCACACCCACGGTGGCTGGCTCGCCGGCATCTCCCACACCATGCGCATGGTCTTCGACGTACGCGACGACGACCGGCTGTACGTGATCGCGGATCCGGGCTGGATCACCGGCCAGTCCTATCTCATCGCCGCGCCGCTGGCGACCGGCATCACCTCCATCGTGGCCGAGGGCTCGCCGCTGTTCCCCCACGCAGGCCGCTTCTCCTCCATCATCGCCCGCCACGGCGCCACGCTGTTCAAGGCGGGCTCCACCTTCCTTAAGGCGGTGATGACCGACCCGGCCAGCACCGAGGACATGTCCGCCTGCGACATGAGCCGGCTGAAGGCGGCCACCTTCTGCGCCGAGCCGGTGTCGCCCGCGGTACAGAAGTTCGCGATGGAGCGCATCTGCGACCACTACCTGAATTCCTACTGGGCCACGGAGCACGGCGGCATCGTCTTCTCCTGCCCCTGGGGCGGCTTCAAGCCGCTGGCGCCCGACGCCAAGACGTGGCCCCTGCCCTGGATCGACGCCGAGGTACGCATCGCCACCGAGACCGACGAGAGCGGCCGGGCCGTCGGCTGGCGCCCGGCCGAGACCGGCGAGAAGGGCGAGCTGGTCATCAAGCGCCCGTATCCGTATCTCGCGCGCACGATCTGGGGCGACGCAGACCGGCTGGGCACCCCGGAGTGGCGCGGCGACATCGAGCGCTACACCGACGTCTACTTCAACCGCTGGGCCGACGGCCTCGCCTACACCCAGGGCGACTACGCGCGGCGCCACGAGGACGGCGCGTTCACCCTGCACGGGCGCTCCGACGACGTGATCAACGTCTCCGGCCACCGCATCGGCACCGAGGAGATCGAGGGTGCGATCCTGCGCGACAAGGTGCTGCGGGCGGACTCGCCGGTGGGCAACGCCGTGGTGGTCGGCGCGCCCCACGAGGAGAGGGGCGAGACGCCGATCGCCTTCCTGATACCGGCGCCGGGACAGCGCCTGGGCGACGACGATTTCGCGCGCCTGCAGGCGCTGGTGCGCTCCGAGAAAGGCTCGACCGCGGTGCCCTCGGACTTCCTCGTGGTCTCGGCCTTCCCGGAGACCCGCTCCGGCAAGTACATGCGCCGCACGCTGCGCGGCATCCTGCTGGAAGAACCCCTCGGCGACCTCTCCACCCTGCGCAACCCGGACGTGGTGGACGAGATCCGCGCCACCGTCGCCGAGTGGCGCGCCTTCGGCCGCCTGGGCGAGGCCCGGGAGATCGTCCAGACCTACCGTTACCTCCGGGTGGAGAACCACGACATCGCGCCGGGCCGCCGGGTGGCGCTGATCGTCATCGACCATCCGCCGGTGAACTCGCTGAACGAGCGCAGCCTGGACGAGCTGAACACGGTGCTCGAGCACATCTCCAAGCGCGAGGACACGGCGGCCGTCGTCATCACCGGCGCACGCAGCGCCTTCGTGGCCGGCGCCGACATGAAGGAGCTGCTGGAAGTGGGCGAGGCCGGCGACATCGACAGCGCGCGCACGCCGCCGAACGCCGCGCACACGGCCTTCTCCACCCTGGAGAACCTGGGCAAGCCGGTGATCGCCGCGGCCAACGGCCCGGCACTCGGCGGCGGCAACGAGCTGGTGCTCGCCTGCGGCTACGTGATCGCCGACGGCCACGCCCGCTTCGGCCAGCCGGAGATCAACCTGAACCTGCTGCCAGGCTACGGCGGCACCCAGCGGCTGCCCCGCCGGCTGCATGACCGTCACGGCGAGGAGGGACTGGTGGAAGCCATGCGCCTGATCCTGAGCGGCCGCGCCATCGACGCCGACGACGCCCGGGAGATCGGGCTGGTGGACGAGGTGGTCGGCGCCGGCGGCGTGGGGCCCGTGGCCACGGCGATGGAACGGCTGCGCCGGTATTTCGCCGGCGAGGGCCCACTGGTGGAGGCGATGGAACGGCGCCGGCAGTACCTCGACTCCCGCGAGGCACCGCTGCCGGACCCCGCGGGCCTCACCGGTCATCCGAAGCTGGCGCCTGCGATCGCCCAGCTGCGCAAGAGCGGCCGGGAGCGCGCCGTGGAGCGCATCCTCGAGGCCTTTACGGTGGGCGCGAAGGAAGGCCAGCGGGCCGGACTGGCCCACGAGGCGGAACTGTTCGCCGAGGCCGTATGCGACCCGGAGTCCGGGCCGAAGGGCATCCGCGCCTTCCTGGAACGCCGCAGCGTGCCGCTGCCGCTCCGCCATACGGAGGTGCCGCCGGACGCGGACGAGGAAACGCGCCGGCAGCTCGAGGCAGACGGCCGGCTGCTGCCGCTGGACGCCGCCTTCTACGCCGGCGTGACCCCGGTGCCCGAATACCAGTACGGGATGGGCGTCAGCAAGGACCCGGCCACCGGGCTGCCGCGCCATGCCGACCCCGAGGAATCCGAGCAGCTGCTGGTCGTCGAGACGCCCCGGCCGGGACCGAACGAGGCGCTGGTCTACCTGCTCGCCTCCGAGGTGAACTTCAACGACATCTGGGCGCTCACCGGCATCCCGGTCTCGCCCTTCGACGCCCGGGACGCCGACCTGCAGGTGACCGGGTCCGGCGGCGTGGGCCTGGTGGCCGAGCTCGGCGAGGAGCTGGTGCGCGAGGGCCGGCTGTCGGTGGGCCAGGTCGTGACCATCTACTCGGGCCAGAGCGAGCTGCTCTCGCCCGATCAGGGCCTGGACCCGATGGCCGCCGATTTCCACATCCAGGGCTACGAGGTGAACGACGGCAGCCACGCCCAGTTCCTCGTCGTGCAGGGTCCGCAGCTGCATCCGAAGCTCGGCGGGCTGACCATCGAGGAGGCGGGCTCCTACGGCCTCACCTTCGGCACCATCCACCGGGCGCTCTACACCACCCTGGACGTGCAGCCGGGGCGGCGCCTGTTCGTGGAGGGCGCCTCCACCGGCACGGGCCTCGAGTGCCTGCGCAGCGCGCGCCAGACCGGCCTCGACGTGGTGGGCATGGTGTCGTCGCAGGAGCGGGCCGAACGGGTGCGGCGCTACGGTGGCGCACCGGTGAACCGCAAGGACGAACGCTGGGCCGACATCTTCACGCCGGTGCCGGACGAGCCCGACGAGTGGGACGCCTGGGAGGCCGCCGGACAGCCCTTCGTGGAAGAGGTTGCGAGGCAGGCCGGCGGCCCCGTCGACTACGTGGTCTCCCATGCCGGCGAGCGCGCCTTCGGCCGCTCCTTCCAGGCGCTCGGCGAGGGCGGCGTACTGACCTTCTTCGGCGCCTCCTCCGGTTACCGCTTTTCGTTCATGGGCAAGGGCGGCGAGGAGAAGCCGGCGACGATGCTCGCGCGGGCAGGGCTGCGCGCCGGCCGGGCCCTGCTCGTGGTCTACGGCCCCGGCGCCGGGGACGGCATCGTCGACCCGGTGGCCATCGAGGCCATCGAGATCGGCTGCTCGCTGAACGCCCGCGTGGCCGTGCTGGCGGATACCGTGGCGCAGCGGGAATTCGTCACCTCGCTCGGCTTCGGCACCCAGTTCCGCGGCGTCGTCAGCCTGGAGGAGATCCGCCGTCGGCTCGGCGACGAGTTCGACCCGCCCGGCCCGTTCGCCCCGCTGCCTGATCCGTTCACGGAATCCGCCGCCTTCAAGGAGGCCGTGCGGCGCTTCTCCGACCGAACGCTGAAGCCGGTGGGCTCGGCCATCGCGCGGCTGCTGCGCAGCACGCTGGACAAGCGCGGCCTGCCGGACGTGATCTTCGAGCGCCGCGGCCGGGACGGCCTGGCGCTGGCCACCGCGCTGGTGAAACCGAACGTGGGCTCCGTCGTGTACGCCGAGGACCTCGGCGGACAGCGGCTGAGCTTCTACGCACCCCAGGTCTGGATGCGCCAGCGCCGCATCCTCATGCCGACCGCGGAGATCCGCGGCACACACCTGAACACCGCACGGGAGTTCGCCGAGGTCCAGGAGCGGATCGCAGCGGGCATGATCGACGTGGTACCGCCCGTCCAGGTGCCGCTGACCGAACTGCCCGAGGCCCATCAGGCGATGTGGGAGAACCGGCACGCCGGGGCCACCTACGTGGCGGTGCACGCGCTGCCGAGGACGGGACTGAAGACCAGGGACGAGCTGTACCGGGCCTGGGCCATCCGTGACGCGGAAGCACGGGGCGCGGAAATCCGGCGCATCGATACGGGATCAGCAGGAACGCTCAGATGAACGATAACAACAACCACTCAGCCGTCGGCCGCGTGAAGGGCCGCAACGTCATCGTTACCGGCGCCGCCGGCAACATCGGCACCTACATCACCCGACTGCTGCTGAAGCAGGGCGCCAACGTGGTGCTGACCGGGCGCACCCGGGAGAAGCTGGACGGCCTCATCGACGAGCTGGTCCGCGAAGGCTATAACCGGGAACGTCTCGCGGCGGCCCCGGGCGACTGCGCCGACCCCGAGGCCTGCCGGTCGATCGTCGCGACCGCGGTCGAGCGCTTCGGCGAAATCGACGTCCTGGTGAACAACGCGGGCGCCGCCGGCCCGAAGCGCACGCTGCGGCGCATCCCCTTCACGAACGCGGAGAAGCGCGCGCTGGGCGAGGACCAGACCATGTTCGAGTCCGCCATGAACCTGCTGGGGGGGCCGTGGCACATGGTGCGGGCGAGTGTCCCCCACATGGCCGCGGGCGCGTCCATCGTCAATGTGTCCACCATCTTCTCCCGCACCCGCTACTTCGGCCGCATCGCCTATTCGGTGCCGAAGTCCGGCCTGAATGCCCTCTCCCACGGGCTGGCCCGGGAACTCGGCGGCAGCGAGAAGGGCATCCGCGTGAACACAGTGTTCCCGGGGCCCATCGAGTCCGAACGTATCGACAAGGCCTTCGCCGCCATGGACGCGCTGCAGGGCCAGCCCGAAGGCACCACCTCGGCCGAATTCCGCGACCTGATGATCGTCAAGCGCCCGGACGCCGGGGGCGACATGGACTTCCGTTACCCGACCCCGGACGACGTGGCCTCGACGATACTGTTCCTGTGTTCCGACGAATCCCGTGCGTTCTCCGGCCACGGCCTCGAGGTGACCAACGGCATGCAGGTACCGGCGCGCAGCCGCTCGAAGCTGGTCTCCTGGCCCGACGACCGCCTGGTGGACCTCGGCGGAAGGGTGGTGCTCATCCTCTGCGGCAGCGACACCGACGAGGCGATGGTCTTCGCCGAGCGCAACCTGCACCGCGGCGCCCAGGTCGTGATGTGCTCTCGTACCCTGGATGCGGTGGGCTACCTGCGCGCCCGGGTGCAGGAGGCCGACCCCGCCATCCAGGTCCAGCACATGGACCCGCTGCGTCCGGAGTCCATGGAGCGCGTGTTCCAGTTCATCGCCGACCATTACGGCCGGCTGGACGGCGTCATCGTGCTGCCCGCCACGCCCAATGGCCAGCACGGCTACTCACTGAGCACCGCCGACGATGACGACGTGGCCGGGTTCGTCGAGAACGAGGTGGTGGCTCCGGTGGCGTTCGCCTCCGCGCTCACACGCCGGCTTGCGTCCTGGAAGCCCCGGCGCCCGGCGCCCCAGGTGACCTTCGTCACCAATCCGGACGACGGCCACGGCAATCTCCTGAACGACATCAAGCGCGCGGCGGTGGAGGAGCTGATCCGGGTGTGGCGTTTCGAGGAACGGCACGAGGACGACCAGGGCAACTGGGGCTGGCTGAACGTGCCGAACCAGCTCGTGCGCTTCGACAACAATCATCCGGACAACCTCGCCTTCTCCGCCGACTGGACCGCCACCCTGAACAACGGCGTGCGCAAGATGGATCCCATCGACCTGTGGGTACCGAAGAGCATCCAGCGGGCCACCGGCAAGTCTTCCATGCCGCTCTCCATCCAGCGGGTGCTGCCCGGCCTGCACCGCGGCAAGACGGCGGTCATCACCGGCGGCAGCCTCGGCATCGGCCTGCAGCTCGGCCGCTACCTCGCCCTGGCGGGCGCCCGCGTGCTGCTGACCGCCCGCAGCGGCCCGAAGCTCGAGGCGGCACGCCAGGAGATCGTGGACGAGCTGCGCCGGGTGGGCTACTCGGAGCCGGAAGACCGGGTGCACGTGCTCGCCGGCATCGATGTGGGCAAGGAGGATGCGCTGGAGCGCCTGTACAAACACACCCGCAAGTTGTTCGGCGAACTCGACTTCCTCATCAACAACGCCGGCATCGCCGGCGCCGAGGAGATGGTGGTGGACATGAGCCACCAGGCCTGGGAGACCACCATGGAGGCGAACCTCGTCTCCAACTACTCGCTCATCCGCAAGTTCGCCCCGGCCATGAAGCAGCGCGGCTCGGGCAACATCCTGAACGTCTCCAGCTATTTCGGCGGCGAGAAGTACGTGGCCGTGGCCTACCCGAACCGGGCCGACTACGCCGTCTCCAAGGCGGGCCAGCGGGCGCTGGCCGAGATCCTCTCACGCCACCTCGGCCCCGAGATCCAGATCAACGCCATGGCACCCGGGCCGGTGGACGGCGCCCGGCTGCGGGGCAGTTCGGACGCCCCGGGCCTGTTCGACCGGCGCGGGCGGCTCATCATGGAGAACGTGCGGCTGAACCGGGTTCACGCCGCCGTCCTCGCCGTACTCACGAGCGGCGAGGGCGACGCGGATGCCGTCGTCCGCCTCGCCCGCAACTCCGTCGAGGAGCTGGGCGAGTGGCCGGATGCGCCGGAGCCGCTGCGCCGCCTGTTCGCCCAGGTAGCCGAGGGGCGCCCGGAGACGAACGCCTCGCACTACCTGCTGAACGAGACCCTGGCGCCGAAGCTCATGCAGCGGCTGGTGAACGGCGGCCAGCTCGAACAGGCCGAGGCGGACCGGTTCCTGGAAGCGTTCGTGCCGGCGCCGGAACCCTTCTTCGACCAGGCGGACATCCGCAAGTCCGCGAAGAAGATCGAGACCGGCATCCTGAACCGGCTGCACCTGCACAAGATGCCCACCGACGAAGAAGTGGGGCTGTCCACGGTTTTCAGCCTGGCAGACAAGAGCGTGAGCGGCGAGACCTTCCATCCCTCCGGGGGGCTGAAATTCGACCGCTCCGTCACCGAGGGCGAACTCATGCTGCCGGCGGGCGCCGAGGACCTGGGCGCGCTGCGCGGCAAGCACGTGGCGCTGATCGGCGACGCCATGCGCGACGAACTCGCGGCCATCGCCGAGGGCTTCGCCCGCTTCGGGGTGGCCAGCCTGACGCTGCTGACCCGCAGCGAGGAGACCGCCGAGGCGATCCGTCATGCGGTGTCGCTGCCCGACGAGCTGGAGTTCACCGTCGAGGTGGTGGGCGGCGACGTCGAGGCCGGACTGCAGGCCGTGCTGCGCCGGCGCGGCCGCTGCGACGTCGTGGTCAACACGCCCTTCACCCGGCTGCCGCTGAATGCGCTGACCGGCGAGCCGGGCGGCGACTGGGAACGGGTGCTGTCCCGGGAGGACTTCCGCGACGTCGTGCGGGATCATCTCACCCACCATTTCCGGGTGGCACGCATCGCCGCGCTGTTCCCGCGCTGTCAGATCGTGCTGCTCACGCCGGACACCTCCCGTGCCTCCACCCGTGAGGAGTTCGCGCTGGCCATGTTCATCAAGACGGCCATGCACGCCTTCACCGTCACCCTGGGCGTGGAGACCGAGCGGCTGCCAACCTACCCGGCGGCGAACCAGGTGCAGCTCACCCGCCGCGCCCGGGCCGAGGAGCCCGGCAACGACCAGGAGCTGGCCGAGGAGATGGAACGGCTGGTACAGGCGGTGCTGCAGTGCGCGGTGCCGGCGCCGAGCCCGGCCGACAGCCGTTACCTCTCGCGCATCTTCCGCGGCAACGCGGTCACGGTCTAGGACGCCGCGGCGGAGGATTCCAGCGGGTCCAGCGGCAGCGGCGGAGACGGCCGGGCACCCGCGGCCTGCTGCAGCTCTTCCCAGGCTGCCAGGACGTGGTCCCTCAGGGCGTGCACGTCCGGCACCGTGCGGCGGCAGGCCACCAGGCCGAAGTCCATGCGATCGCCGTAGGACTGCACCGTGATGTTCAGCGCGTTGCCATGGCTGGGGATGGACACCGGATAGTGGGTGAGCAGGCGCGCGCCGTCGAGGTAGACCGGCTCCCGGGGTCCTGGGATATTGGAGATCACCAGATTCATGGGCAGGCGGATCACGCTGCCGAGCCGCAGGCGGTTGGCCAGCGTGGCCACGCCCTGAAACGCGATGGGCAGCCCCAGCACAGTGATATCGCCGAGGTGCACGTTATCCAGCTGGCGCACCACCTCGATGCCGTCGTCGATCGACTCCCGGATGGCCTGCATACGCTCGATGGGGTCTGCACGGTCCGTGGCCAGGTCGCACATCAGCATGCTCACCTGGTTGTGCAGGCTGTTGTCGCCGGGTTTGCGCAGCGACACCGGCGTGCCTGCCACCAGGGAGCGCTCCGGCAGCTCGCCCAGTTCCTCGAGATAGTGGCGTAGCGCGCCGGCACACACCGTCATGAATGCGTCATTGACGGTGCAGCCGTGGGCCTTACCGATGGCCTTCAGCGGCGCGAGCGGGATGGAGCCCAGCGCCAGGCTGCGCTCCGGACCGATGGCCACGCTGAAACGGGTACGGGGCACCCGGGGCATGACGGCACCCATGCCGCCCACCGAGCGGAAGGCCCTGGCGGCCAGGTCCTGGGTGGTGCGCGCAAGCTCCGGCAGCATGCGGGCGAAACGCACCGGGTTGGCGGAGAAGCGCAGCGCCGTGTCGCGCAACATGCCCCAGGTGCCGGGATCGTCGTCCTCCATCTCCTCGGGCGCCACGGGAATCGGCGGCGGCTCGGACGTGGTGTTGAAGAAGATCTCGAATATGGCCTGACCGCCCATGCCGTCCAGGCAGGCGTGGTGGTATTTCGTGTACCAGGCCACGTGGCCGGACTCGAGCCCGTCGATCAGCCACCACTGCCACAGCGGCCGCGCACGGTCGAGCGGTTCGGCGTGCAGCTCCGCGGCTGCCTCCTCGAGCTGCTCCGGCGTGCCGGGAGCCGGCAACGTGACCCGCTGCACGTGATAGTCGATGTCGAAGGTGGTATCGAGCACCCACACCGGGTGGTCCATGCCCAGCGGCGAGGGCCGCAGGCGGCGCATCATGAACGGCACCAGGTGTACCCGCGCGGCGACGTAGCGTTTCAGGGAGTCGTAGAAGGCGTCGGCGTCGCGGCCGGGCGGCAGCTCGAAATGCTGCAGCCCGGCCACGTGCATGGGCGTGTTGTCCGTCTCCGCGTAGAGGAAGGAGGCATCGAGCAGCGAGAGCTTATCCATGGCCCAAGCATACCTCCGCGGCGGCCGCAGCCGCCAATCCGCAGCGAACGCGTACCTAGTCGAGCAGGTGGCGGCGGAAGAACAGGACGACGGCCTGCTGGTAGACGTCCCGGTTCTCCTTCCTGCGGTAGCCGTGCCCCTCGTTCAGCGCGTTCATGTACCAAACGGTCTCGCCCTTCTCCCGCAGTGCCTCGACGATCTGCTCCGCCTCCGTCACCGGCACCCGTGGGTCGTTCTCGCCCTGCACCACCAGCATGGGTACGGCAATCTTCTCCACGTTGTTCAGGGGGCTGATCTTCTCGAGATGGGCGCGCATCTCCGGGTCGCGTTCGTCGCCGTATTCCACCCGGCGCAGATCCCGGCGGTAGTCCTCCGTATTCTCGAGGAAGGTGACGAAGTTGGAGATGCCAACGATATCCACCGCCGCCTTCAGCCGGTCGCTGTAGTGCACGGCGCTCGCCAGCACCATGTAGCCGCCGTAACTGCCGCCGAACACGGCCACCCGGTCGGCGTCCAGGTCGGGCCGGGTCGCGATCCACTCCAGCAGCGCGCCGATGTCGCGCACGGAGTCCTCGCGCTTGTAGGCGTTGTCCATGGCGAGATACGACTTGCCGTAGCCGGCCGAGCCACGCACGTTCGGCACCACCACCGCGACGCCGAGTTTCGCCAGCCACATCTGGTAGGTGCTGCTGAACGCCGGGCGCGCCTGGCTCTCCGGCCCGCCATGGATGGAGACCACCACCGGGAACGGGCCCTCGCCCTCCGGCCTGTAAACCCAGGCCGGGACGCTGAGCCCGTCGAAGCTCTCGAAGCGCACGAGCTCCGGCTCCACGAAGGCATCCGTATCGAGTCCGCCCACCTCGCTGTGGGTCCAGCGGGTCAGCCCGCCGTGGGCAAGCGGATCTTCTCCGAGTGCCAGCACGAAGGTGTCGCTCGGCGTCTGCGGCGTGTTCAGCGTCATCGCGAGCCGCCTGCTGTCGGGGCTGAAGCCGAGACCGCCGACCAGGCCCGTGGGCAGACCGCTTACCGCGCGATAGCGCCGGCTCTCCGGGTCCAGCAGGTAGAGGCGGCTGAGACCGTCCTCGTTGACGACGAACACCGCCCGGCGCCGGTCCTTGCTGAACGCCATGCCTTCCACGTCCCAGGGGATATCGGCGGTGACGATGATCGGCTCGGCGCCGGGATCGAGCGGCTGCCATGCGAGCTGCTTGAACTCGCTGCCCCGGTCGGTGATGAACCAGAAGCCCTCGCCGGTGTGGTCGAAGCCGAGCGGCCAGTTGCTGGAGACGGCGCCGTCGCCGCCGGCCAGCAGCACGGTCTCTCCCGATTCGACTTCGAGCAGGTGGATGCGCGAATCCGTGATGCTCACGTAGTTGATGATCAGGAGCCGCTCGCCGGCCTCGTCGAAATCCGCCGGGCCCCACCAGGTGCCGTCCGGCGCGGCGAGCACCATGCGGGCGGCGTCGGGGTCGTCGACGGGCATCATCCAGACGTCGTTGGAGGCGCCGTTGCGCCGGGTGCTCTGGAAGGCGATGCGCCCGCCGTCCCGGGTCCATACCACGCCGCCGTTGCGCGACTCGCCGTCGGTGATCATCCGCGACTCGGACACGAGCGGATCGAACAGGAACAGCTGGCTGAACTCGTTGCCGCCCGCGTCCATGGCGAACACCAGGTGCGAGCCCTCCGGCTGCCGCGACACCTGGGAAACCGGCTCGTCGAAAAAGGTCAGCTGTTGCCGGGCGCCGCCCGGCATGTCCACCCGGTGGATCTGCTGCACCTCGCCGAAGCGGGTGGAGACGTAGAGGCTCTCACCCTCGGCGGTCCAGTCCAGGAAGCTCGCCGAGCGGACGTTCTGGTAACGGTTCAGGTCGTCCACGATCGTCTGCGGGATCGACGGGACGTCCTCCAGCACCAGGTTGCCGTCGTTCAGCGTGCGCCTGTCCACTTCGGCATGGCCGGGCGGGGCCGCGAGCACGAGGGGCAGCAGAGTCGCAAGGACCAGCGTTCGGAGCATCGTATTTCCTTATGCAGTGATCAGAGCGGCGCATCAGCGTAGCGGCCGCCGGTAGAGGAGGCAACGGCAACGAGGATTATTGGGCGCGCGCTCAAGGCCGGTGCTGTCGGCGCTTTACAGCCGGACCCGGTGGGAGCACATTGACCGATAACGCCGTGGAGACCGCCATGAAATACCGCTTCGACCCCGACGGCCGGCGCCTGCCCATCAAGCTGGACTCGACCTCCAACGCCGAATACGCCCCCATCCCACTGGAGGCCCGCAACGAACACGCCAACGCGCTCGCCCAGGAGGCGGCGAGCGTCAACGCGAAACGCCTCGGCATGCCCAGGCGCGAGTTCCTCATCAGCGCCGCCGGCGCCGCCGCCTCGCTGCTGGCCATGAACCGGGCGAATGCCACCGCCGGCAAGGGCGACGGCTTCTTCGCCCTCGACGACGAGGCCGGGCTGGACACCCAGCTCGCCGAGGCCGGCATCGGCAAGAAGGAGTTCATCTTCGACGTCCAGGGCCACTACGTGCCGCCGAGCGTCGCCCGGGAACGCAAGGAGGAGTGCGCGAAGTTCGACTATGTCAGCCGCGACTACATGCGCTGCCTCGGCGCCGACGACTTCGTGAAGGATGTCTTCCTGGACGCCGACACGGACATGATGGTGCTCTCCTTCGTGCCGTCACGCAGGGACGCCGAGCCGCTCACCATCGAGGAGGCCGACGCCACGCGGAAGATCGTCGACGAACTCGAGGGCACCCATCGGCTGCTGATCCACGGGCGGGTCAACCCGAACCAGGAAGGCGACCTGGAAGGCATGGACGAACTCGCCGAACAATACGGTGTCTCCGCCTGGAAGACCTACACCCAGTGGGGTCCGGACGGGAGAGGCTTCTACCTCACCGACGAGGTCGGCATCCGCTTCATCGAGAAAGCCCGCGTACTCGGCGTGAAGAACATCTGCATCCACAAGGGCATACCCTTCGGCCGCCAGTCCTACGAGCATTCCCTCTGCACGGACATCGGCCCGGCCGCGAAGCGCTTCCCCGACGTGAACTTCCTCATCTATCACTCCGGCTGGATACCCGGCGAGGCCGAGGGCCCCTACGACCCGGACCGGGGCGAGGGGCTGGACGAACTCATCCGCTCCGTCGAGCAGGCCGGCCTCGGCAAGGGCTCGAACGTCTACGCCGAACTCGGCAGCACCTGGCGCGGGCTCATGCGCGACACCGACAGCGCCGCCCACGGCATCGGCAAGCTGGTGAAGCACCTCGGCGAGGACAACGTGCTGTGGGGCACCGACTCCATCTGGTACGGCTCGCCCCAGGACCAGATCCAGGCCTTTCGAGCCTTCCAGATCGCCCCCGAGGTGCGCGACGAACACGGCTATCCGGAGATCACGGACGGGTTACGGGCGAAGATCTTCGGCCTGAATGCGCTGAAGCCCTACGGCATCTCGCTGGAGGAGGCGACGATGCGCGCGCAGAACGACGTGGTGCAGCAGCGGCGCGCGGACTACGCCGGGCGGCGCGACCCGCACCATCTCACCTTCGGGCCCAAGACACGGCGGGAATTTCTGCGGTTCATGGGGTAGGCGGTCCACAGAAAAGGCAGCCCGCGACGCAACGCGCCGCGGGCTGCGGTTGCCGCCGTTCTGGGGAGGTCGGGGACAGAGCTCGACCTAGCGGCCGCGGAAGAACCGGCGATAATCGTTACGCTCGCTCACCCAGACGCCGCCGCTGCCGTAGTAGAGGCGCTCGCCGTCCCATGAGAGGGATGGGCGGGTCTCGCCATCAGCGACCGTACTGAAAGGCACCGACTCGCTGAGATTCGTTACCCTCCGCCACCGCTGGAACGCGAATCGCCGCTCTGCAGTGAAGATATCGAAGCCGGACTCGTCATGCGCGGATGAAGGCCTGTCGGAGGCGAACACTATTACCCGGCCGTCCTGGCTCACATTGGGCTGACGGTCGTCGTACGGAGTATTGATTGGCCAGCCTAGTTTGTCACCGGGGCCGAAACCACCGTCCGCTTGCCTGTAGGTGACATAGATATTCTGATCCTCCGTCCCGAGGTCGGTGGAGTAGAAAAGGAACGTGCCCCAGATCGTCTCGATTACCGCTGGACTCAGTTCCAGACCCACTGTATTCGGTCCGTCCGGATGGCAACCCAGATTCTCCGGTTCGCTCCACCCCGTTGCCGGATTGTGCACGGCCCGGTAGATGTCACTGCTGCCGCAGCCGCCGTCCCGGTTCGAGACGAAGTACAGCACGCTGTCCGGCAGCGGTGTCGGACAGAAGTCGTTGGCCTCGGGGTCGTTTATAGGCGCAGGCAGGGGATTCCCGGCCTCGAAGGCTCCCCCGGGCCCAGACCGCTCGTTCACCCAGATGTCGAGGCCCGTCCGTGCGGTGAACAGGAAGCGACCTGCCGGCGATTCTATGGGGCAGCCGCCGGGGACTTGTGCGCCATCCACCCGCAGAACCGCTGCATTCGGCCCCCAGTCCACCTGCCGATGACCCGCGATTGCCGTCGTCGATATGCCAGTGACAAGTAGTAACGCCGTGGCAAT
Organism: uncultured Woeseiaceae bacterium; assembly: GCA_964602525.1. Classification (GTDB taxonomy): domain Bacteria; phylum Pseudomonadota; class Gammaproteobacteria; order Steroidobacterales; family Woeseiaceae; genus Lentisalinibacter. The sequence continues at coordinate 33,086 of CAZRSA010000005.1, forward strand.
GCTGCATAGCGTCATACGTATTTGCAATCTCATGCCTCTCTCCTTTGTTTCGATCCTGTGAAAGGGCCGACCCGTCATCGCTGACAGGCCCCGCCCTTGTCTGAACCTATGCATGAACGTCTCCCGCTGCGTGAAGAAAGGGTGAAGAAGACGTGAATTTGATTGCTTGGCCGCCGCAGGGGACACTGAAGAGCCAAGTCTGCCCGGGCGAATTCTCGTGCTCGCGAACGACCACAACGGTGAGCGCTTTCAGATCCGGGAGGTTGCCCTGAAGAGCGGCGTAGGATCATATGCTTATAGAAGCCTCGAAGATTGTTGTTGTAACCGATGACGCAAGGACGAGCGAGCAGGGATAAGTGACGAAGGGACGAATTAGCCGTATCGACGATCTCCTTGTGGATCACGGTACGAGGGAAGTCCGACGTGCTGACGAGAGGATCGAGCTGCCGCGGCTTTCCTATCAGCTGTTGATGGTGCTGGCAGATGCGGCACCGAACGTCGTCACACAAGAAGAACTCATCCAGCGGGTCTGGGCCGGCCGTATCGTCAGCCCCGAAACCGTGACGCAACGCGTCAAACTGCTCCGGCAAGCCCTGGGCGACGACGCTCAGAATCCTCGCTACATCGCGCTCGCCCGTGGCGAGGGATATCGACTCATCGCCCCCGTCGAGTCTGTCAAAACGCGGATAGCCCCGGCAGACGACAGCAAACTGATCGACCGCCCCGGACGACGGCACGCGCCCCGCGCAGCACTGATCCTCATTCTGGGTGCGTTGACCGGTCTTTCCTACCTCATCTATTCGGTCGTCCTCCTCGATGAGGGCACTAGCCGGAGCGGCGATCTGTTTGCGGAACAGGAGATTCCGCCAAACTCTATCGCGGTGCTGCCTTTCGCCAATCTGGGCGATGCCGAAGAGGATAACTGGCTGGCCGCAGGCCTGGGTGACGAGCTAAGGGCTCAACTCGCGCGCACGGACGGACTGCGGGTTGCTGCCCGCACTTCGTCCGTCGCCATGGCGGAACAGGTTGTGGACGCTCAAGACATGGGGCGCAATCTCGGCGTCCGCCTGCTGGTCGAGGGAAGCGTACGACGTCAGGGCAATGCGCTGAGAGTCTCACTCACAGTGATCGATACACGCAGCGGATTCGCCAACTGGTCTACGACCTACCAGAGAAATTCACGCGATCTGCTGGCGATTCAGAAGCAGATTGCGTTGGACGTGATCGACAACCTCGGACCGGGTATCGACATCGAAGCGGTCGCGGCGGACCCGGCGACAACGGACGTTACTGCGTACGAACTCATGCTGCTCGGTCGCCACTATGAATACCAGGTAAAGGAAAGGCCGGAGACCGACACGGTTGTGCTGCAGCGGGCGATTGATCTGTATAGCCGCGCCGTTCAGGCAGACCCGGATTATGCTGTGGCCTGGGGACGACTGGGAGCGGCGTTGCTTTATCGCGGCGAGTTGGACGAAGCCGAGCATGCGGTCTACCGAGCGCTCGCCATCGACCCGAATCTCGCGCAAGTCCAGAGGGTCCTTGGTGACCTCCTCTGGCTGCGTCGCCGGGACGGTGCAGGAGAAGCCTACGAGAGGGCGCTGGCTCTGAATCCGGAAGACGCGGATACGCTGCGCAGCTATGCCTGGTGGATATGGCATCGCCCCGACAACACAGGCCCCGGTCGATATTATCGCGAGGCACTCTCCAGGGATCGTCTCTCGCTCGCGCGATACGCCGATCTGGGTCATTTCCATGGGATCACCGGCCGGGCCGAAGAAACGGAAGCCGTTATCGGCGAGATTGGCAATCGCTTTTCCACTGCCACCGCATACTCTGCTGTCGCCCACCTTAAGGAATTGATCGGCGCGGTGGATGAAGCAATTCTGTCGGCCCGCGAAGCCCGCAGGCTCGAACCGGAGAATCCGGTTTTCTCGTGGCAACTGGCCGAGCTCCATGCACGCATCGGCGATTTCGAGGCCGCGGGGGAATACGAAAGACAGCCGAGCCTTCAATTGCTCTATCGCACCCGACGGTTCGACGAGTTGATTACGATGGCGGAGAGGACGCTTCGAGTACAGCCCGGCGACTCGAACGCACGTTACCTGCTGGCGGCAGCCTACAACGCGACCGGCCAATTCGAAGCTACCCGCGATGTGCTCGAGACAGCAGGCCTGCCCGAGATTGCCATTCACGAGACCAGGCGCGCGCCGGATACCACGGCACTCGCAGATTACGCAGTAGCCCTCGCGCGTACCGGTGAAGTCGCAAAAGCACGTGAACTGGCACAGTGGCTCCTGTGGTTCATGCAGACACACCTGGAGACGGATCATCGCGGCTGGTGGCCTCACGCCTACAAAGCGTGCGCGCTGCTGGTCCTGGGCAGGCGTGAAGAGGCACTCGCCGCCATCGGCAGCATCCAGCGCAGTCCGCGCCTGCCATTCGTCACGTTTCTGGAAACGTCACCGTGTTTCAGTGACATCGTACAAGAAGCCGAGTACCGGTCCATGCTGGAGACCGCCATTACTCGTCAGGAGCAGTTACGCAATGCGGTCCGGCGCCTGGGAGAGGGGGGCGGCTGAGCGCCGGCGTGGCGCTCCCGAATCCTAGAATTCGACGGAAAGACCGAAAGTGACTGCGTACTCCACAATGTGGATGTTCTCGGCATGGATCATCCGCAGTACCGAAAACGAGAGGCCGTAGCGCTCGCTGACCGCCCAATCGACACCCACACCCGCATTAACGAAATTGTGTTTTACCATGCGGTCGTGCTGATACCAGCGCTCATCGGTCCGCGGCGGCGGGAAATCGTCGGGAAAGTCGAGTCCGTTACCCTCCTTCACCATCAGGAAGACCCGCCCCGCGACACGCGGCGTAAAGAAGTAGCCGATCTGCCCGTCCACACGCCAGTGATCGATGTTCGTACCCAGGGTCTCCTCGACGAACACACGCGCGACTCGCGCGCCATAGAAGAAATCGGAGAGCGTCGGGAAATAGACCAGGTTCGCTCCCACGTCGACTTTCCACAGATTCTGGCCGACGGCGGAGTGGGCGAAGAAAGGATAATCGTTGCTGGGGATCCCGAAGTAGACGAACGGCTCTACGATGAGCGGGCGGGTTTTCCAGAGGTAGCGAATACCCAGGTGAAAATCCTGGAAGTCGGTATGGTACTCGCCGTCGTCGATGAATTCTGTGTCTCGCGGCGGATCCAGAATGCGCGGATCGTGTGGGAAGGTGCCTTGATAACGCCGACGGAGCAATGGGATCCCGGCACTGAGCGTAAGGCGATCGGTGGCGGCATACTCGAACTCGAAGTTCCAGACATGCGTGTCGACAGTGCCTATCGGCACCTCGCCCGCAGTGCCCTCGAACCCGTCGACACTGATGTACTGATAGTCGACGGAAAAGTGCATGCTGCCGGCGCGGTCCGCGGCATACGCGTCGGGGACAGCCAGCGCGAGACCGGCAAGAAACAGCAGCGTGCTGACACGATCCGCGCTCGAGGCCCTGTGTCGCAAGGGTTCAGACCGGTTGCCCTGAGCTCTGCCGGAACCCGTTAAGAGACGTTCAGACTCTCATGAATAATTCGCAGCTGAGTCTTGAGACTGTCAGTCGTGCGGATATGCCCGCTCTGATCGTGTCCAGGGTCGCCGGGTCTCTGCGCCTCCGTTTCGACCAGCGCAACGAATGCCGCCCCCGGCAGGCTGCCGATGCGACTACGCTCGGCGTCGGGCGCGATAATGACCTCGTAACCCGCCTCACCGACTTTTGCGGCGAGGTCTGCGCCGCCATTCGCGATGGTGACACGATGCCCCGCATCGGCGAGCCGAACGGCCATTTCCCGCTGCGCCTCGGTCTCGACGTAGACGAGCACATTGACGGGCATCGGTGCGGAGTAGGCGCGGTACGCGACGCCCTTACCGACGCGGAAAAGGCTCTCGCCGCAAGCGAACGCCTCGGACGAAATAAACGCGCAGAGCGTCAGAAGAAGTGCCCCGCTTGCATTTACGACCTTCATGTCGAACCCCCTGCGCATCCCGCGCTGCCGTTTTTTTGCTACTTCGAGGTTTTCTTAGCACAGACTCCGGCTCCGCACAAATTCGAGGCGGCCTGTTGCACCTTGCTTCAGCCCGCAAAAAAACTGAAGTATCAAAGTTAACCCCTGCGCATCCTCACCCGGATCGCGTCCTCCTGATCCATCGCCTCGAGCTGGTCCTCGAAGTCCTTCACGGTCTCGTCGATCTCCGGCAGGATGACGTTCTCGATCGCTCGGGCGCGGCGCTCGGTCTTGCGGTAGTCCTGCAGCAGCCGGGCGATGTTGGTGGCGATGGCCGCCATCCTCGCCGCGCCGTCGATCAGCCGACGGAAGGCCTCGGCGCAGAGCTCGGCCTCGATGGAGGGCAGCACGGCAGGCACGGACCGGTCCACGGCCTCGCCCTCTGTGCGGGCGTCGATCAGACGCAGATCCAGGAAATTGCGCTCGTCGAGCGACATGGCGCCGTCCTCGAACGGCCGCGGCGGATAGACCTGCACGCCCTCCAGACCGTGAAAGCCGATGCCACGGCCGAGCGCAGTGACGGCATCGGCATGCCCGGCCGAGAACTCCTCGTACAGGGCCTGGTAGCGCCGCAGCTCGCGCATGATCTCGCTGGCGATCAGCATGCGCTTCTGCTCCAGGAATTCGAAGCCCTCGCGCACGACCTTCTGTTCGTCGCGCAGTTCCTGCAGCTGGCCGCGGCTGGCCGACTGCTGGCGGCGGGGGTCAGCCATGGTTCTCGCCCTCGTCCCGCTCGGCCTCGTCGCCGTCGCCTTCCTCGTCCGCCGTGCGTTCGGCCGGCTCGCCCAGGTGCTCGGCGACCTGGACCTCGCTCAGGCGCGAGAGCTCGGCCCGCGGCAGGCCCTGCAGGATCTCCCAGCCCACCTTCATGCTCTCGTCCAGCCGGCGGGGACCCTCCTGGGCGATCAGCTGCTGCTCGAAGGCGTCGCCGAAGTCGAGGTACTGGCGGTCGGTCTCGGTCAGGCCCTCGTGACCCATCACGCTCGCCAGCACCCGGATCTTCGCGGTGCGCGCATAGGCGGCGAACAGCTGGTGGGCCAGCGCGGGGTGATCGGCGTGGGTCACGCCCTTGCCGATGCCGTCGTCCATCAGGCGTGAGAGGCTCGCCAGCACGTCGATGGGCGGGTAGACGCCGCGCCGGTCGAGTTCGCGGCTCAGCACGATCTGGCCCTCGGTGATGTAACCGGTGAGGTCCGGGATGGGGTGGGTGATGTCGTCGCCGGGCATGGTCAGGATGGGCAGCTGGGTGAGGGTGCCCTCCCGGGCCCGCAGGCAGCCGGCGCGCTCGTAGATGGTGGCCAGGTCGGAGTACAGGTAGCCGGGGTAGCCCTTGCGGCTGGGTATCTCGCCGTGGCCGGCGGACACCTCGCGCAGCGCCTCGCAGTAGTTGGTCATGTCGGTCATGATCACCAGCACGTGGCGGGACTCGACGAAGGCCAGGTACTCGGCGGCGGTGAGCGCGTAGCGGGGCGTCAGCAGCCGCTGAGTGCTGGGCTCGCTGGCCCGGTTCAGGAACATCACCGTGTGCTCCAGCGCGCCGGTCTCCTGCATGGCGGCGCGGAAGCGCTCGGCCGTGTCGTGGGAGACGCCGATGCCGACGAAGACAATAGCGAATGCGCCCGCCTCCTCGCCCAGCAGCCGCGACCGGCTGGCGATGTCGATGGCGAGGCGGTCGTGGGGCAGGCCGCCGCCGGAGAACAGCGGCAGTTTCTGGCCGCGCACCAGACTGTTCATGAGGTCGATGGCGGTGACGCCGGTCTCGATGAAATCCTGCGGCCGATGCCGGGCCACCGGGTTGATGGCGGAGCCGTCCACGGGAAGGTAGCGCTCGGCCGGAATCGGCGGGCCGCCGTCGATGGGCCGGCCGAGGCTGTCCAGCACCCGCCCCTGCAGACCGGGCCCGAGGCCGAGTTCCAGCGGTTTCTCCCGAATGCGCACCGTCGTGTCGCCGAGGCTCAGCCCCTCGGTAGCGCCCAGGATCTCCACGACGATCTCCTCGTCGCCCAGCGCGGCCACCCGGCCGTAGCGCAGCGTTCCGTCCCGGCCGATGACCTCCACGGCGGCATCCAGCCCTACGTTGACCGTACGTTCCAGGAACAGCAGCGGGCCTTCCAGCCGGCGTGCCGCCCGGGTGAGAGTGATCTCAGCCTGCATCGCCATCGTGTCCGCCTTTTTCTTCGGCTTCGCTCACGGCTTCCTCCTCCCGGTCTCCGCCGGCGCCTTCCAGTTCGTGGAACTCCGCCTCCACCTGCCGGCGGAGTTCGTCGATCTTGTCCAGTTCGTCCTCGCCCACTTCCTCACCGAGCCGCCTCAGGCGCGCCAGCGACGGCAGCGCGGCAATGTCCGCCGGGCTCGCCCCGGCCTCCAGCGCCTGCTCGGCCAGGTTCACGAACTTCAGCAGCAGGTCGAGCATGGCCTGCTGGCGTGCCGGCGAGCAGTAGCGGTCGGTCTCGGAGAAAGAGGATTGGCGCAGGAAGCCGTCGTTCAGCAGTTCGGCGTTCATCAGCGTCACCTGGTGCACGGGCGGCAGCGCATCCTTGCCGATGATGCGGGCCATGCGCTCCAGGCTCTGCTGTTCCTCCAGCAGCACCAGCACCCGCTGGCGCTTGCGGTCCCACTCCGCATCGCCCTGGCTCTTCCACCAGCGGGCCAGTTCGACGGCGTCCTCGGAATAGGAGTGCAGCGGATGGACGGCCGGGTAGAACCGGGCCTGGGCGCGCTCCCGGTCCAGCGCCCAGAAGCAGCGCACGTAGCGCTTGGTGTGCATGGTCACCGGTTCGGAGAAGTCGCTGGCGGGCGGGCTCACGGCGCCGATGATGGTGACCGAGCCTTCCTCACCGCCCAGCGTCTTCACCCGCGCTGCCCGCTCGTAGAAATCCGCCAGCCGGGAGCTGAGATAGGCCGGATAGCCCGATTCCGCCGGCAGCTCACCCAGGCGGCCGGACACCTCGCGCAGCGCCTCGGCCCAGCGGCTGGTGGAGTCCGCCATGAGCGCCACGTGCCGGCCCTGGTCGCGGAAGTACTCCGCCACCGTGATGCCGGTGTAGATGCTCGCCTCCCGCGCCGCCACCGGCATGTTCGACGTGTTGGCGATGATCACCGTACGTTCCATCAGCGGCCGGCCGGTGCGCGGATCCTCCAGCTTCGGCAGCTCGTCCAGCACCTCGGCCATCTCGTTGCCCCGCTCGCCGCAGCCCACGTAGACGATGACATCCGCGTCACACCACTTGGCCAGCGCCTCCTGCAGGATGGTCTTGCCGGTGCCGAAACCGCCCGGCAGCATGCCGCGGCCGCCGCGGGCGATGGGGAACAGGGTGTCGAGGATGCGCTGGCCGGTGATTAGCGGCGCGCCCACCGGGAGGCGGTCCGCCACCGGGCGGGGCCGGCGCACCGGCCAGTCCTGGGCGAGGCGAACCTCGACCGGGTCGCCCTCGTCGGGCTCGATGCGGCACACCACGTCCTCCAGGCCGTAGTCACCCGCCTCAGCGATCTCTGCGACCCGCCCGCCGGCGCCCGGCGGCACCAGGCAGGCGACCGCATGGGACTCCTCGCCGGCCCGCCCGAGGGAATGCCCGGGCGCAACCCGGTCATCCGCCGCAACCGCCGGCTCGAAGGGGTAGCGGAGGGTCTCCGCACCCTGGGCGATCATGCCCGCGCGTACGAACAGCTCGTCCTCGCCGCCGAGGGGCCGCAGCAGGCCGTCGAAGATCTGCCCCAGCAGGTGCGGCCCGAGGCCGACGCTGAGGGCCCGGCCCGTACCCTGGATGCGGTCCCCCGGTTTCAGCCCGGAGGTGCGCTCGTAGACCTGGGCGGTCAGCACGTCGCCCTGCAGCTGGATGACCTCCCCGAGCAACTTGCGGGTACCCACGTGGATGGCCTCCTGCACGTGGAACGGGTGCTCCATGCGGGCGCGCAGCACCGGCCCGCCGATCCACTGGATGGTGGCGACGCTCATGACGTTCCTCCGCGGGCCGGTTCCTCGTGGTCGCGCAGCCGGTAGTACTCCGCGAGCAGCTGGGCCCCGAGCTCGGAACCCCGGTCCATCAGGCCTTGCAGCGTGCCGTCCAGGCTCGCCCCGTCGATGCCGATGCGTAGACCCGCCCCGATATCGTCGCGACCGGTCAGGCATGCCGCCTCACCGGCCGCCTCGGCGAGCCGGGCGGCGAAGGCCTGGCGCTCTTCCTCGGGCCAGCCCTGCGCATACTCCACCTGCCAGGCCCCGGGTGGCAACACGGCCGCCGCCTGCTCCAGCAGAGAGGACGTCCAGGCATCCCGCGACTCCGCCTGCTGCCAGCGCCTGCGCAGGGCCTCGTCCAGGCAGTCCCTGCCGGCCGCCAGCACCAGGGCGGCCTTGTCCAGCTCCCGCCGGCGCGCCCTGGCCTGATCACCGGCGCGCACCCGGGTGATGGCGGCATCCATCTCGCCGCGCAATTCCTCGAATGCCTCGTGTACCCGCTGCCGCGCGTCGCGCCGGGCCGCGTGCAGCCTCTCGCGGGCCGTGGCGTAGGCGCGCTCGAGGACCTTGTCGATCTCGGCAGCCTCGTAGCGCCGCAGCAGCCTGACCATGCTCTCGACCTGCCTGTCGACGATGCCGCCTGCCTCGTTCATTGCTCCAGCCCGAATGCCCTGTTGATGGTGGCGGCGAGGTCGGGGGGTTCGCCGCCCTGCGCGTCCGGCACGACCACGACCGGTGGCGCGCCCGCACGCTGCACACGTTCCAGCTCGTCGCCGTCGATACCGGCGGCGCTGCCCGCGCCGATCAGCACCAGCACCGCTTCCTCCCGGGCTGTGGCCAACGCGTCGGCTGCCGAATCCGCATCGGCGGTGACCGTGCGCAGACCGGCCAGGCGGTAACCCGCGCCAGTGACCTCGTCGCCGATGAAGACCGCGTCGAGCACTTCAGCCGAGTCGGTTGAGGATGAGGATGGCGACGATCAGGCCGTAGATGGCGATGCCCTCGGCCAGGCCCACCAGGATGATGATGCGGCCGAACAGCTCCGGCTTTTCGGCGAGGGCGCCGACGGCGGCACTGCCCACTTTGGCCACGGCGTAACCGCCCGCGGCGGCCGACAGGGCCGCGGCCGCGGCGGCTGCCGCGAAACCCCAGCGTATGGCGCCCTCGCCGAGGCCGGCAGCAGCCGCGCCTTCCTCGACCGCGAGCAGCGGCATGCTGGTGATCATCATGAACGTGCTCAGGGTGACGGTGATCAGCGCGAGGCCGATCAAACCGGCCAGGACCATCTTCATTTTCGTCATGCTTTACTCCCCTTGGTGGGTGTGCGTATCTCCGGCGTCGGCAGCGGCCGGAACGGGCGGCCGGTCGCCTTCAGGAAGCGGATGAAGAACTCGAACAGCAACAGCCGGGTGGTCTGGATGCCGACGATCAGGCCCTCCAGCACGATGATGAGCAGGTTGCCCAGCGCCAGCACGATCAGCATGCCGGTCACGCTGCCGGGGGCCTCGGACATGCCGACCACCGCGACGCCGAGCCCTGCGTGGGCCAGCGCAAAGGCGCCGATGCGCACGAACGAGACGGTGTTCACGGCCAGCTGGAACAGCGACTCCACGAACTCGCCGGCCGCCTGACCCAGCGCCGCGGGCGTGCGCTCCTCGGGGCTGTCGAAAGCTTCGCCGAAGACGTACCACAGGAAACCGGCGACGGCCGCATAAAGGAAGCGGACGTCGAAGAAGCTCGCCACGATTGCGAGGAAGGCGACCATCAGCCCCACACGGCGGCGCCACCAGAGAGCCCACTGCCCCATCCAGCGCCACTGCACGGCGTCCAGTACCAGGCCCAGCAGGAGCACCACGATGCCGAAGGCGAGGGAGGTCCCCAGGACGGTCAGCGGATGCTCCAGCGGATGCAGCCACAGCGCGGGTATCAGGTCCTCGCGGGCGAAGAGGCTGCCGAACAGCACGCCGAAGCCCATCGAGGCGATGCCGCCCGGGATGAGGATGCCGAGCTGGGGGATCTTGCGGTAGAGGAAGAGCCCGGCGACGAACAGCACGGCGCCGTGACCCACGTCGCCGAACATGAAGCCGAACATCAGCGGCGCCAGCACGGCGACGATCATGCTGGGGTCCGTCTCCTCGCCGCCGGGGGTACCGAGCTGGCGCGCGAAGAACTCGAACGGCCGGGCCCAGCGCGGATTACGAAGCAGCATGGGGACGGGATAGCCCTCGGGCGGCTCGCAGAAACGCATCAGGTAACGGATGTCCGCCTCGTCCAGCGCGCCGTATATGCTCTCGCCGTCGGTATCACTGGTCCAGCCGGTGATCCAGGCGAAGCTCTCGCTGCTCGGAAAACGCGGCACGTGATGGGCCATCCAGTCGAGCAGTTCGAACGAGCCGACGATCCCGGCGATGCCGTGCTCTTCGTTCAGCGCCTGCAGCCGGTCACGCAGCCGCTGCTCTTCGCGCCCGGCCCCGGCCAGGCGGTCATGCACGCCCCCGAGTGCGGCTCCGGGTTCTTCCGGGATGTCCTCGGGGAACGGCACCGCTTCGGCCTTCAGCCCGGTCAGAGCGCTGGCCAGCGACTCGTATTCGCTGCGCGGCCCCACGGCCAGCAGATAGCAGTCGTCGTCCAGCACCAGGCGCTGCACGATCACGCCGGCGGGTATGGCCTCCGGCCAGGTCCCGGCCGGCACGCGGAACAACCCGCAGCCTATGGTGGGCCCTGCCGCAGCCAGCCGCGCCGGGTTGGGCAGCGCCTCCGGCGCGCCTTCCAGCAGGTGCTGCAGGCATTGGAGCCTGCGGCGCTCCGGGGCGAGTTCCTCGAGGCGCGCGATGACGGGCCTGGCATCTTCGGCCCAGGCCCGCAGCACCGCCAGCGAGGCCTCGGCGCGTTCGGGATCCAGGTCCGGCGTTGCCGGCGGCGGCTCGGGCCAGTAGCTGCGGTAACTGCGCGCGAGCTCCCGGTATTCGGCCAGCACGGCCTGCAACGCGGGGGTGGCGATACTCTCGGTGCTGGTGCTGCGGGACTGCAGTTCCACCGCGCCCGTGTCCGCCAGGGCCTTCAGTGCGGCGGTGGCCTCGGCACGCGGCGTGAGTACCTCGAACCAGCGTGCGGGCCGGGAGCGGAGGATCATACAGGGGCTCCCGCCACCCCTCGTCCCGACAATGCCTGTCTGCGCAACAGGCCGCCGCGAAAACGCTGCAGGTCCAGCGCCGTCAGCCCCAGGTGGGCAAACACCGCCGCCGCATCCAGCGCATGGCGGCGGAACACGGTGATTACGCGCCGCTCGAACGTCTCGCGCAGGGTCGCCGAGCGCGAAACCGAGGCCCGTTCCGCGTCCCGGTTCGCCGAGACCCAGTCCTCCACCGCCGCCTCCAGCGACCGGATGCCGTCCCGCGCCGCGGCGTTCGCCGACGGCATCCGGGCGTGCCAGGCGTCGCGCCACGCGTCGAGCGTCTCCGGCGTGGCGCCGTCGGCCTCGTCCTGTTCCGGCAGCCAGGCAGGCCGCTCTCCCGTGGTCGCCACGTGGGCATGCGCGGGCAGATCCGGCAGACGGCCGCACCATTCGATGGCGCCGCACCAGGGCTCCGGCGACCACGAGGCCACCCGGTCCAGGTAGCCGCGCCATGCGCGGCGGATCGCTGCCTCGACGCGGTGGATGTCCTGCTCGGCCGTCAGCTCCTCCGCCCAGGCCGCGAACACGCCGGTGCGAGCGGCTTCCAGGTAGGCGTGGGCGGAGTCGCAGGATTCGAGCCGGCTCCAGTCGGACTCGTCCGGGCGCCGGCCATGGCGCGCCTGTATGCGTGCCTGTACATAGCTAAAGCCCGCGCCGTTCGTCATCGTGTTCACCGCACAGGCGCGCGGCCAGGCGATCCGCCGCCCGGCGCACCCGTTCACGTTCGTCGTCATCGAGTTCGACAGGCGTGTCGTCTGCCGGCCCGTGCTCCTCGGCCAGGCGAGTCTCCCGGCGCACGGCATCGGCGCACAGCTCGTGCGCACGCCGTATCCGTTCTGCAGCACGCTGCTCGATACTCCGGATCTGCTCGTTGGCCTCGGCGATGATGGCGGCGCCACGGCGCTCGCCGGCGCGGATGGCATCACGGACGGCCTGCTCGGCCTCCAGCACGTGATCCATCGCGCTCGTCACACTCGTCTCGCGTCCGGAGACAGGAGACTTCTTCTGCATCGCCCTGACCTCCTGCAGTTCCGATGCCGCGGCCGGGCCGGCGCGCAGGCCCTCGAGGCGCGCGCCGCACGAACCATGGTAGCCGCAGCCATCGCGGGGCCGTCATCGGGAAAAGCCCTTATCGGATCAGGGTTTCGCTGGCGCCGGTGCGCTCGTCAGCTGATGGAGACTTCGGTGAAGCCGGCCAGGAATTCCACCATGCGGCGCAGACGGCGCCGGTCGAATGCCGCGGGACCGGGTTCCCCACGGTCGGCGACCACCCAGCGGACGGCGTGGCGCTCACACCAGGCCCAGGTCAGCCTGCCCACCGGCTGGACGTCGCTGCAGGTGCCGCACTGGGGGCAGCCGATCGGGCGCCGCCTGTCCAGCGGGAAGGGGATGATGTCGGCGTCGGGCATGGTCTCCGGCCGGCTCCGTGGCAAACAAGCGCCATTGAAACCAGCGACCGGAAGCCGGGCTGTGACCGGTTTCTCACCGGCGGTATCGGCCGTCCGTGGCGCGCGCGGAACTGTGACGCCGTCGGCGCCACAGGCCGAGGCCGGCGAGCAGGCCGAGCGCCGCCAGCGAGAAAGACCCGGCGCCGCCGCCGCCATCCGAATGAACGACGGGCGGAGGGAGATCACCGTCGAACGAGATGTCCTCCAGCGGCAGCAGGCCGAGATCCGGCGAGTCCATCGCGCCGAAGTCGGCAACGAAGCGGTGGTCCCGGACGTCGTACACTTCGATGAGCACGTCGTAGAGGTCGGGCGGGAAGCCGGCCACCAGTTCCGCGTCCACCTCGTAGTCGTCGCTGGTCGACGAGCCCCGAATGGTGAAGACCTCCGTCTCGTGGATCAGCACGTAGTCGCCGCCCGGTTCGCGCAGCCAGATGTCGGCGTAGACCTCCGCCTCGCGGTAGTCCGTGTCCACGTCGAAGGTCACCTGCAGCCAGGTATAGTAGCCGTCCCGATCCAGGTCGTCGAAGAGCCGGGTGTGCGCGTCGTAGACGCGGAATCCGCAGCACGAGGCGGCGCGCTGCTTGGCGGGCAACGGTGCCGCCTTGCCGCTGGCGGACATCCGGTCGGAACGCTCGAAGTCCTGCAATGCGGCGGCGGGGCGGCGCTCACTGTCGCCGCGCTCGGCGGCGAAACCGTCGGCAGTGCGGGTCTTGTTGTCCGGGCCGTCCGGGCTCGCCGCCATGGCACCGGCCGCCACCGTCAGCGCTGTCGCCGCCACCAGCGGGAGCAACCAGCGGAAGGGCCAGGCGGGCCGGGCCCGGGGTGCTGCCGCGGTCGTTCGAGTTCTGCGTTCCATGTCCGTCTCCTTGCTCCCGGCATTGCTGCCGCCACGGGTGCATTGAAGCGCGGGGGCGCTGAACGCCGGCTGAATCGGAGAGGCGGGAAACCGAGATTCCACGCGGCAGGCGGGTCCGCTATTCTCTTGCCCTTTCGCGCGGGGTGAGGAGCGGGCATGCAGCGGAGTCGTACGGCGCTACGGCGGAGGAGAAGCACTTGCAGGCGTTGATCGAATCCGGCCGCATCGTCGACATCGTCCTGGCGGTGCTGGTGGCCGAGGTCTTCCTGCTGGCGCTCTTGCACCGACGCACCGGGCGCGGCGTCGCCCCGCTGCCCGCTTTTCTGAACGCCGGCGCCGGCGGCAGTCTCGCCCTCGCGCTGCGGGCCGCGCTCACCGACGGCGGCTGGCAGTGGATCACCGTCTGGCTGCTGTGCGCCCTGGTCTTTCATTCGGCGGATCTGGCACGCCGATGGTCACGGCAGAAGGTCGAGTGAACGCCCCTGCATCTGGTCAACGTGCATCGGGCGGTCGAGCGACCGCGGTCGTCATCGGTTCGGGCTTCGGCGGCCTGGCCGCCGCCGTGCGCCTGGGCGCACGGGGCTACCGCGTACGCGTTTTCGAGAAACTGGACGCCCCCGGCGGCCGCGCCTACGTATTTCGCCAGGACGGCTACACCTTCGATGCGGGGCCCACCATCATCACGGCGCCGTTCCTGCTGGAGGAACTGTGGCAGCTGGCGGGCCGGCGGCTGGAGGACGACGTGACCGTCGTGCCGATGGACCCCTACTACCGCATTCGCTTCGCCGACGGCGACCACTTCGATTACAGCGGCGACGACGAGGCGATGAAGCGCGAGATCGCCCGCTTCAACCCGGCCGACGTGGCGGGTTTCGAGCGGTTCCTGGCCGCCAGTGCGAAGCTCTACGACATCGGCTTCGACGAGCTGATGGCCGTGTCTTTCGACTCCTTCGGCTCCATGTCCGGCTCGCTGCCGGATCTGTTCCGCGCCCAGTTCTACCGCTCGGTGTACGGCCTGGTGTCGCGCTACATCTCCCACCCGA